>NZ_JBEXTT010000005.1:0-337704 GCF_040614155.1 Nocardiopsis sp. NPDC006139
GGGGGGGCCGGGGGGGGTGGGGGGGGTTTTTGGGGGGGGTGGGGGGGGGGGGGGGTTTTTGGGGGTTTTGGGGGGGGGGGGGGGGGGGGGGGGGGCCCGCCGCGGCGGGTCACAGCCCGCTGTCGGGCTCGAAACGCACCACCACCGACTTGGAGGTGGGCGTGTTGCTGATGTCGGCGGTGGAGTCCAGGGGCACCAGGACGTTGGTCTCGGGGAAGTAGGAGGCGGCGCAGCCGCGGGCGGTCGGGTAGTGGACCACCCGGAAGTGCGGCGCGCGGCGTTCGCGCCCGTCGGACCACTCGCCCACCAGGTCGGTGTAGGAGCCGTCGGCCAGGCCGAGCTCGGCGGCGTCCTCGGGGTTGACCAGGACCACGCGGCGCCCGTCGGTGATGCCCCGGTACCGGTCGTCCAGGCCGTACACCGTGGTGTTGTACTGGTCGTGCGAGCGCAGGGTCTGCAGCAGCAGGCGCCCCTGCGGCACCCGGGGCGCGTAGGTGCCGTTGACGGTGAAGTTGGCCCTGCCGGTGGCGGTGGGGAAGCGCCGGTGGTCGCGCGGCGCGTGCGGCAGGGTGAACCCGTTGCGCTGCCGGGCCCTGGCGTTGAAGTCGTCGAAGCCGGGCACGACGGCGGCGATGTGGTCGCGGATCCGGTCGTAGTCGGCGAACGCGTCCCAGGCCACCGGGCTCTGGCCGAACAAGCGGGCGCCCAGGTCGCGGACGATGTCCACCTCCGAGCGCATGTCCTCCGACAGCGGCCGCAGCACGCCGTGCGAGGCGTGGACGCGGCTCATGGAGTCCTCGACGGTGACCCAGCGCTCCCGCCCGCCGTGGACGTCGCGGTCGCTGCGGGCCAGCGCGGGCAGGATGAGCGCGCGGGTGCCGGTGACCACGTGGGAGCGGTTGAGCTTGGTCGACACGTGGACGGTCAGCCCCACCCGGCGCATGGCGTCCTCGGTGACATGGGTGTCGGGGGTGGCGGCGACGAAGTTGCCGCCCATGGCGAAGAAGACGCGCACGTCGCCCCGGGCCATGGCGCGGATGGCGTTGACGGTGTCGTGGCCGTGCTCGCGGGGCGGCGAGAACCCGAACTCGGCGCCCAGGGCGTCCAGGAAGGCGTCGGAGGGCCGCTCGAAGATGCCCATGGTGCGGTCGCCCTGCACGTTGGAGTGGCCGCGCACCGGGCACACCCCGGCGCCGGGGCGGCCGACGTTGCCGCGCAGCAGCAGGAAGTTGACGACCTCGCGGATGGTGGGGACGGAGTGCTTGTGCTGGGTCAGGCCCATGGCCCAGCACACGACGGTGCGCTCGGAGGCGATGGCCATGGCGGCGATCTCCTCGATGAGCGGGCGCTCCAGGCCGGTGTCGCGCTCCACCCGGGCCCAGAAGGCGTCGGCGGGCTCGTCCAGGAGCTCCTTGGCGAACAGGTCGAAGCCGTGGGTGTGGGCGTCGATGAAGTCGTGGTCCAGGACGCGGGACCCGTCGCGGTCGGTCTCCAGCAGGATGCGGTTGACCGCGGAGAACAGGGCGAGGTCGCCGCCCAGGCGGATCTGCGCGAACACGTCGGTGAGCTGCGTTCCGCGGCCCAGCAGTCCGCCGGGGTGCTGGGGGTTGCGGAATTCGCGCATCCCGGCCTCGGGCAGGGGGTTGACCGTGACGATGCGGGCGCCGTTCCTCTTGGCGCGCTCCAGGGCGGTCAGCATGCGGGGGTGGTTGGTGCCGGGGTTCTGCCCGGCGACGATGATGAGGTCCGCCCGGTACAGGTCGTCCAGGGACACGCTGCCCTTGCCCACGCCCAGGGTCTCGGTGAGGGCGGACCCGGAGGACTCGTGGCACATGTTGGAGCAGTCGGGCAGGTTGTTGGTGCCCAGCTGGCGGGCCAGCAGCTGGTAGGCGAAGGCGGCCTCGTTGCCCGTGCGCCCGGAGGTGTAGAAAACGGCCTGGTCGGGGCCGTCCATGGCGCGCAGCTCGGCGGCGACGAGCTCCAGGGCGTCGTCCCAGCCGATGGGGGTGTAGTGGTCGGCGCCCTCGGCCAAGTGGAGGGGCTGCGTGAGGCGCCCCTGCTGACCCAGCCAGTACCCGGAGCGCTGCGCCAGGGCGCTCACGGAGTGCTCGGCGAAGAAGTCGGCGGTGAGGGGGCGGGTGGTGGCCTCCTCGGCGACGGCCTTGGCGCCGTTCTCGCAGAACTCCGCGCGGTGGCGCTTGTCGCCCTCGGGCCAGGCGCAGCCCGGGCAGTCGAAGCCGCGCTTCTGGTTGAGGGCGAGCATGGCGGGCAGTCCGCGCCGCACCCCGGCGTTCTCCCCGACCTGCCGGACGCTGTTGAGGACGGCGGGCAGTCCGGCGGCGGAGGTCTTGGGCGGGTCGATGCGCGGGGTGTCCTGCGCGGTGTCCGCGGGTACGGGGCGGTGGCGTCTCATGGCCGCATTGTCCCACCGTGCGGGGGCGCGCTTCAAAGGCGCCCCGGGGCGGATCATGTGCCTTCGTCTCGCCGGTCAAGGGATTGACCGTCGCGGCGGCGGATTCCCGTCGTGTATTCGGTTCCGCGATATCCCTTATGTTCCGCGGGCCCGCGGGATATCCCCTTTCGGCGGCGGCTCCGGGTCGCCGGGTGGGCGGGCGGCGGTGCGTGTGAGGTGGGAAGGCGGTGCCTTCTCCCGGCCGCCGGGCCGTGCCGCCCGCGGTTCTCGCGGCGCGCCCGCCCGTGGGCCGGGGCCGCGCGTCCGGTTTTCCCGGTCCGGCGGAGGGACATTTCGATCCGCCGTCAAAGGAGATCGACGCGGAGTCCGGCGCGGCCATTGTCGCCCCTGCCGCCCCGGCGTTTCCGCGGCCCCGACGGTCGGCGGGGTCGCGCGCCCGCACGGGTCGAGGGGGTCTGCACACGCCGGCGTACCGGGCCGGCGGGTCGCGCGCCCGTGTGGGCCGCCGACCCGTCCACCGGTGGGCGGGCCCGGCCGCGTCGGCCCGGGCCCGCGGGCGTCAGGACTGGTCGAACAGGGCGCTCACGGACTCGCCGTTGTGGATGCGGCGGATCGCCTCGGCCAGCGCCGGGGCGATCGACAGCGTCGTGAGCTTGGGCGTGACCTTCTCCGGGGCCATCGGCACCGTGTTGGTGCACACGATCTCGGTGACGTCGTCCATCGCGGTCAGGCGGTCCAGGGCGCCGTCGGTGAACAGGCCGTGGGTGCAGGCCACCCGGATGGAGCGGACCTTGTGCTCGCGCAGCCGCTCGATCAGCTCCACCACGGTGCTGCCCTTGGCGACCTCGTCGTCGAGGATGATCACGTCGCGGTCGGCGACGTCGCCGATGACCGAGGTGATGCTGACCTTGTCGTCGCTGAAGCGCTGCTTGGCCCCGGCGGCCACCGGGGTGTCCAGGCGGCGGGCGAACGCCGAGGCGGCCTTGGCGTTGCCGAAGTCGGGGGAGACGACCACGGTGTTGGACAGGTCGTCGCCGCGGAAGTGCGAGGCGAGCTCGCCCAGGGCGTGCAGGTGGTCGACGGGGACGCTGAAGAACCCGTGGACCTGGGGCGAGTGCATCGTCATGGTGAGCACGCGGTCGGCCCCCGCCGTGGCGAGCAGGTCCGCGACCAGGCGGGCGCCGATGGAGATGCGCGGCGCGTCCTTCTTGTCGGAGCGGGCGTAGGCGAAGTGCGGCATGACCACGGTGGTGCGGGCGGCGGAGGCCCCGCGGGCGGCGTCGAGCATCAGCAGCAGCTCCACCAGGTTCTCCTGGACCGGGGGCACGAGCGGCTGGATGATGAACACGTCGCGTTCGCGGCAGTTGTCCTGGAGCTGGACCTCCAGGCAGTCGTTGGCGAACCGCGAGACGCGGGTGGGGGAGAGCGGCTTGCCGAGGTCGGCACAGATCTCCTGGGCGATCTCCGGGTGGGCGCTGCCGGAGAAGATGACGATGTCGCGCACGGATGTCCCTGTTCGTGGGTGGGATGGGCCGCCACGAGGTTACTACCCGGGTTTTCGCAGGCCGCGGCGCGGGAGGCCGGTGAACGCCCCGGTCCCGCGGCCGGGGCGGGGACGCGGGCGCTAGAAGGGATAACGGGTTGCTGTTACCGCCGATACCCTGGGGTGCATGGGAGACAGGCAGGACACACGGCGGCGCGTGATCGACGCCGCGGCGGACATCCTCACCCGCCAAGGGCGCGAGGCCGTCACGACGCGTTCGGTGAGCGCCGCCGCCGGGGTGCAGCCGCCCACCCTCTACCGGCTGTTCGGGGACATGGCCGGGCTGTTCGACGCCGTGGCGGCCGACGGGTTCGACCGCTACCTGGCCGGGAAGCAGGCCCAGGTCGCCACCGGGGACCCGGTCCAGGACCTGCGGGCGGGCTGGGACCTGCACGTCCGCTTCGGGCTGGACAACCCCGCCCACTACGTGCTGATGTACGCGCCCGGCGCCTCCGGCGGCGGGGGAGGGGAGGCGGCGGCCCGGGCGCAGGAGATCCTGCGGGGGCTGGTCGGCCGGGTCGCCGAGGCCGGGCGGCTGGCGGTCGACGCCGAGACCGCGGCGGAGATGATCCACACCGCCGGCAGGGGTGTGGTGCTGCGCCTCATCGAGCGGGGCGCGGACGACCCGCGCCTGTCGGAGGCGGTGCGCGAGGCCGTGCTGGCCGCCGTGGTCACCGGTCCCGCGCGGGCGGAGGGCGCCGGCGACACCGGGGTGTCCGCCCACGCCAACGCGTTGCGGGTGCTGCTGTCCCGGGGCGGTGCCGACGGGTTGCTGACCCCGGGCGAGGCGGCCCTGGTGGACGAGCTGCTGGTCCGGCTGGCCTCCCACCGGCCCTCGCCCGCCTGAGCCGCGGCGGCGGTCCCGGGTGGGGCGTGCACCGCCCACGGCACGCGGTGGCCCCGATGGATTCAGACCGGGGCGGTGAGCAGGCGGATGCGGCCGCCGCCCGCGGTGGCGTCCACGCGGTGCGCGCTGCCGGGGTCGGTGTCGACCTCGGTGACCACCTCGCCCTCGCCGGAGGAGGCGTCCACGGCGTAGGCGGCCTCGGGCAGCGTGATGTCGGCGTCGCCGTCGCCGGTGCGCACCGTCACGGCGTCGGGGACGGCGGTGAGCTCCAGGTCGACGTCGCCGTCGGCGGTGACGGCCTCCACCTCGTCCGAGGCGAGCCCCCGGCCGATGAGGTCCCCGCCGTCGCTGGCCATGGTGAGGGGACCGATGGTGTCGGAGACCGAGACGCGGCCGTCGCCGCTGGTCGCGGTCAGGGGGCGGACGAAGCCGAAGGCCGTGATGTCGCCGCTGCCGCTCACCACGGTGAGGGTGGTGCCCTCCGGGACGATCACCTCGTACTCGGCCTCGCAGTCGGTGAGGGCCCCGCAGCGCACGCGCAGCCGGAGGGTGTCGCCGGTGAGGCCCCAGTCGGCCTCGGGGGAGCCCAGCAGGGAGCTGGAGGAGATCCAGCGGGTCACCTCGACCTCGTCGACGTCGCCGGGGGAGACGCGCAGGTTGCCGTTGTCGGCGTCGATGGTGAGCAGGTCGGAGGAGGGGGCGAAGCCCGCTTGCTCCGGTTCGGGGGCCCGGTCCGGGGCGCAGGCCGTGGCGGCCAGGAGTACCAGGACGCCTACCGCGGTCGCCGCGGCGGGGCGGCGCAGGGCCGCGCGGACCCTCCGGGTGCGGCGGGACGGGACGCGGGCGTTGCTCATGCCGCGACGTTAGTGCGCCCGCCGGCAGCGGACCCCCACGTGCGGGCACGTGTCGGGTCAAGCGCGGCCCCGGCCGGAACGCCGGGGGCCCCGGGGCGTCCGCCCCGGGGCCCTCGCGCGCTCGCGGAGGACGTCACTCCCGGCCGAGCGCCTCGTGGATGAGGGGGACGATGCCCTCCAGGGCGTAGGAGACGCCCAGGGTGGAGCCGCTGGAGAAGGCGTTGGCCAGCTCCGGGTCGTCCAGGATGATGAGGCGCCCGTCCTGCGCGGAGCCGATGCCCTGCAGGACCGGGTCCTCCTTCAGCGTCTCGGCGACGTCGCCGATCGGGAAGACGATGGTCAGGTCGGCGTCCAGGACCTCCACCAGCTCCGGGCTGAGGTCGACGTAGAACGCGCCGTCGGCCATGTCGGTGATCTCGGACTTGTACTCGAAGCCCAGGTCCTGGAGCACGTCGACGCGGCTGTCGCCGGGCACGTAGGCGCCGTACTGGCCGTCGAAGTAGGCGCCCACGGCGATGGTGACGTCGGCGAAGTCCGGGTTCTCCTCGCGCAGGGCCTCGAACTCCCCCTCCAGCTCGGAGACCAGCTCCTCGCCGCGCTCCTCCTCGTTCAGGGCCAGCGCGACCTGGCGGGTCTGCTCCTGCCAGGTGGTGCCGTAGGTGACCTCCACGCCGGGCGGCGGGCCGATCACCGGGGCGACCGGGGAGAGCAGGTCGTAGCGCTCCTGGCTGTTGTCGGAGCGGGTGTCGAGGATGACGTCGGGCTCCAGGGCCGCGATCTCCTCCAGGTTCGGCTCCAGGGTGGCCAGCTGGGCGGGCTCGGAGTCGAACAGGTCGGCGGCCCAGGGGCCGACGCCGGGGGAGCCGTAGGCCTGCCAGTCGGCGACGCCGACCGGCTGCACGCCCAGGGCGAGCGCGGTCTCGGCGTCGGACCAGCCCATGGCCACCACGTTCTCGGGGCGGTCCTCGACGGTGACGTCCCCGAAGAGGGTCGGGACGGTGACGGGGTAGCCCTCGGCGGCCCCGCCGGAGGGGGAGTCGGGCTCCTCGGCCGCCCCGCCGCCGCAGGCGGCGAGCATCAGGACGGAGAGCGCGCCGGCGGCGATCGCGCCGCCGCGGGTCAGCGGGCCACGGTTCATGGAGCCTCATCATTCTCGGGAAGGTCACGGTCAGCTTAGGCTTGCCTAAGGTGAATCATAGTGATGGACTCCGGGGTGGGTGCAAACCGGGATGAACGGCGCGCCGCGGGGCCGGCGGCGCGGTGAGCCCCCGCCCGCGGGCGGTTCCGGTGCGGCCGGTGCTCCGCACGCCGGTGCGCGTGTGACGTGGGTCATGTCCGGCGGGGCCGCTGCGGGCCGGGCCCGCGGAGCCCTCCCGTGCCCCGCGGGGGCGCGTTCGCGGCGGTGTCCGGGCCTGGCTAGCCTGTTCGCGGCACGACGACAGGGAATGGGACGATCGGATGACCACAGGTTCAAGGGCGGGCGTACGCCCCGGCCCGGACGGGACGGCCGCGTGAGCGCAACCGCCGACGCCCCCGCCGACGTGCGCACCCCCGACGGCGTCCCCGCCGACGTCCGCGCCCTGGGCCGGCGCACCCTGCGCCGCAACCGCCGCGACGCCGCCTGCGCCACCGCCCTGCACTCCCTGCACCAGCTCGCCGAGGCCCTGGTCCCCGTGGCCATCGGCGTCACCATCGACCGGGCCGTCTTCACCGGCGACGTCGGCGCCCTGGCCCTGTGCGTCCTGGGCATGGCCGCCCTGTTCACGGTGCTGGCCCTCGCCTACCGCATCGGCGCCCGGTTCTCCATGCGGGCCGCCGAGAACGAGGCCCACCTGCTGCGGGTGGAGGCCGCCCGCCGGGCCCTGGACCCGCGCGGGGAGCGCAGCGGACTGCGCGCCGGGGAGCTGCTGTCCGTGGCCACCTCCGACGCCGAGCAGGCGTCCCAGTACGTGCGCGCCTGGATCGGGCTCATCGCCATGGGCAGCGCGATCACCGTCACCACCGTCGCCCTGCTGGCCATCGACGTCCCCCTGGGGATCGGCGTCCTGGTCGGGGTGCCGCTGATGATGCTGCTGCTGCGCTTCCCCGCCGCCCGCATCACCCGGCGCAGCGAGGCCAAGCAGGCCACCGCCGCCGGGGCCACCGCCCTGGCCACCGACCTGGTCGGCGGCCTGCGCGTGCTCATGGGCATGGGCGCCCGCCGCGCCGCCGCCGACCGCTACCGCCGGGCCAGCGGCGTCGCCCTCACCGCCTCGGTGTCGGCCGCGGCCAGCAACGGCGTGTACCGCGGCATGGTGTCGGCCGCGGGCGTGCTGTTCCTGGCGTGCGTGGCCGCGGTCGCCGGCTGGATGGCGCTGGAGGGGCGGCTGACCATCGGTGAGCTCATCACCGTGGTGGGCCTGGCCCAGTTCCTGGCCGAACCCGTCCAGGGCCTGGGCATGGTCGGCCAGCTCTTCGCCACCTCCCGCGCCTCGGCCCGCCGCCTGGTCCGGTTGCTGACCGCTCCCGCCGCCGTCACCCCCGGCGAGCGGCCGGTCCCGGCCGAGCCCGTGGTGGAACTGGACGGGGTCGCCTACCGCACCCTGCGCGGGGTCGACCTGCGGCTGGCCCCGGGCGAGACCGTGGGTGTGCTGGCCACCGACCCGCGCGACGCCGAGGCGCTGCTGGAGCTGCTGTCGGGCCGGGCCGTCCCCGAGGACGTCGAGGAGGGCCGGGCCGCGGTGGGCGGGGTGCCCGTGCACGAGCTCGACCTGGCCGCGCTGCGCGTCGCCGTCCTGGTGGAGGAGCACGGGGCGACCCTGTTCGAGGGCACGCTGCGCACCAACCTGGCCACCGGCGGCGACCGCGACGAGGCGCACCTGCGCGAGGCGCTGCGCGCCGCCGGGGCCGAGGACCTGGTCACCGGGCACGCCCAGGGCCTGGACCGGCCCATCGCCGACCGGGCCGCGAACCTGTCCGGCGGGCAGCGCCAGCGCGCCGCCCTGGCGCGAGCCCTGGCCGCGGACCCGCCGGTGCTGGTCCTGCACGACCCCACCACCGCCGTGGACGCGGTCACCGAGGAGGCGATCGCCCGCGGACTGACCCGGGCCCGCGCCGACCGCGCCCCGGCGGGGGCCACCCTCGTGGTGGCCGCCAGCCCGGCGCTGCTCTCCCGCACCGACCGGGTGGTCGTCCTGGAGGAGGGGCGCGTCCGGACCGTGGGCACCCACGCCGAGCTGGTCGGCCGGGACCCCGCCTACGCCGAGGCGGTCCTGCGGTGACCCCCCTTCCCTCCCGCGCGGCCGGGGGCTCCCCCCGCCGTGCGGCGACGCGCCGCCGCGGTCCGGCGGCACGGCCCGGCCGCGGCGTGCCCCGGGGAGCGGCCGCACCACCCCGCGGCCCCGCCCTCCCGGGCACGGCGGCGGACGGCGTACCCGCCCGGGGCGGGGCGCCGGGCACAGAGGCAGGTTCCCCGGGCGCGGGCGCGCCGGGCACGGAAAGGACGGTGACCGCGTGAGCGCGATCGACGAACGCGCGGATCTGCTGCCCACCGCTTCGGCCCGGCGCACCTGGGCGGTGCTCGGCGACGGGGTGCGGCGCAGCGGCTGGGGCACGCCCCTGTCCCTGGTCGTGGTGCTGGCGGGCAGCGCGGTCGGCCTGGTCGCCCCCTGGACGCTGGGCACCATGGTCGACGACATCTCCGGCGGCGCCGGACTGGACGCGGTGCTGCGCGCGGCCGGGATCATCGCCGCGGCGGCACTGCTCGGGGGCCTGCTCACCGGGGCGGGCGCCTGGCTGGTGACACGGGCCGGGGAGCGGATCCTGGCGCGGCTGCGCGAGCGGGTCATGGACCGGGTGCTGCACATGCCCGCCGCGCAGGTGGAGCGGGTGCGCATCGGAGACCTGCTGTCCCGGGTGGGCGACGACGTCGCCGTGGTCACCACGGGCATCGCCCGCAACGGCCCCGACGTGGTGATCGCGCTGGCCATGGTGCTGTCGACGGCGGCCGGGATGACCGCCCTGGACTGGCGGCTGGGCCTGGCCGGGCTGTGCGCCCTGCCGGTCTACGTGTGGGCGGCCCGCTGGTACCTGCCGCTCTCGGGCCCCTACTACGCCCGCGAGCGGATCGCGATGGGCGAGCGGTCGCACGCCATGATGGGCGCGCTGCGCGGGCGGTCGGCGGTGCGCGCCTACCGGCGCGAGGAGGAGCACGAGGGGCGGGTCTCCGACCGGTCCCTGGCGGCCATGGACATCACGCTGTCGGTGTTCCGGCTGCTCACCCGGTTCGGGTCGCGGCTCAACGGCGCCGAGTGCGTGGGTCTGACGGCGGTGCTGGTCGCGGGGTTCTGGCTGGTGCGCGGCGAACTCGTGACGGTGGGCGCGGTCACCGCCGCGGCGCTGTACTTCCACCGGCTGTTCGGCCCGATGATGTTCCTGGTCATGAACTTCAACGAGGTGCAGTCGGCCGGGGCGAGCCTGGCCCGGCTCGCCGGGGTGGTGGACCTGCCCGAGGCCCCCGAGCCGGAACGGCCGCGCGAGCCGCAGGACGCGTCGGTGCGGGTCAAGGAGGTCGCGCACCGGTACGGCCCCGACACCCCGCCCGCCCTGGACGGGGTGTCGCTGGAGATCGCCCCCGGGGAGCGGGTGGCGCTGGTGGGCGCCAGCGGCGCGGGCAAGAGCACGCTGGCGGCGGTGATCACGGGCCTGCGCGTCCCCGACACGGGCGAGGTGTACCTGGGCGGAGTGCCGCTGGCCGACCTGGGCGAGCACCTGCTGCGCGGGCACGTGTACCTGGTCAGCCAGGAGACCCACGTGTTCGCCGGGACCCTGCTGGAGGACCTGCGGCTGGCCCGCCCCGGGGCGGGCGCCGCCGAGGCGGAGGCCGCGCTGGAGCGGGTGGACGCGCTCGGCTGGGTGCGGGCGCTGCCCGAGGGGCTGGACACCGTGGTCGGCGAGGGCGGCCACCCGCTCACCGCCGAACAGGCCCAGCACCTGGCGCTGGCCCGGATGGTGCTGGCCGACCCGCCGGTGGCGGTGCTGGACGAGGCCACCGCGGAGGCGGGCAGCGCGGGTGCGCGCCGCCTGGAGCGGGCCTCGCTGGCGGCCACCGAGGGCCGCACCACCCTGGTGGTGGCGCACCGGCTGACCCAGGCGCAGGCCGCCGACCGGGTGGTGGTGATGGACCGCGGCCGCGTCGTCGAGCAGGGCCCGCACGCCGACCTGGTGGCGGCCGGCGGCCGCTACGCCGACCTGTGGCGCAGCTGGCAGGGCACCGCCTGAGCCCCGGCCCGGCGGGCACCGCGCCGGCCGGCCGTGCGGGGCGCGGGCCCGGCGGAGTCCGGGCCGGGCGGCGGGCGGACGGTGCGGTCCGCGGCGGCGGACCGTCCGCGACAGGCGTCGACGTGACGGACATCGACGCGAAGGACGTTGAAGGGTGGGTGTGCGATGACCGTTCCCGACACGGGGACGCCCTGGCTGCGCCGTTTCCACGCCAGGCCCGGGGCCCGGCTGACGGTGGTGCTCTTCCCGCACGCGGGCGGGACGGCCAACTTCTACCGGGAGTGGTCGGCCGGCCTGCCGGAGGAGTTCGCGTCGGCCGTCGTGCAGTACCCCGGCCGGGAGACCCGGTTCGGCGAGCCCCTGCCCGCGCGGCTGGAGGACCTGGCGGCGGGGGCCGCGGCGGCCCTGGAGGGCCACCTGACCGGCCCCTACGCGCTGTTCGGCCACAGCATGGGCTCGCTGGTCGCCTACGAGGCGGCCCGCCGCCTGGCCGACGGCCCGCTGGGCCCGCCGGTGCGCCTGTTCACGTCGGCCCGGCGCGCCCCCGGCCGTGAGGGGCCCGCCTCCGGCGTCCACCTGCTGGACGACGACGGCCTGGTCGCCGTCCTCGAGAAGCTCGGCGGCACGCCCCCCGGCCTGCTGGACGACCCCGACCTGCGGTCCCTGGTACTGCCCCCGGTGCGCGGCGACTACCGGCTCGTCGACGCCTACCGGCCCGCCGCCCCCGAACCCCTGGACGTGCCGGTCACGGCGCTGGCCGGGGCCGACGACCCCTCCGTCTCACCCGCCGAGGTGGACCGCTGGGGCGATCTCACCACGCGCGGGCACGTCCTGGAGGTGCTGCCCGGCGGCCACTTCTTCCCCGTCCGGCACCGGGCCGAGGTGCTGCGCGTCCTCGTCCGCGACCTCGCCGGCGCGGTCTGACCGGGGCGGCCGCGGTGGGAGGGCCCCCGAGGGGACGGCCCTCCCGCTACGGCCGCGCTCCCGGTCACGGGCGGGGAGCCGTCACAGGCGCGGGTCCACCGGGTCCGCCGCGGGTCCCTCGATCCGGTACCGGTCCAGGGCGGTCACGACGTAGGCGCCCTCCCCGTCGGAGCGGTCGGTCCAGGAGGTGGTGCCGGTGACCCCGAGCAGGGCGTCGGCGGTCAGCGCCTCGCACACGTCCTCGATGTCCCCGGAGGCCACCGCCTCGGCCTGGTCGGCGCCGACGCGGTAGACCGCGTAGGAGCGGGCCCCGTCCAGCTCCTTCCAGGACAGCTCGGTGCCGTCCTCGCCGGTCTCGGCGCTCAGGCCGCGCACCTCGCCGACCTCGGGGTCGGTGTCGGGCGCCACGTCCGCCACGGGCGGCAGCGCCGGGTCGGAGTAGTACTCCTCGCGCAGGTGGCCGAACGCCTCCGCGGCCTCCTCGGTGAGCGACGTGAAGGAGAAGTACACGTCGCCGCCCACCTGCTCGACGCCATCGGAGTAGTCGAGCTGGTCGGACAGGGCGCTCTCGCCGCGCCAGCCGGGCTCGCCCGCCCGGTAGGCGGCCTGGCCGATGTACAGGTCCACGCCGGTGCCCTCCACCTGGTCGGCCCACCAGTCGGTGAGGACCTCGTAGTCGGCCGCGGCGAAACCGCGCTCCCAGTACAGCTGCGGGACCACGTAGTCGATGGTGCCGTCCTGGATCCAGGTGCGGGTGTCGGCGTGCTGGGCGGCGTAGGACTCCAGGCCGTCGGTGTCCGACCCGGCGGGGTCACTGCCCGCGTTGCGCCAGATCCCGAACGGGGAGATGCCGAACCGGACCCAGGGCTTCTCCTCCTCGATGCGCTCGTGGATCCCGGCGACGAACCGGTTGACGTTGTCGCGGCGCCAGTCGTCGCGGTCGTCGAAGTCCCCGCCGTGCGCCTCCCAGGAGGCGTCGTCGTCGAACTCCTCGCCGTCCTTGGGGTAGGGGTAGAAGAAGTCGTCGAAGTGGACGCCGTCGATGTCGTAGCGGTCCACGACGTCCATGATCACGTCGGTGACCCAGGCCCGCACCTCGGGGTTGCCGGGGTCGAGGAACCCCTCGCCGCCGTAGCGGACCATCCAGTCGGGGTGCTCCTTGACGGGGTGGTCGTCGGCGAGGGTCTCCAGGTCGGAGGAGATGCCGACGCGGTAGGGGTTGAACCAGGCGTGCAGCTCCAGGCCGCGTTCGTGGGCCCCTGCGACGGCGTACTCCAGCGGGTCGTAGCCGGGGTCGCCGCCCTGCTCCCCGGTGAGGTAGCGCGACCAGGGCTCCAGGTCGGACTCGTACACGGCGTCGGTGGTGGGCCGCACGTGCAGGAACACGGTGTTCAGGCCCAGCTCGGCGGCCTCGTCCAGGCGCGCGTCCAGCTCCGCCTGCTGCTCCTCGGCGGACAGGCCGGGCTCGGAGGGCCAGTCGATGTTGCCGACGGTGGTCAGCCAGGCGCCGCGCATCTCGCGCTTGTCGTCCGCCGCCCGGCACAGGGAGGCGCCGGGGCCGGGCGCGGGGGCGTCGGCGGCGCCCGCGACCGCGTAGCCGGCGGCGATCACCGCCGCGGCGGCGCCGAAGGCCGCCCACTTCCGGTAGGGGCGGGGAGCGGTGCGGGTGCTGTGTCGGCCGGATGCCACGTGACCTCCTCGGGGCCTGGCTCGGGGCGCCGTGCGGCGCACCAGGCATCAGAGTAGGTCATTGCATAACATTTCAGACACACAGGAGCCTCGAAGAGAATAATTTTACCTTCTCCGGGTAAACCAGTGCGGCTCTGTGCGTCCGGTCAGTCGGTCACCGCCTGGCCGTACTTCCAGTAGCCGATGAAGGTGATGTCGTCCTTGGCCACGCCCCGCTCGCGCACCAGGTGGCGGCGCAGCTCGGTGGGCAGCGCGTTCTCCCCGGCGACGAAGCAGTACAGGCGCTCCTGCGGCAGCTCGGCGGCGCGCACCGCCTCCAGCGCCAGGCGGCCGGGCACCGCGTGCGGGTCGGTGCGGGGCAGCCAGTGCACCTCGACCCCCGGCAGCGACCGCAGCGGGCGGACGTCGTCGGCCGAGGGCACCTCCAGGTACACGCGGGCCCTGAGGGTCTCGGGCGCCTGCTCCAGGATCGACACCAGCGCCGGGAGCGCGCTCTCGTCGCCCACCAGCAGCTGGAACCCGGCTCCGGGGGAGGGCAGGTAGTAGACGCCGTCGGTGAGCAGGCCGATCTCGTCGCCGGGCCGCGCCGCCCGCGCCCACGCCGAGGCCGGGCCGCCCTCGCCGTGGTCGACGAACTCGATGTCCATCTCCCGGGCCGGGGCGTCGAACCGGCGCACCGAGTAGTTGCGCACGTAGGGCTGGCGCTCCTTGGGCATGTCGTACAGCTGCGACACCCAGCGGCGGTCGGTGGCGGTGGGCAGGTGCAGGCGGTCCTGGCCGGGGCGGGGCAGGAACAGGCGCACGAACTGGTCGCGGCCCAGGAACTCGAAGTCCGCGAGCTCCTCCCCGCCCAGGGTGATGTTGATGAAGTGCTTGGTGACCCGCTCGGTGCGCACGACGCGGGCGCGCATGATCGCGCGGTGGGCGGGGTTCTCGACACGCACGGGGCACTCTTCTCGGATCGGACGAACGAGCACGAACGTCCCTGAGGTTAGCCTTACCAACCCGCCCCCGTCGAGCCGGGCCCGCCGACCGGCCCCTCTAGAATCGCTTCTTCCGACCTTGGAGGCCCCATGCCCCCCGACGGCTCCGGCCTGCCCCTGGCCATGTCCGGGCACGTGCGTCCCTGGACGTACGGCGCCAGCCACTCCGAGCTGCGGTTGCGCACCGTGCCTGGAGCGCTCCGCCCGGTGGAGCTGTTCTTCGTCGATGTGCGGGCGGTGCACCTGGCCTCCTCGTACGCCGACCCGACTCTGGACCTCGCGGATGTGCAGGAGAGCGCGCGCATGCTCGAATTCGCAGGGCTCACCCAACGGGCGGAAGGGGACGCCCTGGTGCTGCGGCCGTCCGGTGAGCGCGCACCGGGATACATCGTGTGCGGCGGGTTCACCGCCTGGCGGGTGGGACCCGACGGCGCCCGCCGGGAGGTCGTCGCCCGGGCAGGATCGCTCGTGAGGCCCCGCCGCGGGAAGGGGCGATGACGTGGGCCGGCAGGTGAGGCTGCACCTCATGCCACAGGACGCGCGGGAGATCACCGCGTTGTTGACAGAACGCCACCGGTGCGCGGTGTTCCCCCGGTGGACGGAAGATCCGGAGAGCCCGGCGCAACGGGCGTTCGACCCGCTGGAGCCGTGGTGGTGCATCGCCCGTGTGGACGATCTCGCCGAGCTGCGGCCACGTTCCCTTGGAGCGGGGGACCTGTGGGTCTTCGACGTGCAGGTCGATCCGCTGATCGAGTGGTCGCCCTCCTTGCTGCGCGATGGGCTGCTCCATCCCGGACGCCTCTACTACACGGAGCGCTTCGTGCACGGTGATCGGTTCTGCGACAAGGATCCGGATTTCGTGTCGGCGGCACGGCGGATCCTGGCGGCGGTCCGGCGACACACCACCGTTCTTCGTCACGACGGGCGGATGCTGCGGGTCGGGGCGGCGGCCCGGGAGGCCATCCTGTCCGGGGTGTTGCAGGCGCGGGTCAACCCTCCCGGGGCGCGGGGCTGACGGGCGCGCGGTCGGCGGACCGGCCGGGCCGGAGCGGGTCAGGCGGGGCCGAGGCGGCGGTCGAGGATGTCGGCGAGCACGGCGCAGCCGCGCCGCAGCTGCGGCGCGGACGCCGAGCCGTAGCCCAGGACCAGGCCGTGCACGGTCGGCTCGCCGTGGCTGGTGCGGCCGGTGTCGTCGACCACCACGCCGCGGGCGGCGGCCTCGGCGACCACCGGGGCCACCTCGCGGGCGGGCAGCGGCAGCATCGCGTGCAGCCCCGCGGTGTCCCCGGTCAGGCGCGGCCCCAGGTGCTCGATGAGCAGGGCGCGGCGGCGCGCGTACTCGGCGCGCATCCGCCGCAGGTGCCGGTCCAGGTCGCCGCGCTCCAGCAGCAGCGCCGTGGCGGCCTGCACCGGGCCCGGGGTGCGGTCGGTCAGGTTGCGGCGCACCCGCGCCAGGTGCTCCACCAGGTCGGGTTCGGCGACGATCCACCCGATGCCCAGGTCCGGGGTGAGGGTCTTGGACAGGGTCCCCAGCAGCACCACCCGCCCCGGGTCCATCCCGTACAGGGCGGGCAGCGGGGCCACGTCGTAGCGGAACTCGGCGTCGTAGTCGTCCTCGATGACCACCGCCCCCGTCGCCCGCGCCCACGAGATCAGCAGCTCGCGGCGGGGCACCGGCAGCCGGCCGCCCAGCGGGTACTGGTGGGCGGGGGTGGTGTACACCAGGCCCAGGCCGTCGGGGAGCGCGTCCACGACCAGCCCGTCGCGGTCCACCGGGCACGGGACGACGCGCGCCCCGCGGGCGGCCAGCACGGCGCGGGCCTTCCCGTACCCCGGCTCCTCCACCCCCACCCGGTCGCCCGGGGCGATCAGCGCCGCCCCCGCCAGGTCCAGCCCGTTGCCGGTGCCGCGGGTGACCAGGACGTTCTCCGGGCCCACGGCGATCCCGCGGTACCGGCGCAGGTGCTCGGCGAGCAGGGAGCGCAGCTCCGGCAGGCCGCGCGGGTCCGGGTCGTCGTCCTGGGGCAGGTCGGCGGCGGCGCGCCAGGCCCGCCGCCAGGCCGCCCGGTCCACCGACCCCACCCAGGGCGCGCCCGGGCGCAGGTCGATCAGGCCGCGTTCGCGCAGCTCGGCGCGGGTGGGCCGGTCCTCCGTCGCGGTGCGGCCGCTGCGGGCGGCGGCGGTGCGCCAGGCCGGTTCGATGGGGGCGGGCTCGGCGGGCGCGGGCGCGGCGCCCGGGGCGACGAAGGTGCCCGACCCGTGCCGGCCCTCCAGCCACCCCTCGGCGTACAGCTGCTGGTAGGCGTCGGTGACGACGGTGCGGCTGACCCCCAGTTGGGCGGCGAGGGTCCGGCTGGAGGGCAGGCGCTCGCCCGGGGTGAGGGACCCGCCGGTCACGGCCGCGCGCAGGGCGGCGGCCAGCTGGAGGGTGAGCGGTGCGTCGTCGGAGCGGTCCAGGCGCAGGGCCGGTTCGGCGTGCTGTCGGGGCACGGGCGCGGGCTTCCTAGAGTTCGAGGTGGTACAGGCCGACCGGCGCGGGCGGCGGCAGCGGCGGCGCGGAGCCGGGGTCGGTGCGGAAGGACCGCAGCAGGTGGCCGACCATGCGGCGGGCGGCGGCCAGCGCCGCCTCGGCGGTATCGGCGCGGATGCCGTCGACGGCCATGAGGACCAGGGTGAGGTCGGTGCGCTCGAAGTCGGCGCGCAGGGCCCCGGCCTGTTTGGCGCGCAGGATCAGCCGCGCGAACCCCTCCTCGGCCCGCGCGCGGCGCTCCTCCAGTTCGGGTGAGAGGGGGGAGGCGCTCAGGAACGCGGCGCCGAACCCCCGGTCGGCGACCTGCATGGCGGCGATGCGGTACAGCGAGGACGCGAACCCGCGCCAGGGGTCGGGGTCGGCCAGGGCGTGGTCGACGAGGTCGGCGCAGGCGGAGGCCTGGTCGGCGAAGGCCGCGGCGACCAGGTCGTCGCGCGTGGGGAAGCGCCGGTACAGGGTGGCGGTGCCCACCCCGGCGCGGCGGGCGATGGTGGCCATGGGCACGTCGATGCCGTGGGAGGCGAACGCCTCGCGGGCGGCGCGCAGGATGCGCTCGCGGTTGCGCAGGGCGTCGGCGCGCAGCGCGGGTCCGGCCGACGCCATCTGAGACGGATCTCCGGGCATGTGTCTCACATTACCGCTAAGTGGACGATGCCCTCCGTTTCCCTGGTTACCGTTCACGGGGCACGGGCCGGACGGCGGTCCGCACGCCCCACCGTGAACGGAGGAGACGGGTGGCACAGGAGATGCGCGCGGCGCTGTTCGACCGGTACGGGCCGCCGGAGGTGATCTACCAGGGGCGCCTGCCGGTGCCCGACCACGGCGACGACCGCGTCCTGGTACGGGTGCTGGCCACCAGCGTCAACGGCGGCGAGCTCTCGGGGCGCTCGGGCGCACTGGGCCCGCTGGGCGGCCTGGTCATGGGCGGGCCGCCCCGGCGGCTGGGCCTGGACTTCGTCGGCGACGTGGTCGCGGTGGGCGCGAACGTGCGCGGCGTCGGGGTCGGCGAACGCGTCTGGGGCCTGCTGCGCGCCTTCGGCGCCGCGGCCGAGTACGCGGCGGTGGCGCCCGACCGGATCGCCGCCGTCCCCCGGGGCATGGACCCGCTCCAGGCGGTGGCGATCCCGGTGGCCACCACCACCGTCACCGCCCTGCGCGACAAGGCGCGGCTGCGCCCGGGGGAGCGGCTGCTGGTGCGCGGCGCCACCGGCGGCGTCGGCGTGAGCGGGGTGCAGCTGGGCAGGGCCTACGGCGCGCACGTCACCGCCCTGGCCCGGGCCGAGCACCTGGACCTGGCCCGGGAGCTGGGCGCCGACGAGGCCTTCGACTACCGCACCACCGCCCCGGCCGACCTGGGCCGCTTCGACGTCGTCCTGGACACGGTGGGCACCGACCTGCCCGCCTACCGGGCCCTGCTGGCCCCGGGCGGGCGGATGGTCGCGGTGTCCTTCGACCTGGACCGCCCGCTCCGGTCCCTGGGGTACATCCTGGGCTCGGCGGTGCACGGCCGCGGCCGGGTGCGGTTCTTCAGCGGGAACCCGCGCCGGGACCTGCTGGAGGAGGTGGCCCGCCTGGTCGAGGCCGGCGACCTGCGGCCGGTGGTGGACCGGGTGTTCCCGCTCTCGGACCTGGCCGGGGCGCACCGTGCGCTGGAGGCGGGCGGCGTGCGCGGCAAGGTGGTCGTCGACACGACCGCCTGAGCACCGAAGTGGTCGTGCGTTTCGGGGCGGAAGTGGCCCTGTTCGGAGGGCCACCCGGCTCCTAACGTGAAGGCATGCACTCGACCACCGAAACCGTTCCCGGCCGGGGCCCGCAGGCCCCGGCCGCCCCGGACCCCGCGTCCGCGCCCCTGTCCGCCACCGACCGGACCCGGCTGCGCCGGGGCAGGCACAAGCAGCGCGAGGACCGCGCCGAGCTGTACGCCCTGCTCGACGAGGGCCTGTTCTGCCACCTGGGCGTGGTCGTGGACGGCGCCCCCCGCGTGATGCCCACCGCCTACGGCCGCATCGGCGACACCCTCTACCTGCACGGGTCCACCGGGGCGCGGTCGATGAACGCCGACGGCGAGGTGTGCGTGACGGTCACCCTCGTGGACGCCCTGGTGCTGGCCCGGTCGGCGTTCCACCACTCGGTGAACCACCGGTCGGCGATGGTCTACGGCCGCCCGCGGGTGGTGACCGACCCGGACGAGCGCACGGCCGGGCTGCGGGCCCTGACCGAGCAGATCGCCCCGGGCCGCTGGGAGGAGATCCGCGAGCCCGACCGCAAGGAGATGGCGGCCACCCGGGTGCTGGCGCTGTCCCTGGCCGAGGCGTCGGTGAAGGTCCGCACCGGGCCGCCGGGGGACGAGGAGGAGGACATGGACCTGGACGTGTGGGCCGGGATCGTCCCCGTCCGGCAGGTGTACGGCGAGCCGGAGCCGGACCCGCTGCTCAAGCCGGGCATCGGGGTCCCGCGCCACCTGCGGGAGCACCGCTCGCCCGCCTGACCCCGGGCGGGGCGGGAACCTCCCGGAATCCGTGCGAGTGGAGGACACCAAGTGGCCTCCACCCCCGCGAGAGTGGGGTCACCGAAGCGGAACGCGCGAGACGAGGGAGCGACATGACCGTTCTGGTGACCGGTGCGACGGGGACCGTGGGGCGCCACCTGGTGCGGTGGCTGGCCGACCGGGGGCACCCCGTCCGGGCGCTCACCCGCCGCCCCGACCGGGCCGACCTCGGCCCCGGGGTGGAGGTGGCGGGCGGCGACCTCACCGACCCCGCCACGCTGAAGGACGCCTTCGCCGGGGTGGACGGCGTCCACCTCATCACCTTCGGCGGCGACGACGGGGCCGAGCTGGCCGAGGCCGCCGGCATCGTCGAGCTGGCCGTCGCCTCCGGGGTGCGGCGCGCCACCGTCCTGGGCGCCTTCGGCGGCAGCCCGATGGAGGACGCCGTGCGCACCGACCGCCTGGAGTGGACGGTGCTGGCCCCGATGGAGTTCATGTCCGGCGCCCTGGAGTGGGCCCCCGACGTGCGGGAGGCGGGCGCGGTGCGGACCCTGGCCGCCTGGCCCAGCGCCGTGGTCCACGAGGCCGACATCGCCGCCGTCGCGGGCGCGGCCCTGACCGAGGGCGGCCAGGGCGGCCGCGACCTGGTCCTGACCGGCCCGCAGGCGCTCACCCCCGCCGAGCGGGCGCGCGACCTGGGGGAGGCGCTGGGCACGGAGGTCGGCTGGGTGCACCTGACCGAGGACCAGGAGCGCGAGCGCCTGCGCTCCCAGGGCTTCCCCGAGGATTACGTCGAGTTCGGCGTCGCCCTGGCCCTGGGCCCGCCCGAGGCGGCGGCCCGGGTGCTGCCCACGGTGCGGGAGGTCACCGGGCGCCCCGCGCTCACCTTCGCGCAGTGGGCGCGCGAGAACGCCGACGCCTTCCGGGCCTGAGCCGGTGCCGGGCGGCCTCAGGGCCGCCCGGCCTCACACCGGTACGGCCTCGACCAGCGTGTTCCCCGAGGGCGCGGGCAGCGTGCGCACCGACTCCAGCGCGAACCCGGTCCGGGCGCACAGGGCCTCGAAGTCGGCCCGGGTGCGCTCCCGGCCACCGGTGTTGACCAGCATGTTCAGGTCGCTCAGGAACGGCACCGGCGGACCGGCCGCGCCGGGGCCGTCCGGCAGCATCGGCTCCACCAGCAGCAGCCGGCCGCCGTCGGCGACCGCCTCCCGGCAGCGGGACAGGATCGTCGCCGCGCGCTCGTCGTCCCAGTCGTGGACGATGCTCTTGAGCAGCATCACGTCCCCGGCCGGCAGGGAGCGGAAGAAGTCCCCGGCCACCACCGAGCACCGGTCGGCGACCCCGGCCTTCTCCAGGACCGCCGGGGCGCGGGCGGCGCCGCCGGGCGCGTCGAACAGCACGCCGGCCAGGTGCGGGTGGCGGGCCAGCACCGCGGAGATCAGCGTGCCGTCGCCGCCGCCCACGTCCACCACCGTGGAGAACGGCGCGAAGTCGTAGGCGTCGGGCAGCACCCGGGCGGTGCCGCGGGTGCCGTCGGCCATGGCGGCGTGGAACATCTCCGCCCGGTCGGGGTGCCCGTCCAGGTGCTCGAAGAACGACGTGCCGTGCACGCGCTCGAACGCCACCGAGCCGTCGCGCACGCTCTGCGGCAGCTCCCGCCAGGAGTCCAGCAGCAGCGCGTCGGTGTAGAACCGGGCGATGGCCGCCCGGGAGTCGGGGTGGTCGGTGCGCAGCAGGTGCCCGGCCTGGGTGAGGGTGTACCGGCCCGGGCCGGTCTCGGCCACCAGCTCCACGGCCTCCAGCGCCCGCAGCAGGCGTTCGAGGGTGTCGGCGCGCGCGTCCAGGGCGCGCGCCAGCTCGGCCACGGTCGCCTCCCCCTCGCCCAGGGCGTCGGGCAGGCCCAGGCGGACGGCGCCGCCCACGAGGTGGGCGACCATGCCGCCGAACAGCATCCCGCCCAGGGTGCGGTGGGCGCGGGCTTCCTCGCTCGTGTCACCCAACGGGTTCACTCCTCGCTTCCGGTGTGGTGGGGGAGCACCGCGACCGGGACGGTGGCGGTGTGCAGGACGCCCTGGCTGACCGAGCCCAGGAACATGCCCTGGACGCTGCCGCGGCCCCGGGAGCCGACCACGATGAGGTCGGCCTGCGCCCCGGCCTCCACCAGGGCCTCCACCGGGTTCTTGCGGGTGCGCACCACGGACACGTCCACGTGCTCGACGGCCTCGTCCATGACCTCGGCCAGGACCCCGGCGACGATCTCCTCCGACTGCCGGTCCAGGAAGTCCTCGGGCGGGGTCCACCCCGAGGCGATCAGCGCCTGGGACGCGAACGGGGTGGGCGCCTCCCAGCTGTTGACCACGGTCACCTCGGAGTCCGCGATACGGGCCGCCTCGTGCAGGGCGAAGTCCAGGGCGTGCTGGGAGTCCAGGGACCCGTCGACGCCGACCACGATGCGCCGGGGCTCCAGGGGCACCGGGCGGCCCTCGGCGGGCCGGGGCACCACCACGACCGGGCAGGCGGCACGGGCGGCCAGGCGGATACCCGCCGACCCGGCCAGGGCCGCGCGGACCGGGCCGAAGCCGCGCGAGCCCACCACGACCAGGTCGCCGGGGCCGGACCGGTGCAGCAGCGCCGCCGGGGGCTCCTCCAGGGCGAGGTCGGTGAGGACCTCCACCCCGGGGCGCAGCCCGCGGGCGTGGTCCGCCTCCTTCTCCAGGATGCGCCGGCCCTGCTCGGAGATCTCCTCACTGGGAGGGAACCGGGTGCGCCCGGCGTAGACGCTCACCACGACCGGCATGGACAGGGCGTGCACCACCTTCAGCGGCCACCCTCTCCGCTCGGCCTCGGCGCAGGCCCACTCCAGGCCCGCCCGCGCCTCCGCGGAGCCGTCCACGCCCGTCACCACCGCCGGTGCGCGTCCCTGGTCGTCGGTCATCGCTGCCGCCTCCTTCGCCCCTGGCGCCCCGTTCCGCGCCCTGAGAGGAGTGTGCCCCACGGGCGGTACGGGAACCGGGACCGCGGCTGGTGTGGCGGAGAACTCGGGCGCCCGGGGGCGGGGCACGGGTCAGCCGTGCGCGCGGTCCCCGGTCCCGGAGGTCCGGATCGCGTGCTCCTCGGCCCAGGCGACCAGCGGGACGAGCCGGGCGGTGACCTCGTGCCCGGCCTCGGTGAGGCTGTACTCCACGTGCGGCGGCACCACCGGGCGGGCGTCGCGCAGCACCAGGCCCTCGGCCTCGAAGGAGCGCAGGGTGCGGGCGAGCATCTTCTCGCTGACGCCGCCGATGCGGCGCAGCAGCTCGCTCCAGCGCAGCGGCCCCTCGCGCAGCGCCACCAGGACCAGGACGCCCCACTTGGAGGTGACCTCGCCCAGCAGGCGGCGGGACGGGCAGTCGGCGCTGAACACCTCGCCCTTGGGAAGACCTCCGGTCATGCTCACCCCGCCAACCTACCCGCAGGCGGCCCCGGGCGCGCGGGAGGGACGGCGGGGGCGGACGACGGGGCCGGCGGCCGGGGCGCGCGCGAGCCCCGCGGACCCCTCGGGGCGGCTAGTGTCCGGTAGACGGGACGGGAACGGTCCCGGGCCCGGCAGGGCCAGCGAAGAGAAGGAAGCCCCGGCTTGCAGACGAACACCCCGGCCCCCCCGGGACCCGAGCACCGATCAGCGGACCATGCCCCCGTGGCTGCCCCGCGCGGTCCTGATGGTCATGTGGACCGTCACGGCCTTCGGCGTGGCCCTGTGGCTGTTCCTGGAGCTGCAGGGGCTCATCGTCCTGCTGCTGATCTCCCTGTTCCTGGCGCTGGCGCTGGAACCGGCCGTCAACTGGCTGCACCGGCGCCACTGGCCCCGCGGCCCGGCCACCGGCGCGGTCATGCTGCTGGTGGTGCTGGCGACCGGGGTGTTCCTGAGCATGCTCGGCTCCATGCTGATCGGGCAGGTGCTGTCCCTGGCGGCCGAGACGCCCCGGATGCTGCGCGCGACGCTGGTGTGGGCCAACGCCACCTTCGGCACCGACTACTCGCCGACCAACCTCATGGAGTCGGTCACCAGCGCCAGCGGGGTGGTCCAGCAGTACGCCTCCCGGATCGCCGACAACGCGCTGGGCGCGGGGTCGACCCTGCTGGGGCTGCTCTTCAACGGGCTGGCGGTCGCGCTGTTCACGTTCTACCTGTGCGCCGACGGCCCGCGCTTCCGCCGGGTGATCTGCTCGGTGCTGCCGCCGCGCACCCAGCGCGAGGTGCTGCGGGCCTGGGAGATCGCGATCGAGAAGACCGGCGGGTACCTGTACTCGCGGGCGCTGATGGCCCTGGTCTCGGCCATCGCGCACTACCTGGTCCTGGCGGCCCTGGACGTGCCGTTCGCGTTCGCGCTGGCGCTGTGGGTGGGAGTGCTGTCGCAGTTCATCCCCACGGTCGGCACCTACATCGGCGGGCTCGTCCCGGTGCTGGTGGCGCTGCCGCAGGGGCCCTGGACGGCGGTGTGGGTGCTGGTGTTCGTGGTCGTCTACCAGCAGTTCGAGAACTACGTGCTCCAGCCGCGCATCACCGCCAGGACGCTGGACATGCACCCCGCGGTGGCCTTCGGGTCGGTCCTGGCGGGCGTGGCGATCATGGGGGCGCCGGGCGCGCTGCTCGCCCTGCCGATGGGCGCCAGCCTCCAGGCGTTCCTGGGGTCCTACATCCGGCGCTACGAGGTGGAGGAGCACCCGCTGCTGAGCGCTTCGGAGGAGCCGGCGGAGACGGCGGACGGTGAGCGGGACGGAGCGCCGCCGGGCGGGGCGGAGGGGCCGGCGGAGGGCCCCGGCGGGGACGGCGGCGCTTCCGGGGCGACGGACGCCGCCTCGGGCCCGACACCCCACTGACGTCCTGACCTCCTGACTAACCTTGAGGTGGGTACCTGATAAAAAGGTGGGTACCGGAACCTTGGAATGTGCCTCCCACCTGCGCGGTTGTCCCAGGGCAGCGACCGGGGACGTCCCGGTCCGGCAAGGGAAGGACCATCGCTCATGTCCGTCGTCATCGTGGGTGCCACCGGCCACCTGGGCCGCCTCACCGTGGAGGAGCTGCTGGAGCGGGGGACCCCGGCCGAGGGGATCGTCGCGGCGGGCCGCGACGCCGGGCGCCTGGCCGCGCTCGCCGAACGCGGGGTGCGCACGGCGCGCGTCGACCTGGACGACCCGGCCACCCTGGCGCCCGCCTTCGCCGGGGCCGACACCCTGCTGCTGATCTCCACCAGCGAGCCGGGCCGCCGGGTGCCCCAGCACCGGGCCGCGATCGAGGCGGCGGCCGCCGCCGGGATCGGGCACATCGTCTACACCAGCGCGCCCCGGGCCGACGACACGGTGCTGGTGCTGGCCCCCGACCACAGGGCCACCGAGGAGCTGCTGGCCGCCTCGGGGATCGCCCACACCGTCCTGCGCAACAACTGGTACCACGAGAACTACGTGCCGCAGCTGCACGCCGCCCGCGACCACGGGGAGTTCGGCGGCAGCGCGGGGCAGGGACGGGTGCCCAGCGCCGCCCGACGCGACTTCGCGGCGGCCGCCGCCGCGGTGCTCGCCGACCCGGCGGCCCACGCGGGCGCGGTGTACGAGCTGACCGGCGACACCGCCTGGACCTACGCCGAGCTGGCCGACACGCTCTCGGCCGTGCTGGGCACCGAGGTCGTCTACAAGGACCTGTCGACCGAGGAGCACGTGGCGTCCCTGGTCGGCGCCGGTCTCGACGAGGGGACGGCCTCCTTCGTGGCCGCCCTGGACGGCAACATCCGCGACGGTGCCCTGGGAGAGCCCACCGGCGACCTGCGCCGCCTCATCGGCCGCCCGTCCACCCCGATCGCCGAGACCCTGCGCGACCTGCTCTGACGGATCGCGCGGCGGGGCCGGCCGGATTCCCGGCCGGCCCCTTCTGCCTCACCGCCGCTTCAGCAGGGCCCGCATGTGCTCCATGTACGCCTGGGCCTGCTCGCGGTCCGCGAACCGCGGCGGCGCCTCCGGGAGGTCCGGCCTGCGTTCCGCGGGCAGCAGGGCGTACGCCTCCACCAGGTCGGCGTGGATCCTGTCGCACTCGCGTTGCAGCGCCTCCAGCATGCGCTCCTCGGCCGCGGCGAGCTCCTGCCGGGTCCCGTAGGCCGGGGGCTCACCGCCGGACCTCTTCCCGAACCACCGTTTCAGTCCCATGGGCCGCCGCTCCCTTCCCGATGTCGCAGCGGCCCATTATTCACCCCTCGGCCAGGACGCGCTGGGCGATGCGGAACGCCGAGTTGGCGTCCGGGACGCCGCAGTAGATCGCGCTCTGCAGCACGACCTCCTTGATCTCCTGCTCGCTCAGCCCGTTGCGCAGGGCCGCGCGCACATGCATGGCGAACTCCTCGTGGTGGCCGCGGGCGATGAGCGCGGTCAGGGTGATCATCGACCGGCTGCGCCGGTCCAGGCCCGGGCGGGTCCACACGGTGCCCCAGGCGTAGCGGGTGATGAACTCCTGGAAGTCGGCGGTGAAGTCCGTGGTCGCGGCGACCGCCCGGTCCACGTGGGCGTCGCCCAGCACCTCGCGGCGCACCGCCATGCCCGCCGCGCGCACCTGCTCCTGGGTCGCGGAGCCCGGGTCGGCCGGGGCGGCGGAGGGTCCCGCGAAGTGTCCGCGCAGCAGGGCGGCGACCCGGTCCGGGGCCTCGGCCGGGGCCAGGTGGGCCACCCCGTCCAGGACCTCGACCCGGCCGCGGCGCACCCCGCGGGCGAGGGCCTCCAGCGAGGCGGGCGGGGTGGGGCCGTCCTCGGCGCCCGCGACCGCGAGCACCGGCGCGGTGACCTCCCCGAGCCGGTCGCGCACGTCGAACCCGGCCAGGGCCTCGCAGACCAGCGCGTAGCCCTCGGCGTCGGCGTCCTGGAGCACGTGCAGCAGCGAGGCGACGACCGCCGGCTCGCGCTCGGCGAACCCGGGGGCGAACCACCGCTTCGCCGACGCCTCCACCACGGCCGGGGTGCCCGAGGCGCGGACCGTCGCGGCCCGCTCGCGCCACCCCTCGGGCTCGCCGATGCGCGCCCCCGTGCACAGCAGCGCCGCCGAGCGCACCGCCTCGGGGGAGTCCAGTAGCAGGTGCAGGCCCACGGCCCCGCCCACGGAGTCGCCCGCGTAGCAGAAGGAGCGGTCGGCGTCCCCGCGCGCCGCGGTCACCCCCCGGGCGAACGCCAGCACCCCGTCGGCCAGTTCGGCCAGGGTGAACGGCGCGTCCGCGGCCGGGGCGCCGCCGTGCCCGGGCAGGTTCCAGCCCACCACGTGGAAGGCGTCGCCGAGCCGTTCGGCGGCCGCCGACCACAATGCCGCGGCCGAGGTGCCCAGCGAGGGGCCCACGAGCAGCAGCGGCCGGTCGGGCCCGCCGGCGAGTTCGACTCCGGTGATGTGCGGGATGGTCATGTGTCGGTCTCCATGAAGCGGTCGGCGCGGACCAGGACGGCGTCGACGAGCGCGTCGGCGGCGCCCGCCGTCCCCTCCGCGGGTTCGGTGCCGGCGCCGGTGAACGCGGCGACGGCGCGGGCCTCGGCGGCCAGCCCCTCGCGGGCCCCCTCGGCGGTGGCCGCCATCCGGTCGGCGTCCACCCGCAGGCCCGCCAGCAGCTCCCCGGTCTGGGAGGCCGCCACGGCGGTGCGCCGGGCCAGGGTGCGCAGGGCCGCCCACTCGGCGTGCCAGGCCCCGTCCGGGCGCTCGTCCACGGCCAGCGCCGAGGCCAGGTGCAGGGTCGAGGCCAGCGGGGGAGCGGCCAGGGCCGCCCGCCGGACGAGCACCGACAGCACCGGGTTGCGCTTGTGCGGCATGGTCGAGGAGCCGCCGCGCCCGTCGGCGGCGGGCTCGGCCACCTCGGCGATCTCGGGCCGGGACAGGGTGGCGACGTCGGCGGCCAGCCTCCCCCAGGCGTCGGTGCAGGCCACCAGGGCGTCGCCCAGGGCGGTGACGGTGCCGCGCGAGGTGTGCCAGGGCGGTGCGGGCTCCAGCCCCAGCCGCCGCGCGGTCGCGGCGGCCAGGTCCGTCGCCGCGGCCACCGGGTCGGCGGCGCCGCGCGCCCGGGCCAGGTCCACGACGGCCGAGAGGGTCCCGGCGGCACCGCCGACCTGTACCGGGAACCGGAGCCGGTCCAGGGCGTCGGCGGCGTCCAGCACCCCGCCCAGCCACCCGGCGGCCTTGAGCCCGAAGGTGGTGGGCACCGCGTGCTGGGTGAGGGTGCGTCCCGCCATCACCGTGTTCCGGTGGGCGTCGGCCAGCCCGGCCAGGTGGCCGGCCTGGCGGCGCAGCTCCGCGCGCACCCGGGCGACGGTGTCCCGGGCGCACAGCACCAGCGCGGTGTCCACCACGTCCTGGCTGGTCAGCCCGCGGTGCACCCAGGCGGCGCCGGGACCGTCGGCGCGTTCGCGCAGCATCCGGACCAGGGCGATGACGGGGTTGCCGCCGCCCTCGGCGGCCCGGGCCAGGTCGGGCAGGTCGTCGGCGCCGACCAGGCCGGAGAGGTCGGCCGCGGCCGGGGCGATCCCCGCTCCGGCCAGCGAGTCCGCCCAGGCCTGCTCGACGGCGACCATGGCCGACAGCCAGGCGCGTTCGGTGAACAGGTCGCCCGCGCGCTCGTCCCCGGGCCAGAACAGGTCGGTCATGGCGTCCGCGTCCGGTACCCGGCCAGGTCCAGGAACACGGTCTCGCCCTCGCCCTGGAGGCGGATGTCGAACACCAGCCCCTGGGCGTCGCGGCGGGCGACCAGGGTGGCGCGGCGCTCGGCGGGCAGCGACGCCAGCAGCCGGTCGGCGGCCAGCGCCGCGGCGTCGTCGGGCAGGTAGGCGCGGGTGAACAGCCGGTCCGTCAGCCCGCGCGCGAACACGGTGACCGCGAAGAACGCCGCCGCCCCGGGTTCGGCGGGCCCCGGCTCCAGGGTGCTGAACGTGTACCGCCCGTCGCGGCCGGTCGAGGCGCGCCCGAACCCGGTGAAGGTCCACCCGTCCCGGCGCAGCGACCCCGGCTCGCGCGGCACGGAGCCGTCCGGCCGGGCCTGCCAGACCTCCACCAGGGCGTCGGGGACCGCGTTCCCGGCGCCGTCGGTGACGAGCCCGGTCAGCCGGACCGCCCCGGCCGAGCCCGGCGGCACGAGGTCGCGGTCGCCGTCGTAGGGCAGGCCGTAGTGGAAGAACGGGCCGACCGTCTGTCCCGGGGTGGCGCGCAGCCGCGCCCCCTCGCCGGTGGTGCTCACGCGTCGTCCCCTTCCTCTTGCTCCATGAGCGTGCCGTGCGCGCCGCCCAGGACGATGTCCCACCGGTACCCGGTCGCCCACTCGTGCGTGGTCAGGTCGTGGTCGTAGGCCGCCACGAGCATCTCCCGGTCCCTCGGGTCGGTGACCGACTGCAGGATCGGGTCCAGCGCGAACAGCGGGTCGCCCGGGAAGTACATCTGGGTGACCAGCCGCTGGGCGAACTCCGTCCCGAACAGCGAGAAGTGGATGTGCGCGGGGCGCCAGGCGTTGTGGTGGTTGCGCCACGGGTAGGGCCCCGGTTTGATCGTCTGGAACCGGTAGTACCCGTCGTCGTCGGTCAGGCACCGTCCCGCGCCGGTGAAGTTGGGGTCCAGCGGGGCCGGGTGCCGGTCGCGCTTGTGCACGTAGCGGCCGCCCGCGTTGGCCTGCCAGATCTCCACCAGCTGGCGGCGCACCGGCCGCCCGCGGTCGTCGGTGACCCGGCCGGCGACGACCATGCGCTCGCCGATCGGCTCTCCCGACCCGCCGATGGTCAGGTCGGCCTCCAGCGGGTCCACGTCGCGCTCGCCGAAGCAGGGGGCCCAGCGCTCGATGGTCTCGGGGTCGGTGTGGTGCGGGTCCTTGGTGGGGTGGCGCAGCGCGCTGCTGCGGTAGGGCGGGTAGTCCAGGGCCGGCTGGGGCGCGGCGCCGCGGGCGCGGGCCTCCTCGATGGCGGCGATCTCCTCGCTGACCACCGACTGGGGCTCCAGGCCGGACGCCGTGACGGGGGTGCTGTTCATGGCGGGAGGCTACGGCCGGGGGCGGGGTGGCGTGGCTCTCCTTTCCGCTCAGTGGAAGAATGTCCCCCATGGCGGGGAACACCGGTACGCCCGGGGCGACCGTGGCCGGAAGGGTCATGGCGGTCCTGGGCGCCTTCGACGAGCACCACCGGCGGCTGTCGCTGTCGGCCATCGCCCGGCGCGCGGGGCTGCCGCCGCCCACCGCGCACCGGCTGGTCGGGGAGCTGGTGCGCCACGGGGCGCTGGCCCGCGAGGAGGGCTCCTACGTGGTGGGCCGCCGCCTGTGGGACATCGGACTGCTGGCGCCGGTGCAGACCACGCTGCGCGAGGCGGCCTCGCCGTTCCTGCACGACGTGTACGCGACCACCCTGGCCACCGTGCACCTGGCGGTGCGCGA
The DNA here is from genome assembly GCF_040614155.1 of Nocardiopsis sp. NPDC006139. Lineage (NCBI taxonomy): Bacteria > Bacillati > Actinomycetota > Actinomycetes > Streptosporangiales > Nocardiopsidaceae > Nocardiopsis > Nocardiopsis sp. NPDC006139. The sequence continues at coordinate 29,930 of NZ_JBEXTT010000005.1, forward strand.
CGGCGACGAGGTGCTGTACCTGGAGCGGATGGCGGGCCGGGCGTCGGTGCCGGTGGTCAGCAGCGTGGGCTCCACCCTGCCGATGCACTGCACCGGGGTCGGCAAGGTGCTGCTGGCGTACGCCCCCGAGGACGTGCGCGCCCGGGTGCTGGGGTCGCTGCGCCGGGTCACGCCGTACACCGTCACCCAGCCCGGGGTGCTGCTGCGGCAGCTGGAGCGGGTCCGCCGCGAGGGGTACGCCACCACGGTGGAGGAGATGACCCTGGGGGCGTGCTCGGTGGCGGTGCCGGTGCGGCGGGGCGAGGAGGTGGCGGCGGCGATCGCGGTCGTGGTGCCCGCGCTCAAACGCGACCGGGGGAGGCTGGTCACGGCCCTCCAGGTGGCGGCGCAGGGCATCTCCCGCAGGCTGTGACCTTTCACCTGCGGTTTTTCACTGAGCGGAAGAAAGGGTTCCGCATTCGGGGCTGTGACACGGTCCAATGGCGGTCATGACCCAGATCACCACCACCGACGTGGCCATCATCGGCGCCGGCCCCGCCGGCATGCTGCTCTCCCACCTGCTCGCCGCCCAAGGGGTGGAGTCCGTCGTCATCGAGGCGCGCTCGCAGGAGTACGTGGCCTCCCGCATCCGTGCCGGGGTGCTGGAGCACTCCACCGTCGAGCTGCTGCGCTCGGTGGGCCTGGCCGACCGCCTGGAGGCCGAGGGCGACGAGCACCGCGGCATCCACCTGCAGTGGCCGGGGGAGCGGCACCACCTCGACTTCGTCGACCTCACCGGCCGCAGCGTGTGGATCTACGGGCAGACCGAACTGCAGAAGGACCTCATCGCCGCCCGCACCGCCGCCGGGCAGCAGGTGCACTACGAGGCCGCCGACGTCGCCCTGCACGACCTGCGCACCGACGCCCCCTCGGTCACCTTCACCGACCCCTCCGGGGCGACGCACCGGGTGCGGGCGCGCGCGGTGGCGGGCTGTGACGGGTCCTTCGGGCCCAGCCGGGGCGCCGTCGGCACCGACCTGCGCAGGACCTGGGAGCGGGTCTACCCGTACTCGTGGCTGGGCGTGCTGGCCGACGTCGCCCCCTCCACCGACGAGCTCATCTACGCCTGGCACCCCGACGGGTTCGCTCTGCACTCCATGCGCTCGTCCACCGTCAGCCGCTTCTACCTCCAGGTCCCCAACGGCACCTCCGCCGACGAGTGGAGCCACGACCGCATCTGGGACGCGCTGGCCGCCCGGCTCGGCCACGGCCAGGACGGCTGGGAGCTCGAACCCGGGACGATCACCGACACGAGCGTGCTGCCGATGCGCTCCTACGTGCAGACGCCGATGCGCGACGGCCGCCTGTTCCTGGCGGGTGACGCCGCCCACATCGTCCCGCCGACCGGCGCCAAGGGCCTGAATCTGGCGGTCGCCGACGTGGCCCTGCTCGCCCCCGCCCTGGCCGACCTGGTGCGCGGCGACAGCCGACAGGCCGACGCCTACTCCGACACGGCGCTGCGCCGGGTCTGGCGGTGCACCCACTTCTCCTGGTGGATGACCACCATGCTGCACACGGGCACCGACCCCTTCGACACCCAGCTGCAGCTGTCCCAGCTCCGCTGGGTCGCCACCAGCGAGGCGGGCGCCACGGGACTGGCCGAGAACTACGCGGGCCTGCCCCTCGGCTTCTGACCCGGGCCCGGTGGTCCCGAGTGCCGCGTGACCGCACCCGGTGGGCGTCCTCCGGTCGGCGGGGCGCGGACACCGGGCGGGCCCGCCCATCGGCGTCGAACGCGTTCTCGAACCGGCTCACCACCCGGCGGCACGGCGGTTCGGGGACGCGCTCGCCGCCGGCGGCGCGCCCGGTCCCGACCGGCCGTGCCGGGGGCCGCCCCCGCCGGGCACCGGCGTTCGACGGGCGGTGCGGCCATGCGGTCGGCCGGGCCCCGAGGCCGCCGGCCGGACCGGCGATCACGAGCGCCGCGGGCGCGGGTGCAGTAGGGTCGGGGCAACGCGATGACGGAGACGAGTAACCGCGGGACCGCGTGGACCCAGAGAGCCGCCGGCGGCTGGGAAGGCGGCTTCACGCCCCGGGGTGAAGACCCTCCCGAGTGCGGGGAGGAACGGTCCGGCCACCGGGCCCGATGCCCCGCCGGCCGGCCCCCGTGACCGGGCCCGAACGAGGCCGCCGCTCCGTCGGCGGCGAAGGCGTGGTGGCACCGCGAGTTCCCTTATCGCCCACGCCCCCAAGGGATCATTCCGAGGTCCTCGGAGGACTTGAGATGATCCGTTCCACGAGCCGTACCCTGGTCCGCGACCTGCGGCGACATCTCGGCGAGACGGTGTCGGTCCGCGGCTGGGCGACCACCCTGCGGCGACAGAGCCGGATGCAGTTCGTCGTCGTGCGCGACCACACCGGCACGGCCCAGATCACCCACCGGCGCCGCGGCGCAGGCGACGCCGTCGAGGCCGCACTGGAGTCCCTGACCGCCGAGTCCGCTGTGCGGATCACCGGCACGGTGGTCGACAACCCCGTCGTCAAACTCGGTGGCCTGGAGCTGGTGCCCCACGAGGTGGAGGTGCTCAACAGGGCCGAGGCGCCGCTGCCGATCGACGACCGGACGGGGATCGAGCAGCGCCTCGACCGGCGCTTCCTCGACGTCCGGCGCCGCCCGGAGGCGGGACTGCTGTTCGCCGTGCAGACGACCCTGGAGCAGGGCATGCGCGAGTTCGCGTACGCCGCCGGGGCCACGGAGATGCACACGCCCAAGCTGATGGGCGCCGCCTCCGAGTCGGGGGCCGACGTCTTCGCGCTCGACTACTTCGACCGTTCCGCGTACCTGGCGCAGTCGCCCCAGTTCTTCAAGCAGATGGCGATCGCGGCGGGGATCGACAAGGTCTTCGAGGTCGGACCGGTGTTCCGCGCGGAGCCGTCCTTCACCTCCCGGCACGCCACCGAGTTCACGGGCGTGGACGTGGAACTGGCGTGGATCGACGGGGTCGAGGACGTGATGTCCTTCGAGGAGCGGATGCTCGCCCACGCGCTGGCGAAGGTCGCCGAGGCGCACGGCGACGCGGTCGCCGAGCGCTTCGGCACCGACGTCGCGGTGCCGGAGACCCCGTTCCCCCGGATGACGATGGCCGAGGCCCAGGAGGTCCTGCGGCGCGGCGGCTGGGACCCGGAGGGTGCCAAGGAGGACCTGGACCCGGAGGGCGAGCGGCGCCTGGCCGCGCACGTCGAGGAGGAGACGGGGCACGAGTTCGTGTTCGTCACGCACTACCCCGCGACGATCCGGCCGTTCTACCACATGCGCTCCGCCGAGCGCCCCGACCTGACGCTCGGCTTCGACCTGCTCTGGAAGGGGCTGGAGATCACCACCGGCGCCCAGCGCGAACACCGCCACGACGTGCTGCTGGAGCAGGCGGCGGAGAAGGGGCTGGGCACCGGACCGCTGCGCGACTACCTCGACTGCTTCCGTTACGGCTGCCCGCCCCACGGGGGGTTCGGCATGGGGCTGGCCCGTGTGCTGATGGTCCTGCTCGGCCTGGACTCCATCCGGGAGGCGGTCTTCCTGTTCCGGGGACCCCACCGCCTCACCCCGTGACCCGCGCCGTCCCCGCCCGCGGCCCCGCGGGCGGGGACGGCGTCCTCCGCTGTGGAAGCGCCCGCCCCCGCCGCGGGGACGGCCGCGCACCGGGCCGACCGGGGGCCGCGGCCTCGTACAGTGGTGGTTTCACCCCGGGCGCGCAGGACCTTCCGCGCCCCGTGACCGAACACGAGCCCCGCACCGGCGGGGACACCCGGAGGGAACCCCTTGTACCTGGCCCGCATCAACCTCGACCCCGCGCGCAGCAGCGGCATGGACCAGTGGGCGGCCATGGGCCAGGCCGTGCGCAGGGCCGTCGACCCCGACCCCGCGTCCGAGGCCCGCGTGCTGTGGGCGCGCACCTCGCCGAGCACGCTGGTGATCAGCTCCGACACCGCGCCCGCCTGGGGCAAGGTCCCCGGCGCGACCTCCGCCGCGATCCACCCGCTGTCGCGGCACCCCGAGGGCGAGAGCGTCCGCTGGGAGCTCATCTCGGCGCCCACCGCCCGGCGCGGCAAGCGGGTCCCGCTGGCCGAGGACGAGTTCGAGGACTGGCTGTCCGGCAAGTTCGCGGGCGCGCTGGACCTCGCCTCGGCGAAGTGGAAGCGCCTGGGCGGCAGGCCCGCCCGGTACCACTTCACGGGGGAGGCCGTGGTGCGGGACAGCGACGCGCTCCAGGAGCTGTGCCTGAACGGGATCGGCGCGGGCACGGCCACGGGCGCCGGGCTGCTCCTGGTCAGTCCGCTGGCACCGCAGTAGGCGGCCGCCCGGACCGCCCCGCCGAGGGGCGCGGGCCGGGCGGTCAGTGGGCCCGGCCGGCGAAGACGACGGAACGGGAGCCGGTCCCGCCCGTGCGGTCCTCCAGGGTGAGCGTGTACACCCACCACCGGCCCGACTCCGGTGACGGGCAGGAGTCCGCGACGCTCGTCGCGAGGAGTGCGGGGAGCCCGACCTCCTCACCGCCCCGCTCCGCCAGGGCGGAGGGGCCGGACTCCTCCCAGGGCGACGCGGCGTGGCGGCAGGTCGAGGAGACGCTCAGGTCCAGCGGCCCGCCCGTCCCGTTGATGACCTCCACTCCCCAGGTGACCCGCTCCTCCCCGCCGACGTCCTCGTGGGAAATGCCCAGCAGCTGGATCCGGATCCCGTCGCCGTACTCGAAGGGCCGGTTCGCCGGTACGAGCACGGACCTGGCACCCAGGACGAGGGTGACGAAGAGGATCACGAGCACGAGCGCGATCCACGGAGCGAATCTCCGCAAGGCGTCCTCCGGGGGGTCGGGGAGGCGGGGCACCGGGGAAGCGTACACACCGCGGCCCGTAGGCTCCTCCGCACCTCCGGGCCGGGCGGTCAGGGGGTCTCGCCGCTGAGGACCCGGGCCACGGGCCGGCGGGCCGCCAGGCGCGCGGGCAGGGCCGTGAGCGCCACCGTCGCCGCGAGGGTCGCCAGCGCCGCGCCGAACAGCCAGGGTGTGGGGGCCTCGACCGCGTTCCGGGCGGCGAAGAGCGAGAGCACGCCGTCGCCGATGAAGAGGCCGACGGCGGCGCCGGGCAGGCCGGGCAGGAGCTGGGCGACCGCCAGGCCCGCGGTGATCTGCCCGGGGGTGGCGCCCAGCGCCCGCGCGACGGCCATGCTCACCCGGGCCTCCAGGGCCGTGGTCCACGTGGACGCGACGGTGTTCACGACGGCGAGCACGACGAGCAGGACGGTGACCACCGTCAGCAGGCGGTGGTCGTGGACGTCCCGGAGGTTGGCCAGGTCCGAGGAGCCGTACACGCCGTAGCTCCGCACGGTCTGGACGGAGAGGGTCAGCGAGGCGGTGAGGGCGATGACCGTGGTGGCCGTGGAGCACGCCTGCAGCACGGCGCGGCCCGGCCGGCGGGCGGTGATCCGCAGCCCCAGCATGAGCGGCGCGGGCAGAAGCGCGGACAGCGCCGTCAGCCGGGAGCGGTCCTGCGGCCGCCGCGCGGTGTCCGCCAGGACGGCGGCGGTCGAGGCGCGCAGGGTCCGCAGCGCGGGACGCACGGTGGCCAGCGCCGCCACGGCCACGGAGAGCACGACCGTCACGGCCACGGCCGTGAAACCGGGCCCGGCGGCCTCCCCGATCCGGCTGGCGGTGGGTGCGGCGACCGCCGGGAGGGCCAGGCGGGCGATCACCAGCCCCAGCGCGTTCGCCAGCAGCGCCAGGGCCAGGAACTCGGTGAACAGCACGGCGGCGACCAGGCCGGGCGTGGCGCCGACGGCCTTGAGCACCCCCGCCCGGCGCGTCTGCTCGACGATGCGCCCTGCGGCCAGCACCGCCACCCCGGTGACGGCCAGGAAGCCCAGCAGCCAGCCGCCGACGGTCAGGATCGGCCGGACGTTGCGGAGCAGGACGGCGTCCTGTTCGGCCATGGACCGCCAGCTGCGGTACGCCACCCCGGGGACGGGGGAGGCGTTGGCCTCGATGAACTCCTCGGCCAGGTCCGGGTCGCGCAACCGCAGGTGCAGGGCCGTGGCCACGGGGAGGTCCCGGGCGGCCAGCTCCCGGGCGTCGGCCTCGGTCAGCCAGGCCAGGCCGCTGTAGTCCGTGGGTCCGCCGCCAGGGCCGACCTGTGCCGCCCAGGGGTAGACACCGGTCGCCGCGGTCACGGCGATCCCCACGACCGGGTACGAGCGGTCGGCGATGGTCACGCGGTCGCCGACGCCCGCGCCCAGGGCGGTGGCGAAGCCCCGCTCCAGCACCACCCCTCCGGGGCTCACCCAGTCACCCGACGTCAGTAGCGGGCGGCCGACCTCGCCCGGGGTCTCGTCGGCCCCGTGCACCACCACCCGCGAGTCGTACCCGCGCGCCGTGAGGGTGGCGTAGACGACGGGGAAGGGCCCGTTGTGGGCGACGACCTCGGGCTCCCGCGCCAGCGGGGACAGGTCGGGGGCCGGGGCGAGGTCCGTCTCGGCCGCGAGCACCACCACGTCCGGTCCGGCCGTGGCCTCCCGGGTCTGCATGTACAGGGCCTCGGTCTCCCCGCGCAGGGACAGCCCCGTCGCCGCGGCGGCCGTGGCCACGGTCATCGCGAGCACCAGGATCACCGCCTGGGTTCGATGCCGGCGGATCCCGGCCCAGGCGAGCCGGGCGACGAGCACGACGCGCCCCATCAGTCCTCCAGTCCGACCAGGCCGCCGAGCCACCCGGTGCCCGTGCCCGCCAGCCGGGTGTCGTCGACGAACATGCCGTCGCGCATCGAGACCACCCGGTCGGCGACGGCCGCGACCCGCTCGTCGTGTGTGACGATCACCAGGGTCTGCCCCGCGGCGCGCAGCTCCTGGAAGATCCGCAGCACCTCCAGCGTCGCCGCGCTGTCGAGGTTGCCGGTCGGCTCGTCGGCCAGGACGGCCAGGGGCTCGTTGACCAGCGCACGGGCGATGGCGACCCGCTGGCGCTGCCCGCCGGACAGCTGCGCGGGCAGGTGCCCCGCCCGGTCCGCGAGTCCGACCCGCTCCAGCAGGCGGCCCGCGCGGCGACGGGCCTCGCGCCGGGAGCGCCCCGCCAGCAGGGCGGGCAGCTCCACGTTCTCCGCCGCCGACAGCTCCTCCACCAGGTGGAAGGCCTGGAAGACGAAGCCCGCGGACCGGCACCGCAGCCGGGCCAGGGCCCGCTCGTTCAGGGTGTCGATGCGCCGCCCGGCGAACCACACCTCCCCGTCCGTGGGCCGTTCCAGTCCGCCCAGCAGGTGGAGCAGCGTGGACTTCCCGCAGCCGCTGGGCCCGGTGACGGCCAGCATCTGCCCCTCGGGCACGTCCAGGTCGACCCCGTCGACGGCACGGAACCCGCCCTGTCCCTGACCGTGGCGCTTCACCAGGCCCCGGGCCCGGATCACGGCACTCGACACGTTCATCTGTCCTCGGATTCGTCGTCGGTTTTCGACCAGGCCCGCTCGCAGGCGGCCAACCAGCGCAGGTCCGCCTGCAACCGCAGGACGACCCCCTCCAGCAGCAGGACGCCGGGGGAGCCCGCGGGCTCGGCCAGTGCCGCCTGCTGCACCTCGTGCAGGCGGCGCAGCAGTTCGCGGCGCTGCGCCGCCACGAGTTCGACCGGGTCGGCCAGCCGGGCCGCGGCGGCCGCGACGAGCTTCAGGTGGAACTCCGCGAGGTCGGGCTTGGGCCAGTTCACCTCGGCCAGCCAGGCGGCCACGCGCTGCTGCCCGGCCGGCGTGAGGGCGTAGACCTTGCGGTCCGACCGCTCGGGGAGGCCGTCGTCCGCCTGCTCGCAGACCACGAGCCCGGCCTTCTCCAGTCGGCCCAGGGTCACGTAGATCTGGCCGGGGTTCATCGACGCGCCCAGCGGCCCCAGGCTCTGCTGGAGCCGGGCGCGCAGTCGGTACCCGTGCGACGGCTCCTTGGCGAGCATCGCCAGCACTGCGTCCTGCACTCTGCCCCCTAACGGTTAGCCAATAGATAGCGGTTATCCGATCCGGGTGTCAAAACGTCCCGGTCGTACGGGTCCGTCCGCGGGGGAGGGGGGAGAGGGGAGGGGAGGACCGGAGGCCGGGGCCGGGCGGCCCGCTCCCCGGCCCGGCACACGACGGCGCCCGCGCCCGGAGCCTGTCGGCAACGGGCGCGGGCGCCGGGCCCGCCGCCGGGCCGGGGGAGCCCCCGGGCGGCGCGGTCGTTCTACCGCCGGACCACCGGGTGGCCGCTGGCGATCGAGATGCGGTTGAACGCGTTGATGAGCGTGGCCGTCCACTCCACCGCGGAGATCTGGGCGGTGCTCAGGTGGGCGGCCGCGCGGGCGTTGACGGCCTGCCGGTCGACGGTCGGGTCGAGCACCGTCAGGGACTCCGCCAGCTCGAACGCGGCCCTCTGCGCGTCGGTGAACAGGGTGGTCTCGCGCCAGGCCGGCAGCACGTCCAGCGTGCTCTGCTCGACACCGGCCTTGCGCGCCTTCGCGGCGTGGATGCTCAGACAGGTCGGGCACCCGTTGATCTGGGACACCCGGATGTTGATCATCTCGATGAGGTCGTCGCCCAGCCCGGCCTCGTTCGCCGCGGTCCGGGAGGCGGCGGCCGCCTTGACCATCGCCCGGTAGACCTCGGGGTGCTCCTTGTCGATGTAGGGGCGTTCCGCGCTCACGCGTCGCCCCCGCCCCTGACGGTCTCCTCGACCAGGGCCAGGTCGGCCGGTCTGGGCCGGCGGAACCGCCCGCCCCCGGCCGTGTACTCCTCGCCGTGCTTCTTCAGGTGCGCGGCGAAGAGCGGGCACACGGGCACGACGGTGAGGTTCCCGCGGACCGCGTCGGCCAGGGCCTCGCGGACGAGCAGCCCGGCCAGGCCGCGGCCGCCGAACTCCGGGGCGACCTCGGTGTGGAAGAAGACGCGCTCGCCGGGGGCACCGGGCGGGTCGACGAAGTCCGCGCGCCCGGCGAGGGCGCCGTCCTGCGTGCTCACGGTGTAGGCGCTGACGGCGCGCGTCCGGTCCAGGGCTATGGACACGGGGGCGCCCGTCCTGTCGGTGTGCTGTTCGGTCATCTCGGCTGCCTCTCTGCGGGGACGGTGCCCGGCCGGGTCGGTGGTGGGGACGGCGGGAGTGGTGGGTGCGGTGGTCGCGTTGGTTCGTGCGCCCGTGCGGGGCGGGTGGCGGCCGGGCCGGCGGGACCGGCACGGCCGACGGGACAGGCGGCGCCGGTCAGCCGTTGAGCTGCGCGTGGGGCGGCGGGTTCTTGCGCGGCCGCATCCGGACCGGGGGCAGCTCCGGGGCGGGGATCCTGGACATCCCCTCGCGGTTCCTGCCCGGGCCGCCGTGACCCACGTACCCCTCGACGCGGCCGAACCGCTCGCCCTGGGCCTCCCACTCCTCGCGGTACCGGCTGATCTCCTCCGTCGTCCGGCCCAGGAAGTTCCACCACATGACGACCTCCTCGCCGAAGGGGGCGCCGCCCAGGAGCACGAGCCGGGCCGGCTCGGAGCCCCCGTTGGCGACGCGCAGCGTCCGGGCGCCGATGCCGGTGTAGCCCAGGGCGTCCTTGGGGACGTGCACCCCTTCGAGGGTGACGCTCCCGCCCGTGTCCACCAGGAGCCCGTGCTCGAACCCGGGGTCGACGGAGAGGGTGAGCTCCGCGCCGGGGTCGAGGCGCAGCTCGGCGCCCACCAGCGGCGTGTACGTGGCCACCGGCGACCGCGAGCCCAGCAGCGAGCCGAGGAAGACCAGCGCGGAGCCCCCGGGGAACCCGACGGGTTCGGGGACGAAGTGCTCGAACCCGCGCTCCGGGTTGTGCCTGGCCTCCTCCGGCAGGGCGACCCAGAGCTGGACCCCGTGGAGTCGGCCGGAGTCCGCGGTGGAGGTCTCGGAGTGGCAGATGCCCGCCCCCGCCGTCATCAGGTTGACCTCCCCGGGGAGGACGTCCGCGCTGTGGCCGCCGGAGTCGATGTGGGCGATGGCCCCCTCGAACAGCCAGCTGACCGTCTGCAGCCCCGTGTGCGGGTGCGGTGCCACGTCCATGCCGCCGGTGGCCGCCACGTCGTCGGGGCCGTAGTGGTCGATGAAGCACCACGCCCCGATCAGCGAGCGCTGGCGCTGCGGCAGGGTGCGGCGCACGTTCATCGCGCGCGGCCCGCCCAGGGGCACGTCGCGGGCGGTGATGATCTCGACCGGCACTCCGTCCTCGCGTGCGGCCAGCGGCCCGGGCAGGCCGCCGTCGGCGCACACGTGCGTGTCCGGCCGGGTCTCTTGGTTGGTCATCGCGCTCTTCCTTCTGGTCGGCGGGCACGGACTCGGTGTGCACGGAGACGGTTCCGTGCTCCCTCCGCCCCGGGCGGTGTGAGGTCCCCTTCGGTGCACCGCGGTGGGGGACGGGACGGGCCGGACGCCCCGCGCCGACGGCCCCGTCTCCCCTGACGGTGCCGCGCGGAGTCCGGGACGGCCCGTGCCGGGCGTACACCCTCCCCGTCCCCTCCAGGCGGGATCCCCGCCGTGGTGTTCGGTCAGTCCGGCTGCTCGGCCATGTGGTCCGAGACGCGCCTGGTGAGCCGGGCGAAGGTGCTGAGCTGGTGCGGCGTCAGGGCGTCGATGAACAGGCGGCGAACGTGCTCGACGTGCTGGGGCGCGGCGTCCTCGATCGCCTCGTACCCCTCCGGGGTGACGACGACGAACGCGCCGCGGGCGTCGTCGGGGCAGTCCTCCTTGGCCACCAGCCCGCGCTTCGCCATCCGGGAGACCTGGTGGGACATGCGGCTCTTCTCCCAGTGCACCAGCCTGGCCAGTTCCAGGAAGCGCATCCGCCCGCCCGCCTCCGTGAGGTTGGCGAGCACGATGTAGTCGGAGGCGGACATCCCCGAGTCGGCCTGGAGGAGCCTGCCCAGGCGCCCCAGCAGCGTCTCCTGCATCCGGATGAAGCCGTCCCAGGCCGCCTTCTCGTCCGGGGCCAGCCAGCGCGGCGTCGCGTTCATGGGCGCAGTGTAACGAAGTGGTTGACACCTCATCCACTTGAACCCGATCGGCGCCGGTGCGCCCCCGGTGGGGAGGCGCCCGCCGACCCGCCCGCCGGGCCCCGCTCCGGTGCGCGGGCCGGCAGGCCGCGGCGGTCCCGCCGCCGAGGCCCGGCGGGCGGCCCCGGTCAGCCCTCGCCGTTCGCCCGGGGCGCCGCCTCCTCCCGCCACCGCAGGGGGTCGTCCTCCAGCGCGGTGCGGTCCCAGCGCCCGAGGTCCGCGGCGGCCTCGTAGGTGGTGCGCAGGAACTCCGCGACCGCGCGGTCGGGGTCGGGCGCGGAGCGGGCGGCCTCGTAGGGGAACAGGAACTGTTGGTACTCGGTGCTGTAGTACGCGCCCTCGGGGCCGACCGGGTGGTCGGCGAAGCCCTCGGGTGCGGGGTAGGCGTAGGAGTAGAAGGCGCCCTCCTCGCCGCCGCCGGGCCAGAACCCGCAGCTGGACAGCTCCCGCGAGTACCCCTCGACCATGACCCAGTCCCCGCAGTTGGGGGCCCCGCCCGGGTGCGGCGGCGCCGACCGCCCGGAGAAGCGGGTGCAGGCGAGGTCCATGGCCCCCCAGAAGAAGTGCACCGGGCTGACCTTGCCGACGAAGTGCGACCGGAACTCGCCCATCACCCGGTTCGCCTGGAGCAGCTGGCGCCAGAACAGGGCGGCCGCCTCGCCGTCGTAGGAGGCGTGCTCGTGGTCCTCGGCGAAGGGGATGGCCGGGTCGACCTCGTTGGGCCGCGGCCGGATCGGCGCCTCGATCCCGAGCCGGTCGAGCATGTCCAGGACGCGGGCGTAGAACTCGGCGACCGCCATCGGCCGCAGCGGAAGGCTCTGCACGCCGCCGTCGCTGCTGCGGACCTCCAGCCGGTGGCCGATGAAGTCGAACTCGATCTCGAAGGCCCCCGAGCGGTGGGGGACGGCCGACGTCGTCAGCCCGCGCGGGCTGACGTAGAGGGTCACCTGCCACCAGTGGTTGACCAGCGGTGTGTGGGCCATGCGGATCTTGCCCACGATCTGGGTCCACATGTGCAGGGTGTCGCGGGTGGGCGTCCAGTCCGAGACCCGCAGGACGGGCCAGTTCGTCGTCGACGGGCCGGTCATGGTCGTCACTTCCTTCGCTGTGTCGCCGGGGTGGCGGGGCGGTCGTGTACGTGTCCTGCGGGCGGGCGCCGCGCCGCCCCTCCTGCGGCGCGGGTGCGACGGCGGTGATCGACGCGCCCTCCGGATGGTAGATGATGAATCAACTTTTCGGTAGCGGGAATCCCCTGTACGTCGGGTTCCGGGGTTTCCGAGGCCGATCGGTTGACACGTCAAGTACCGACCCTGAATAGTGGACGCGTCATCCACTCGGATGGAGCCGGGCCGTCCGTGGCGCGGGCGCCCGACACCGGTTCGCCGCATCGGCGAATCGGTGTGCCGACAGGATCGGGCGGCGCGGGGAGCCGGTCGATCGAACAGAGGGAGGGGCCGCATGGCGGTCGAAGTGAGGGACGCGCCCGAGGCCAAGCGCTACGAGGCCCGTGTCGACGGGGAGTCCGGGGTCGCGGGCGTCGCGGAGTACATCCGTACGCCGGAGCTCATCGCGTTCGTGCACACCGAGGTCGGCCCGGAGTACGGGGGCAGGGGGGTCGGGTCCGCGCTGGCCCGCGCAGCCCTCGACGAGGCGCGGGCCGCGAACCTGCGGGTGCTGGCGACCTGCCCCTTCTTCGCGGGCTGGATCGCCCGCCACCCCGACTACCAGGATCTGCTGTACCGGTCCCGCAGCAGGGTGGAGGACTGAGCGGGTCGGGGGGCGGGCCGTGCAACCGCGACGGGAATGGTTGAACGTTCAAGTTAGTTGACGGGGGCATGAGCACACCGACACGTCTCGCAGCCGGCACCTCGATGGGCGCCGTCACCCTCAACGTCGCGGACCTGGACGCGATGACCGCCTACTACCGCGACGGGGTCGGCCTGTCAGTCCTGGAGCAGGCCGGGCCGCAGGTGACCCTCGGACGCCCCGGCCGACCCGCCGTCGTCCTCGTGCACACCCCCGGCCTGCGCCACGCCTCACCGCGGGACGCGGGGCTGTTCCACACCGCGATCCTCTTCGACACGGAGGCCGCCCTGGCCTCGGCGGTCTACTCCGTCGCGCGCCTGCGCCCGGGGTCGTTCACCGGCTCCAGCGACCACCTGGTCAGCAAGGCGTTCTACTTCGACGACCCCGAGGGCAACGGCGTCGAGCTGTACTGGGACCGCGACCGCACGCAGTGGAGCTGGACCCACGGCCGGGTCGAGATGAACACCCTCTTCCTCGACCCGAACGCCTTCCTGCGCGACCACCTCGACGAGCGCGGGCTCGCCGGGGAGCCGATCGGGGACGCGCGGGTCGGCCACATCCACCTCTCCGTCGGCGACGTGGAGACGGCGCGCGACTTCTACTCCACCAAGCTGGGCTTCGACGTGACGCTGTCCCTGGGGGACCAGGCCGTGTTCGTCAGCGCCGGCGGCTACCACCACCACATGGCGATGAACGTGTGGAACAGCCGCGGGGCCGGGCGGCGCCGGCAGACCCTCGGCCTGGGGCGGGTGGACATCGAGGTGCCGTCACCCGACGACGTCGGCGAACTCACCGAGCGCATGCGGCACTACCGCGTCCCGGTCCGCGACGACGGCCGGACGGTCGCCTTCGAGGACCCGTGGGCCAACGCCGTCCGCCTCAGCGTGGCCACGACCCCGCCCGCCACGGCGGAGACCCCGACCCCGGAGCCCGGCCCGGAGGCCGAGCCGACCGGAACCGGCCCCGACCAGGACTAGAGTCCCCGGGCGGGCGGGTCACCGGGGCGGGGCGGGGAGCCAGGGGGCGATGGGGCCGAGGTCCAGGAGGGCGCTGCCGGCGGCGCGCTCGGCGGCGGCCGGGCGCAGGGCGTCGGCGGCGCGGCTCAGGGCCTCCGGGTGGCCGGCGAGGCGGGCGGCCTTGAGTACGAGGAGCCACAGCGCCTCCTGGAGGAGGTCGTGCGGGGGAGCGGGAACGGCGTCCAGGAGGGCCCGGGCGCGGTCGCGGTCGCCGGCGCGGGCGGCGAGCCAGGGCAGGACCCAGGGTGCGTACGAGCCCGGGTCCAGGTCCGGGGCCGGGCCGGCCCCGCCGCCGTCGGGGAGGGACGCGGCCTCCAGGAGCGCCGCGGTGCCCTCGGCCAGACCGGCCATGCCGGAGCGGGCCAGGACCGCGGCGGCCTCGGCGGGCGGGCGGTCCTCGCGCATGCGGCGGTAGAGGGCCGTGAAGACCCCGGCGAGCGGCCGGTCGAACCGGTCGGCCAGGGCGTCCACCCGCTCCGCGTCCGCGTCCGCCTCGGCGAACAGCCCCAGCGCGCTGAGCGCCTGCATCCGGCTGATCCGCCCGTGGACCTCGAATGTCGCCAGGTCGTGGTCCACCGCCACGTCCACGACCTCCGCCGCCAGGTCGCGGCGCCGCCCCGCCAGCCCCGTGCGCCCGAACTCCTGCATCAGCCGCCCCGCCAGCGCCGTGCACAGCAGCCGCGGGTCCCCCAGCTCCCGGGCGATCCGCTCCGCCTCGCGCGCCTGCGCCCCGCGGTCCGCGGTGCCGCGGCTCTCCATCGCGACGGTCGCCAGCAGCCGCGCCCGCGCCGCCCGGCTCCCGCCGTCGCCGAGCCGGTCCAGGGTCCGCTCCGCCGCGGCGACGACCGACGCCGCGCCCTCCGGGTCGTCCGAGCGCGTCCATACCCCCGGGACGTCGAACCGGCCGATGACGCGCGCCGTCAGTTCCGGGTCGCCGAACCGCTCGGCCGCCGTGATCGCCTCCAGCCGCTGCTCCGCCGCGGCCGCCACCGCCCCCGACACCGCCAGGTCGGAGATGAGCGCGGCCGTCGTCTCCAGCCGGCTGCGCGCCGGGACGGCCGCGTACGCCGCCGCGGCGTTCGACCACACGTCCCGCTCCGACGCCGGCGACCGCAGCGCCGGGTCGCCGCGCAGGATGCGCACCTCCAGCTCCGCCAGCCGGGGGTCGGGGTCCAGCCCGAGTTCGTCGACCAGCCGCGCGCGGGCCCCGGCGAGCGCCGCCAGGGCGTCGCGCCGCCGGCCGCCTCGGTACAGCCCCAGCGCCAGCAGCCGCCAGGCCTCCTCGCGCCAGGGGTGGGAGCCCACCAGGGCGCTCAGCGAGGCGACCGCCTCGTCGATCCGCCCGGTGTCCAGCCGCGCCCGGGCGAGCCGTTCGACCGTGCGCACGCGCAGCTCCGCCAGCCGGGCCCGCTCCGCCCGCGCCCATTCCGCGTCGGCGAACTCCTCGAAGGGCTCCCCGCGCCACTGCGCCAGGGCGTCACCCAGAAGGCGGGCCGCCTCCTCGGGCGGCGCCCCGCCCGCCTGCTCCGCCCACCGCTCCGCCCGGCGGACGTCGACGCACTCCGGCGGCGGCCGCAGCGCGTACCCCGCGCCCTCGGTGACCAGCACCCGCGGCCGCCGCCGGTCGGCCTCGAGCGCCCGCCGCAGGTCGGAGACGAAGGTGCGCACCGCGCCCTTGGCGCGCGGCGGCGGGTCGTCCGGCCACAGCTCGTCGACCAGCCGCTCCACGCCGACCACCCGCCCGCGGGCGGTCAGCAGCAGGCAGAGCAGTTCGCGCTGGCGCCGGCCGCCCAGCGCGACCGGCCGCCCGTCGGCGCCGACGACCCGCACCGGGCCGAGGACGCGCAGATCCCAGGTGTGCACCGTCGTGACGCTAGCACCGGTGCCCGGCACCGGTACTGATCGGACACTGATCGGCGCCCGCGATGCTCGTCGGTGTCAGGCTCCACGCACCGAGAGAGGTATCCATGTCCCGCACCATCCCCGGCTCCGAGACCGTCACCGTCGAGGTGGCCCCCGGCGTCCCGATCACCGCCGCCGTCCTGGGCACCGGCCCCGCCGTCGTCCTGCTGCACGGCTTCCCGCAGACCCACCTGATGTGGCGGCACGTCGCCCCCGCGCTGGCGGCCGACCACACCGTCATCTGCCCCGACCTGCGCGGGTACGGGGCCAGCGGCAAGCCCGCCGAGTCCGGCCCCGACACCTACGCCAAGCGCACCATGGCCGCCGACGTCGTCGCGCTGGCCGCTGCCCTGGGGCACGAGCGCTTCGCCCTGGCCGGGCACGACCGGGGCGCGCTCGTCGCCTTCCGCGCCGGGCTCGACCACCCCGGCACCGTCACGCACCTGCTGTCCCTGGACGTCCTGCCGACCCTGGACATGTGGGACGTGCTGCACGGCGCCGACGCCCGCGTGGCCTTCCACCTCTACCTGATGGCCCAGCCGCCCGGGTTCCCGGAGCGCATGATCTCCGCGGTCGCCGACGACTTCTTCGCGAGCTTCATCGACGGCTGGGGGGCCGACGACCGGGCGATCCCCGCCGACGTCCGGGCCGAGTACCTGCGGGCCTCGCGCGAGGCCGTCCCGTCGATCGTGGCCGACTACCGCGCCTCCGCCGGGATCGACCTCGAACACGACCGCACCGACCGCGCGGCCGGGCGGACCCTGGACATGCCGGTCACGGTGATCCAGCAGGACTGGGGCGCGGCGCTCGGCTACGACGCCGCGGGCCTGTGGGGCCGGTGGGCCACCGACCTGGAGCACCGCACCCTGGACGCCGGGCACTTCATGGCCGAGTCGGCGCCGGAGGAGATCACGGAGGCGATCCGCGCCCTGCTGCGCAGGTGAGCGGGCGCTCCCCGGGGGCGGGGCGTTCTTTGCCGATCCCGTACCGAACCGGGATGTGCCCGCGCCCCGCCCTCGGGGACACCTGACCCTGCCGCCGCGTCGGGATCCGAGCCCGTCGCGGCGCGTGCGCCCGCCCCCCACCGCCGACGGCAGAGCCCCGGCACGACCGCCCCGCCGCCCGCGCGCGGCGGGCCGGCACGGGGCCGGGGCGGGACGACGAAGGGTGAGGGTATGGATTCCACCGGGACGGCTCCCGGGGACCGCCGGCGTTGGGTTCCGCCGGGCTTCCGGGGGTTCCGGCGGGCATGGCTGCGCGGCGACGTGGTCGCGGGGCTCACCGTGTGGGCGGTCCTGGTCCCGGAGTCCATCGCCTACGCCACCATCGCCGGGGTCCCGCCGATCGTCGGCCTGTACGCCGCCCCCGTCGCCCTGGTCCTGTACGCCCTGCTGGGGTCCTCCCGCCAGCTGGTGGTCGGGCCGATGTCCTCCACGGCCCTGCTGTCCGCGTCCGTGGTGGCCGCGGCGGTCGGCGGTGGCGGGGACGCGGTGGCCATCACCGCGGCACTGGCCCTGGTCACCGGTGTGATCGCGCTGGTCGCGGGCCTGCTGCGCCTGGGGTTCGTGGCCTCCTTCATCTCCGAGCCCGTCCTCAAGGGGTTCGTGATCGGCCTGGCGCTGACCATCATCGTCGGCCAGCTGCCCAAGCTCACCGGGACGGAGGGCGGCGAGGGCGAGTTCTTCGGCAGGCTGTGGGGGTTCCTCTCGGGCCTGGGGGACACCGACCCGCTCACCCTGGCCGTGGGCCTGTCCGCCCTGGCCGCGCTGCTGCTGCTCAAGCGCTTCCTTCCGGTGGTCCCCGCCTCCCTGGTGGTGGTGATCCTGGCCGTGGGCGCCACCTGGGTCTTCGGCCTGGACCGCCACGGCCTGGACATCGTGGGCCCGCTGCCCGGCGGGCTCCCGCCGGTGGGGCCGCCGGACCTGGCGCTGTCGCAGTACGGGGCCCTGGTCGCGGGCGCGGCGGGCATCGCCCTGGTGGGGTTCGCCGAGGGGCTCGGGGCGGCCCGCACCTACGCCGCCAAGTCGGGGGACCGCATCGACCCCGACCGCGAACTCCTCGGCCTGGGCGGCGCCAACCTGGCCTCGGGGCTGTGCTCGGGCATGGTGGTCAACGGCAGCCTGTCCAAGACCGCCGTCAACGGCGCGGCCGGGGCCCGCTCCCAGGTGTCCGGGCTGACCGCCGCACTGCTCACGGTCCTCACCCTGCTGTTCCTCACCGGCCTGTTCGAGAAGCTGCCCGAGGCGGTGCTGGCCGCCGTGGTGGTCTCCGCCGTCCTGGAACTGGTGGACGCGGCCGCGCTGCGGGAGCTGTACCGGCTCGCCACCCCGGCGCTGACCGCCGTCTACGGCCTGGCCGCCCGGACCGACTTCCTGGGCGCCGTCGCCGCCCTGCTCGGCGTGCTGCTGCTGGGCACCCTCCAGGGCCTGCTGGTCGGCGTGGGCATCTCGCTGCTGCTCCTGCTGCGCCGCTCATCCCGCCCCCACCTGGCCGAACTGGGCAGGGTCACCGGGCCCGGGGGTGCCTCCCCCCGGTGGGTGGACCGCGCGCGCGACCCCGCCGCGGCCGCCGAGGACCGGGTGGCCGTACTGCGGGTGGAGAGCGGCCTGTACTTCGCCAACTCCGAGTACGTGCACGACCGGCTCGTGGACGCGGCCCGCCCGCGGGACGTGCGGGCGGTGGTTTTGGACATGCGCGCGGTGCCCTTCGTGGACGCCACCGCCGCGCGCATGCTCGACCGGCTCGCCGACGGGCTGTCCGGACACGGGGCCGACCTGTTCCTCGCCCGCGACCTGGGCCAGGTCCGCGACCTGCTGCACCACCCCGAGGTGCTGTACCCGTCGGTGGAGGAGGCGGTGCGGGCCGCCCGCGCCCGCATCCGCGGCGGCCCGGGGACCGGAACCGAACGCCGTCCCGCATCCGACGACTGACCGGAGGAACCGTGCTCAACGCACTCGCGCAGGTCCTGCCGTTCGCACTGGGGCTGATCGCCGCCCCGCTGCCGATCGTGGCCGTGATCCTGCTGCTCATGGCCCCGGGCGGCCGGGGCAAGGCCCTGGTCTTCGTCCTCACCTGGGCGGGCGTCGTCTTCGTCGTCTCCACCGCGGTGGCGCTCATCGCCGGAGCCGGGGACACCACCGCCGCCGGGGACTCCCCGGCGTGGGTCGGCTGGGTGCAGCTGCTGCTGGGCCTGCTGTTGCTGCTGGTCGCGGTCAAGAACCTGAGGGACCACATGAAACGGCCCGAGGGGGCCGACCCCGCGCCGCCCGCCTGGCTGACCGCCATCGACTCCATGGGCGCCGGCAGGGTCGTGGGGCTGGCGGCGCTGCTGGCCGGGGCCAACCCCAAGAGCCTGGCGATGGCGGCCGGCGGCGGCGTGGCGATCGCGGCGTTCGGCCCGGGGGCCGGTGGGACACCGGCGGCCGCCCTGGTCTTCGCCCTATTGGGCAGCCTCGGCCTGCTCGTGCCGGTGATCGCGGCCGCCGTTTCCGGGGAGCGCGGGCGCCGGGCCCTGGAGCGGGCGCGCACCTGGCTGATCGCCAACAACGACACCGTCACCATGACCGTGCTGTTCGTCTTCGGCGGCGTCTTCGCCGCCAAGGGGCTGGGGACCCTGCTCTCCTGAACGCCCTGCCGGACCCTCCTTCCTCATGTGCGGATATCCGGCATTTCTTCGAAGGATCGCCCTGTCCTTTTCGTCCCTTCGAATTTGCGTTTTCCTTGGGTTCTCTTGGTGTGAAACTTTCACCGCCGGACCGAAACCCCGTAAAGGGGGATGGAACAGTGGGAGCCGTTCCATCGGGAAAGCATGAAAGGGAGGGCCATGCCCTACGGATCGGCAACGGGGTCGGGAGCCACACTGGCGGCCACGGGCCTCGCCACGGGACACCTGTGGCTCATCGCCATCGGGCTGGTGCTGACGCTCGTCGGAGCGCTCTTCATCAGGTTCTCGTTCCGTCCGGACCGGGGTCCGACCGAGTGACGACGGAACACGGCCCCGAGGAGCTTCCGACCGCGCGCTGCGTGCGCCCCGGAATGGCCGCCGCGCTCGCGGCGCTGGCCCTGAGCGGATTCTTCGCATGGGGTGCGGCGCACCTCGTGGTGACGGTCCGCCACGGGATGGGATCCGAGACCAGTCTGGGGCTGGTGTGGCTCGCGTGCTTCGCCCTGCTGTGGTGGGTCCCGCTGGCCTGGTTCGAGCGCCCGATGCGGGCCACCGGCGAGCAGGCGGCCGAACTCGACCGCCTGTTCGTCACCGTGCAGATCCCGGTCTACAACGAGGACCCCCGGGTGCTGGAGATGTGCCTGCGCTCGGTCCTGGAGCAGAGCCGCCCGGTGGACCGGGTCCGGGTCGTCGACGACGGCTCCGCCGACCCCGACACCGGGGAGGCGGTCGACTACGCCGACATCCGGGACCGGTTCCTGGAGCGGGCGGCCGCCGCGGGGGTGGAGGCGACCTGGGACCGCACCCCGAACCGGGGCAAGCGCTACGCCCAGATGCACGTCCTCGCCCAGGACGACGCGGACGTCTTCGTGACGCTCGACAGCGACTCGGTCATGGACCGGCACGCCGTGCGGGAGGGGCTCGCGCCCTTCGCCGACCCGAAGGTGCAGTCGGTCGCCGGGCACGTCATCGTCCTCAACCGGAGCACCAACCTGCTGACCCGGATGACCGGCCTGCTGTACCTGCCGTTCACCCGGGGGCTGCGCAGCGCTCAGTCGGTCCTGCGCCGGGTCACGATCAACTCGGGGACGCTGGCCTTCTACCGGGCCCACCTGGTCCGCGACCGGGCCGGGGTCTACGAGAACGAGACCTTCATGGGCCGTCCGATGCAGATGAACGACGACTCCATGCTCACCTTCTACGCGCTGCTCGAAGGCGACACGGTCCACCAGCCCTCGTCGCTGGTCTTCACCCTGGTGCCCGAGCGCGCCGGGCACTACTTCGGCCAGCAGCTGCGCTGGATGCGCGGCACGACCGTCCGGCACCTGTGGTGGCTGCGCTACATGCCGGTGCGGGGCGTCGTGTTCTGGGTGACGGTGCTGGAGTACCTCCACCTGTTCCTGGGGTACGCGATCCCCCTGCTGATCCTGGCCCACCCGGGGCTGCGGGCGCAGGCGGGGGACATCGCCGTGGCCGCGCTGGTGATCGGGACGGCCGTCGGCTACCTGATGACGCTGCGGATCTTCACCATCGTGCGCTCGGACGAGACGGTGCTCCAGAGGTTCCTGCTGTTCCTGCTGGCACCGGTGGCCACGCTGTGGAGGCTCGTCCTCCTGAGGCCCCTGTACCTGTACGCGATGCTCACCTGCGGGCGCATCGCCGACTGGGGGACCCGCGACCGGGTCGAGGTCTCCCTGCCGTCGGAGGCCGCGGCGCGGTGAGGCGCCGGAGGGCGGCCCCCGGACCCGGGCGCCGCCCTCCGCGCCGCCCCGGCAAAAGAGACGTTGACCGCCCCTTGGCCCTGATCCGGGCGCGGGACGGGTAGATCCGACCCGGAACTTTCACGGTTCGGGGGTTGCCCCGGACCGAACAGCGCATCTTCAGGAGGGGTCCATGGCGCGTGCCACCGAGACCGGGAGCAGGACCGCAGGCGTTCCGCGGACCAGGGCGGGGGACGACCACACCGCCTCCGCGGAGCCCTCCCCGGACGACACCGCGGACTTCGACAACGCCGGCCGCGGGTTCATCGCCCCCGGCCCACAGCACATCACCGGTGAGGACGGCAGGACCGTCTGGGACGTGCGCGACTTCTCCTTCCTCCTCGACGGCGCCGAGACCGCGCCGCCGACCGTCCACCCGCACCTGTGGCGGCAGAGCAGGCTGACGGCGATCAACGGCCTGTTCGAGGTCGTCGAGGGCGTCTACCAGATCCGCGGCATGGACCTGTCCAACATGACCCTCATCGAGGGCGACACCGGGGTGGTCGTCATCGACCCGCTGGTCTCGGAGGAGGTCGCCGCCGCGGGGCTGAAGCTGTACCGCGAGCACCGCGGCGACCGCCCCGTCACCGCGGTCGTCTACACCCACCCGCACCTGGACCACTTCGGCGGCGTGGCCGGGGTCGTGGACGAGGCCGACGTCGCCTCCGGCAGGGTGCCGATCGTGGCCCCGGAGCACTTCATGGAGCACGCGGTCTCGGAGAACGTCTACGCCGGCACCGCCATGATCCGGCGCGGCATGTACTTCACCGCCTTCGCGCTCGACCACGGCCCCGAGGGGTTCGTGGGGGTGGGCCTGGGCCCGGGCACCTCCCAGGGGAAGGTGGGGCTGATCCCGCCGACCCTGGAGATCACCCGCACCGGCCAGGAGGAGACCCTGGACGGGGTCCGGTTCGTCTTCCAGATGACCCCGGGCACCGAGGCCCCCGCGGAGATGAACTTCCACCTCCCCGAGCGCCGCGCCCTGTGCACCGCCGAGAACGCCTGCCACACCCTGCACAACCTGCTCACCCTGCGCGGCGCCCAGGTCCGCGACGCCCGCATGTGGTCGCGCTACCTCAACGAGACCATCGAGCTGTTCGCCGACGACTCCGACGTCGTGTTCGCCTCCCACCACTGGCCGACCTGGGGCACCGAGGACATCCGCGGGTTCCTCACCGAGCAGCGCGACATGTACGCCTACCTGCACGACCAGACGCTCCGGATGATGAACAAGGGGTCGACGGGCATCGAGATCGCCGAGGAGCTGCCGCTCCCGCCCGGTCTGGAGCGGGCGTGGAGCATCCGCGGCTACTACGGCTCCGTCTCGCACAACATCAAGGCCGTCTACCAGCGCTACATGGGCTGGTTCGACGGCAACCCCGCCCACCTGTGGCAGCACCCGCCCCAGGCCCAGGGGGAGCGCTACGCCAAGGCCATGGGCGGGGTCGACGCCCTCGTGGACCGGGCCCGCTCCTTCGCCGAGGAGGACGACCTCAGGTTCGCCGCCGAGCTGGCCTCGCACGCCGTCTTCGCCGACCCCGACCACGCCGGGGCGAAAGACCTGCTGGCCGAGGTGCTGACCCGGCTCGGCCACGGGGCCGAGTGCGCCACCTGGCGCAACTTCTTCCTGGTCGGCGCGCAGGAGCTGCGCGAGGGGGTGCCGCCCACGGCCATCGCCCTGGCCGAGAGCATGGCGTCGGCGCTCAGCGTCACCCAGATCCTCGACTCGGTGGGCATCCGCGTCGACGGGCCGCGCGCCTGGAAGGAGAAGCTGTCGCTGGACCTGCACATGACCGACAGCGGCGAGCGGTACCGGGCGCTGCTGTCCAACGGGGTGCTCATCCACTACCCCGACCCCAAGGGCGGCGGCGCCGACCTGACGCTGACCCTGTCCAAGCCGGAACTGCTCGAGCTGCTGTCCACGGGCGACCTGGACGGGATCGAGCACGAGGGGGACGCCGGCGTGCTCCGGCGGCTGACGGCCGTCCTGGACGAGGCGCGCCCCGACTTCCCGATCGTCACCCCCTGAGGGGAGGCGGGCCGGGCCGGCGCCCCCGGCGGGCGCCCGGGACCCGCACCCCGCCGACGGAGCGGCCCGGCGGCCGGGGGCGTTCGTACGCCCCCGGCCGCCGCGTCGCGCCGGCCCCGGTCACCGTCCGACCGGCCCGGCCTCGACGAACTCGCCGCGCGTGGTCTCCACCA
Source organism: Nocardiopsis sp. NPDC006139 (assembly GCF_040614155.1). NCBI lineage: Bacteria > Bacillati > Actinomycetota > Actinomycetes > Streptosporangiales > Nocardiopsidaceae > Nocardiopsis > Nocardiopsis sp. NPDC006139. Next base: position 53,305 of record NZ_JBEXTT010000005.1, read on the forward strand.
CGATCACGAGCCGGTCGGGGACCCGGCCGCGCAGGTCGGCCAGGAGGGAGCCGACCGGCGGCACCTCCCGGGCGCGCACCTCGACGTGCATCGTCCGGGAGGCGGTGTACACGCGGGTGACCGACGCGTCCGGCTGCCGCGCGATCCAGCGGTCGGCGGCCTCCTCGACCCGGTGCGTCCACACCGCGATCAGGATGGTGGCGGTGGTGTTGACGGCCAGCAGGACGAACACGACCGCGAACAGCGCGCCCAGGACGATCCGCGGCCTGCGCCCGGACCGGGCGGCCCCGTCCCCGTCGGGGACGCCGTGCCCGGAGGCCGCGAACACCACCATGCCCGCGAAGACCAGGGCGAGCAGGTTGGACAGGAACAGCACCGCGGCCCCCGCCGACAGCCACAGCGCGCCCTGCCCCAGGCACACGCCCACCACGACCAGGGGCGGGACCAGGGAGATCGCGATCGCCACCCCCGGCAGGACCGCGGCCACGTCGCGGCGGCACAGGCCCACCGCCCCGGCCGCCCCGGTGGCCAGGGCGGCGACGAGGTCCAGCAGCCCCGGGGAGGTCCGCCCGGCGACCTGGCCGTTCTGGAGCAGGTCGTAGCCCCCGGGCACGACCAGGGAGAACACCACGCCGACACCGATCACGAGCAGGCACCCCAGCACGACCGTCCGGACCGAGTCGGTCCGGCTCCGGCGGACGATGCCCAGGGCGATCCCCATGATCGGGGTGGACAGCGGCGCGATGATCATCGCGCCGATCACCGTGGCCGTGGAGTCGGTCAGGACGCCCCCGGCGGCGATGAGCGCGGACAGCGTGAGCATCGTCCAGAACGCCGATCTCTTGGCACGGCTGTCCCCCGTGGACAGGTCGAGGTCGTCCAGCAGGTCGTCCGGGCTGCGCAGTTGCGAGGCGGGCAGGACGCGTTCGAGGATTCCGCTGAGCATGGGTCGAGTATCGCGACGCGCGTCCCGGGAGCGGCGAAGGCACGACGGGGGCGCCCGCGGCGGTCCGGACGGCGGCCGGGCACACGGAGCGGCCCCGCGCCCGGCCGGAGCCGGAGGCGGGGCCGCGCCCGGGCGACGCGGGGGTCAGCCCCGCACGTCCCGCACCCCGTCGGCGTCCACGAACGCCTGCTGCGCGGTCCACTCGCGCGCCCGCTCGCTGAGCGAGAACCCCAGCCCCGGCCGGTCCGGGACGCGCATGCGCCCGTCCGCGATCTCCAGCCGCTCCTCGAAGAGCGGCTCCAGCCAGTCGAAGTGCTCGACCCACGGGTCGATCTCGTAGGCCGCCGCCAGGTGCAGGTGGATCTCCATCGCGAAGTGCGGGGCCATGCGCACCCCGGCCCGCCGGCCGCGCGCCATGATCTCCAGGAAGGGGGTGATCCCGCCGACGCGCGGCGCGTCCGGCTGCATGAAGTCCACCGCGCCGGCCCGCAGCAGCTCCTCGTGCTCGGCCACGCTGGTGAGCATCTCGCCGGTGGCGATCGGCGTGGCCAGCTCGCGGGCCAGGGCCGCGTGACCCTCGGCGTCGTAGGCGTCCAGCGGCTCCTCGATCCAGACCAGGTCGAACTCCTCCAGCAGCCGCCCCATGCGCACCGCCGTGCTCCGGTTCCACTGCTGGTTGGCGTCCACCATGAGCGGGAAGTCGCCGAGCTCCTCGCGGACCGCGGCCACCCGGGCCAGGTCGACCCGCCTGTCGGGGTGCCCGACCTTGATCTTGATCCCGCCGATGCCCGCCGCCCGGGCGGCCCGGGTGTTCTCCACGACCTCCTCCAGCGGCGAGGACAGGAACCCGCCGGAGGTGTTGTAGCAGTCCACGGCGTCCCGGTGCGCGCCGAGCAGCTTGGCCAGGGGCAGGCCGGCCCGCTTGGCCTTGAGGTCCCACAGCGCGATGTCCATGGCGGCGATCGCCTGGACCGCCAGGCCGCTGCGGCCCACCGACGCCCCCGCCCACACCAGGCGGGTCCACAGGCGCTGGATGTCGCTGGGGTCCTCGCCGACCAGCTCGTGCGCCACCTCGCGGGCGTGGGCGTACTGGCCCGGCCCGCCGGCCCGCTTGGAGTAGGTGTAGCCGATCCCCTCCAGCCCCTCCTCGGTGCGGATCTCGGCGAACAGCATCGACACCGAGGTGAGCGGCCGCTGGCGCCCGGTCAGCACCTTGGCGTCGCTGATCGGGGCGGCCAGGGGGAGGTCGACCCGGGAGAGGGAGACCGAGGCGATCCGGTCGGCCGCGCCGCCGCGCTCCGGCGCGGCGCTCGGGGTCCCGGCGGACGGTGAGGGGGTGTTCATGAGGGCTCCAAGGGAAGGGGGCGGTGTCAGCGGACCAGGGCCGGGCGGTCGGGGTCGAAGGCCCATCCGGGGATCAGGTACTGCATCGCTGCGGCGTCGTCGCGCGCGCCCAGCCCGTGCTCCAGGTAGAGCCGGTGGGCCGCGTCCAGGGCGTCGCGGTCCAGCTCCACGCCCAGGCCGGGCGCGGTCGGGACGGTGATCCCGCCGTCCTCGATGCGCGGCGGCCGCCGGGTCAGCGCCTGTCCGTCCTGCCAGATCCAGTGCGTGTCCAGGGCCGTGATCGGCCCGGGGGCGGCGGCGCCCACGTGGGTGAACATCGCCAGGGAGATGTCGAAGTGGTTGTTGGAGTGCGACCCCCAGGTGAGCCCGAAGTCCCGGCACAGCTGGGCCACCCGCACCGAGCCGCGCATCGTCCAGAAGTGCGGGTCCGCCAGCGGGATGTCCACCGCGTGCGTGCGGACGCTGTGCGCCAGCTGCCGCCAGTCGGTGGCGATCATGTTGGTGGCCGTGGGCAGGCCGGTGGCCCGCCGGAACTCCGCCATCACCTCGCGGGAGGAGTAGCCGTCCTCGGCGCCGCACGGGTCCTCGGCGTAGGCGAGCACGCCGTGCAGGTCCGAGCAGAGGGCGACCGCCTCGGCCAGCGACCAGGCGCCGTTGGGGTCCAGGGTGATGCGGGCGTCGGGGAAGCGCGCGGCCAGTGCCCGGACGGCGGCCACCTCCTCCTCCCCGGAGAACACCCCGCCCTTGAGCTTGAAGTCGCGGAACCCGTACCGGTCCGCGGCGGCCTCGGCCAGCGCCACCACGGCCTCCGGCGTGAGCGCGGGTTCGCGCCGCAGCCGCTCCCAGTCGTCGGCGGGCTCCTTCTCGGCGAGGTAGGGGAGCGGTGTCAGGGCCCGGGCCCCGATGTAGAACAGGTAGCCCAGCATGGGCACCCGGTCGCGCCTGCGGCCCTCGCCGAGCAGGTCGCACACGGGCACGCCCAGGTGCTGCCCCAGCAGGTCGAGCAGGGCCGACTCCAGGGCGGTGACCGCGTGCACGGTGGTGCGCAGGTCGAAGGTCTGCCGCCCCCGACCGCCCCGGTCCCGGTCGGCGAAGGCGTCCTGCACCCGTCGCAGGAGCGGGTTGAGCTCGGCCACGGGGCGGCCGACGACGAGGTCGGCGGCGTCGGCGATCGTGGACCGGATCGCCTCTCCGCCCGGCACCTCGCCCAGCCCGGTGCGCCCCTCGCTGTCGGTGAGGATCGCGATGTTGCGGGTGAAGAAGGGGCCGTGCGCGCCGCTGAGGTTGAGCAGCATGCTGTCGTGCCCGGCGACGGGGACGACCTCGACGGAGGTGATGACGGGTGTGCTCATCAGGCCTGTCCTCCCGGCACCAGCGTGCCGTCGATCCGCCGGTCCAGCCGCCAGGGGTCGCCCTCCCGCAGCGCGGGCGGCAGCAGGGCGTCGGGCATCCCCTGGTAGGAGACCGGCCGCAGGAAGCGGTTCAGGGCGAGGCCGCCCACGGAGGTGCCGCGGGAGTCGGAGGTGGCGGGGTAGGGGCCGCCGTGCACCATGGCGTGCGCGACCTCGACCCCGGTCGGCCAGCCGCCGAACAGCAGCCGCCCGGCGCGCCGCTCCAGGACCGGCAGCAGCGCGTGCGCCGCGGCCAGGTCGCCGGGGTCCCCGGCGTCGGCGTGCAGGGTGGCGGTGAGTTGGCCCTCCATCCGCTCCAGGGTCCCGGCCAGCGCCTGCGCCGAGGAGTGGCGGACCAGCAGGCCCGCGGCGCCGAACACCTCCTCCTGGAGGCGGGGGTCGGCGGCGAAGGCATCCCCGTCCACGGTGAACAGCGCGGGGGCCGGGGCGTTGGGGCCGGGTCCGGCCTCGCCCCGGGCGGCGGCCTCGGTGTCGGGGTGGTCCTCCAGCGCCCGCACGCCCCGGTCGAAGGCGGCGGCGATGCCGGCGGTGAGCATGGTGTTCCCGGCCGCCTCGGACACGAGCCGCGCGGCGCGGTCGACGAACCGGTCGCCGTCCGGGCCCTCGGGGACGAACACCACCCCGGGGTTGGTGCAGAACTGCCCCGAGCCCAGGGTGAGGGAGGCGACGTAGGCGTCGGCAAGCGCGGTCGCGCCCTCGCCGGCGCGGGCGCCGGGGAGGATCACGACCGGGTTGACCGAGGACATCTCGGCGAACACGGGGACGGGCTCGGGCCGGGCGGCGGCGAGGTCCATCAGGGCCCGGCCCCCGGCCCGCGAGCCGGTGAAGGCCACGGCCCTGATCCGGGGGTCGGTCACCAGGGCCCGGCCGATGTCGTTCCCCGCGCCGAACAACACGGAGAACACGCCCGGCGGCAGCCCGGAGGCGGCGACGGCGTCCGCCACGGCGCGTCCGACCAGCAGCGCGGTGCCGGGGTGGGCGTTGTGCCCCTTGACCACCACGGGGCAGCCCGCGGCCAGCGCCGACGCGGTGTCGCCGCCCGCCGTGGAGAAGGCCAGCGGGAAGTTGCTCGCGCCGAAGACGGCGACCGGCCCGACCGGGATGTGCACGAGGCGCAGGTCGGGGCGGGGCAGCGGGGCGCGGTCGGGCAGCGCGGGGTCGATCCGGGCCTGGAGGGCGTCGCCCCGCTCGACGATGCCGGCGAACATGCGCAGCTGGCCGGTGGTGCGGGCGCGCTCGCCCTCGATGCGGGCGCGGGGCAGGCCCGTCTCGCGCACCGCCCGGTCCACCAGCTCCTCGCCCAGCCCGTCGATGTTGTCGGCGGCGCGGCGCAGGAAGGCGGCGCGCTCGGCCGGGGTCTGGGAGCGGAAGGCGTCGAACGCCTCCTCCGCGGCCCGGGTGGCCTCCTCGATCTGGGCCGCGTCCACCAGCCCGATGGGCGGGCCGAACTCCTCGCCGGTGGCGGGGTCGACCGCGAGCAGGGAGCCGGCGGCCCCCTCCACGGGCCGCCCCGCCACGAGGGGGCGGCCGTCCAGGGCCGCGGTCGCGGAGGCGGTGTGCTCGGACATTCAGGAGACCTTTCGGATCAGGGCGGCGAGTTCCGCGCACTCGTCCTCGGCGAGGGCGGTCAGCGGCGGGCGGACCGGCCCGCCGTGGCGGCCGACGGCGTCCAGCCCGGCCTTGACGATGGAGACGGCGTAGCCGCGGCCCCGGTCGCGGATCTCCAGGTACGGCAGCACGAACTCGTTGAGCCTGCGGTAGACCTCCGCCCGGTCCCGGGAGCGGACCGCGGCGAAGAACTCCAGGGCGAACCCGGGGACGAAGTTGTACATCGCCGAAGAGTAGGTGGTCACGCCCAGCTCCGTCAGGGGCAGGGCGAAGGTCTCGGCGGTCGGCAGGCCGCCGATGTAGATGAGGCGGTCCCCGACGGTGGCGTAGGTGCGCGTCATCGCCTCGATGTCCCCGACGCCGTCCTTGAGGCCGATGAGGTTGGGGTTGCGCTCGGCGAGGGCGGCCACCGTGTGGTGGGTGTACACGGCGTTGGCCCGGCTGTAGACGATCACGCCCAGGTCGGTGGCCCGGCACACGGCGCTCACGTGCTCGATCAGGCCCTCCTGCCCGGCCTCGGTGAGGTAGGGCGGCAGCAGCAGGACGCCGTCCGCGCCCGCCTCCTGGGCGGCGCGGGCCTGGGCGGCGGCCGCGGCGGTGCCGCCGGTCGCCGGGGCGAGCACGGGCACGCGCCCGCCGACCTCGCCGACCGCGGCGCGCACCACGCGGTCGATCTCCTCGGGGGTGAGGGAGAAGCCCTCGCCGGTGCCGCCCGCGGCGAACAGGCCCGCCACGTCGTGCTCGGCCTGCCAGGACAGGTGCTCCCGGTAACGGTCCTCGTCGAAGGCGAGGTCGGCGTCGAAGTGGGTCACGGGGAAGGACAGGAGGCCCAGGGAGAGCCTCCGTGCCAGGTCATCGGGGTGCATCGGGTTCACGCGTCGTCCTCGCGTAGGTGGGGGCGGCCCGGTGGGCCGGTGCCCGCGGGTGTGTTGCCGTTACCGTACGGAGTGAGTTTCGATGCTGTCCAAGACTGGTTTTGCATCAACTGATACCGGGGGGGCATCAAGGTCCTCGTGTTCCGGGCCGGGTCCCGCCGACGGGGGAGGCGGGCGCCCTCAGCCGGGGCCGATCTCCAGGACGCGCCGGACGACGGGGTTGCGCGTGGCCCGCGGCCAGATCAGGTGCAGCTCCACCGGGTCCTCGGGCAGCCCCTCCAGCGCCTGGTAGACCACGCCCTCCACGCCCAGGCCGGTGGCCGAGGCCGGCACGAAGGCGATGCCCCGGCCCGCCGCGACCAGCCACACCATCGTCAGCACCTGGCTGACCGTGTGGACGACGTTCTGGTGGGAGATGGGCAGCAGGCTCACCACCAGGTCGTAGAAGTACCGCGCCTTGATGGGGGAGTGCATGATCAGCGGCACGTCGATGAGGTCGTCGGGCCGCAGCGGCCCCGGCCGCGCCGCCAGCGGGTGGTCCCGCGGCACGGCCACGAGCAGCTGCTCGCGGTGCTGGACCCGGGATCCGAAGAGCTCCGAGTCGAACGGCGGGCGGCCCAGGCCCAGGTCGAGCTCCCCGGAGGAGAGCGCCGCGACCTGCTCGCGGGTGACCATCTCCGACAGCTCGATGTCGATCTCGGGGAGCTGCTCCTCCACGGTGTTGAGCAGGCGGCCCAGGACCCCGTAGGAGGAGGCCGCGGTGAACCCGATGTGCAGGGTGCCGCTGGACCCGGCCGAGATCCGCCGCGCCAGGTCGGGGGCGCGCTCGGCCAGGGCGAGCAGGCGCCGGGCCTCGGCCAGGAAGGCCTCCCCGGCGGCGGTGAGGACCACGTGGCGGCGGTCGCGCTCCAGGAGCAGGACCCCGACCTCGCGCTCCAGCTTCTGGATCTGGCGGCTCAGCGGGGGCTGGGTCATCGACAGGCGCTCGGCGGCCCGGCCGAAGTGCAGTTCCTCCGCGACCGCGACGAAACCCCGCAGTTGCTCGAAAGAGAACATGATGCCCTGAAGGTATCAGCTTATGCCGCATTCGACTTGGACATGCATGATCGAGGCTTTCTATGCTGCCACTCACCCGAACGCGTGACCCCGTTCACAGATGCGCCGGCCCCCCGGTACGGCATCGCAAGCAGGAGGAAACATGACCCACACACCGCGCGGGCGTTACGCGCGCCGCACGGCGGCCGCCGCCGCGGCCCTCGGCCTCTCGCTGACCGCCTCGGCCTGCGGCGGGAACCTGTCGGGCGGGGGCGGCGGTGGCGGCGACTACCCCCGGGGTCCGATCGACCTCCTCGTCGGCCAGGACCCCGGAGGCAGCACCGACCTCATCGCCCGCGCCCTGGCCGAGGGCGCCCAGGAGCCGCTGGGCGTCGCGATGCCCGTCGTCAACACCCCCGGCGCCAACGGCGCCCTGGCCGCGGGCGAGCTCGCCGCCCAGGAGCCCGACGGCCAGAACCTCATGGTCATCAACGCCTCCCTGGTCGCCATCACCCCGCTGGCCGTGGCCGAGGACGAGGCCGTCGACCTGGCCGACTTCGAGGTGGTCACCGGCATCTCGCGGGACGACTACGTGCTCGTCACCGCCGCCTCCTCGGACTTCGACACCCTCCAGGACCTGGTCGACGACGGCGACGGCATCAAGTACGGCACGACCGGCGTCGGCACCGGCAGCCAACTCGCGCAGGAGCTGCTCTTCGCGCAGGCGGGCGTGGAGGGCACCCCCGTTCCCTTCGACGGCGGCTCGCCCACCCTGGTCGCCGTCCTGGGCTCGCAGGTGGACGTGGGCGTGGTGCAGATCGGCGAGGCCATGCCGCAGATCGAGGCGGGCGAGCTGACCCCGCTGGCCACCTTCGCCGACGAGCGCAACCAGTACCTGCCCGACGTGCCCGCCGCCGCGGAGGAGGGCTACGACGTGCTGGTCTCCCAGTACCGGGCCGTGGTCGCCCCCGGCGGCACCCCGCAGGAGGTCGTCGAGACGCTGCGCTCGGCGTTCGACGAGGTCTTCGCCGGCGAGGCGTACCGGACCTTCAACGAGGACAACTTCTTCACCCCGCACGAGACCGAGCCCGCCCAGGTGGTGGAGGAGTGGAACGCCTCCCGGGAGTCCTACCGGGCCATGGTCGAGGAGTACGGGATCGACATGCGCGGAGAGGGCTGATGGGGGCCGGACCCGGAAAGCCCGTGGTGCCGGAGGCCGGACCGGCCTCCGGCGGGGCGCCCGCCCCGGACGCCGCCCCGCAGGCTCCGGACACCGCCGCCGCGCCCTCCGAGCCCGCCATGGGCACGAAGGACCCCGGAGCGCCGGAGGCGGAAACGGAGAGCGTGGAAGCGCAGGACGCGGAAGTACAGGACGCGGAAGTACAGGACGCGGACGCCGGGCCCGAGGACGCCCCGGAGCCGTTGGGCCCGGCGGCCAACGTCGCGGTCGCCCTCGTGGTCACCGCCTTCGGCGCGGCCGGGTGCCTCGCCTCCTGGTTCCTGGGCGTCGGCACCCCGGCCGAGCCCGAGGCCGGCACCTGGCCCCTGGTCGTCTGCGCCGCGATCACCGTGCTGGGGTGCGTCCTGCTGGGGACGGCCCGCCGCACCGCGGACACCGAGGCCTTCTCCGCCGCCTCGTGGAAGATCCTCGCCGGGGTCGGCACGATGGCCGGCTTCATCGCCCTGATCGGCACGATCGGCTTCGAGATCCCCTCGGCGCTGCTGGCGTTCGTGTGGCTGCGCTTCCTCGGCGGCGAGTCCTGGCGGCTGTCCGCCGTGGCCTCGGTCCTCATCGTCGCGGCCTTCTACGCGGTCTTCGTGGGCCTGCTGTCCGTGCCGATCCCCCACCTCTTCTAGGAAGTGCCGATGGATTCCCTGGCCCCCATGATCAACGGGTTCGGCGTCGTCCTCGAACCGACCAACCTGCTCTACTGCCTGATCGGCGTCCTGATCGGCATGCTGGTCGGGGTGCTGCCCGGACTGGGCCCCGCGGCCACCATCGCGATCCTGCTGCCCCTGACCTTCGGCATCGAGCCCGTGACCGCGATCATCATGCTCGCGGGCATCTTCTACGGCGCCCAGTACGGCGGCACCATCACCTCGGTCCTGCTCCGCCTGCCCGGCGAGGCCTCGTCGGTGGTGACGGTGTTCGACGGCCACATGCTGGCCAAGCAGGGCCGCGCCGGGACCGCGCTGGGGATCGCCGCCATCGGGTCCTTCGCGGGCGGCACGGTCTCGATCGTCGCCCTGTCCGTGGTGGCCCCCCTGGTCGCGGGCTTCGCGCTGGACTTCGGCCCGCCGGAGTACACGGTGCTGGCCCTGCTGGGCATCCTGCTGGTGGCCACCGTCGGCAACGGCGGGCGGGTCAAGGCGCTGGTCGCCGCCGGGCTCGGCCTGCTGCTGGCGACCGTGGGCCGCGACACCTTCACCGGCGCCGAGCGGTTCACGTTCGACTCCCTGGCCCTGGCCGACGGGCTCGACTTCGTGCCGATCGCGATGGGCCTGTTCGGCATCGGGGAGATCCTGCACAACCTGGAGCAGCGCCACCGCGCGATCTCCGGCCCGGTGAAGGTCGCCAACACCTGGCCCTCCCGCTCCGACCTGCGCCGGTCCTCCGGGGCGATCGCCCGCGGCTCGGTCCTGGGCTTCGTCCTGGGCATCCTGCCGGGCGGCGGCGCCACCCTGGCGTCGATGGCCTCCTACGCCCTGGAGAAGCGCCGGTCCCGCACCCCGGAGCGGTTCGGCCGGGGCGCGGTGGAGGGCGTGGCCGCCCCGGAGACCGCCAACAACGCGGCGGCCACCTCGTCGTTCATCCCCCTGCTGACGCTGGGGATCCCGGCCAACGCCACCATGGCGGTCATCTTCGGGGCGCTGCTCATCCAGGGCGTGCCGCCGGGGCCGCAGCTGGTCTCCCAGGAGCCGGAGCTGTTCTGGGGGGTGATCAACTCGATGTACATCGGCAACATCCTGCTGCTGATCATGAGCATCCCCCTGGTCGGCCTCTTCGTGCGGATCCTGCGGATCCGCCCGGCGGTCCTCGCCCCGATCACGGTGCTCATCACCCTGGTGGGCGTGTACACGGTGCGCAACAGCGTCTTCGACATCGTCCTGGTGGTCGTCTTCGGGGTGCTGGGCTACCTCATGAAGAAGTTCGGGTTCGAGCCCGGGCCCCTGGTCCTGGCGTTCGTGCTGGGGTCGCTGCTGGAGAGCTCGCTGCGCAGGTCCCTGCTGCTGTTCGACGGCGACGTCCTGGGCTTCGCCACGCGCCCCATCTCGGGAACGCTGCTGGCGCTGCTGCTCGTGGTCGTCCTCCTGCCGGTGGCGCGGATGCTGTTCGCCCGCCGCGCGGCCGCTGCCCCGGCCGAGCGCGAGAAGGTCGGCGACGGGGCCTGAGCCCCGCACCCGCCGCGAAGGCCCCGGGATCCCCCGGGGCCTTCCCCCTGTCCGGGGCCGCCCCCGCCCCGGGTACGGGACGGGGGCGGCGCCGCGGGAGGCGCGGCGTCAGTCGGCGCGGGCGATGGCGATGGTCGCGCCCAGGCGGTGCCCCGCCTCGTAGAACATGTACTGCACGCCCCGGTCGGAGCCGAAGGACGGCGCCGCCGACCTCCCCGAGTCCGGGGGACCGGCCATCGGCGTGTGGACCACCCCCAGGTGGTCGCGCCGGGAGAAGTCCGCGCCCACCTCGGTCGCCCGGATGTCCCCGGCGCTCGTGTGGTAGACGACCAGCGTGCGCCCGCCCCGGACCACCAGGTGGGGGCCGGACAGGTTCGCCACCCCCACGTCGGAGTGCCGGACCAGCGGCTCGCGGGCGAAGTCGAAGGTGATCCCGTCCGCCGACCACCCCCACCCGATGTCGCGGTGATTGTTCGTCCCGTTGCGCATGAACACCATGACGTAGTCCGCGCCCCGGTCCGCCAGCCGGTGCTCGAACACCCGGGCGTAGGAGGCCTCGGTGGTGCCCGGCACCATCGCGGTGTTCAGCACCACGCCGTGGTAGGTGAAGTCGATCCCGTTGCGGGAGCGGGCCAGCCGGGTGGTGGTGTTCTCGCCGTGGAAGTACAGCCACATCTCCCGGTGCCGGGTGTTCCACATGACGTGCGGCGAGGACACGTGGCTCACCGAGTAGTGCGGCGACCAGTCCCGGGACACGATCGGGTTGCCCGGGTGCTCGGTGAACGGGCCCTCGGGGCTGTCGGCGTAGGCCAGGCAGATCCCGCCCGGGGCGTCGTGCGGGGCGTAGTAGAGCAGGTAGCGGCCGGGGGCGTCGGACAGGCGGCCGACCGTCCCCCGCAGGCAGGGGAAGATCAGCTCCCCGGTCGGGTTGTAGGCCAGGTTCGCGGTGTCGAGCGCCTCGCGCACGAACCGGTAGGCGGGCAGCGCTTTCGCTGTGGAGGGCGCCGGGGGAGCGGCGGGGGCGGCGGCCGCCGGGACGGCCGCGCCGCCGGCGATCAGGGCGCCGGCGGCCAGGGTTCCGGCGCCCAGCAGGGCGGTCCGGCGGTCGATTCCCCGGGGGTTCGGTTCGGACATCTCGGGTTCCTTCGGGAGGGGGCGGGGGTGCACCGATGGCCACCGAGTCTCGACCAGGCGCGATGCGCTGGTCAAGGTTCTAATACGTATTAACGAAACTCTGCGGATACCGGCCGGAAATCTCCGCGGACCCCTTGACGAAACCCTGAGACGCGGCTCACAGTCATGGACTAATGCGCATTAGGACGCCGTATCGGAGGAGAAGCCGGTGGAGAACACTCGACAGCCCGCTGCCAGGGGACGGCGCAGGCCGCGCCAGTCCGACATCGCGCGGGCGGCCGGCGTCTCCCAGACCACGGTCTCCCTCGTCCTGCGCGGCACCACCGTGGGCATGTCCCTGGCCCGGGAAACGCGCCAGCGGGTCCTGGACGCCGCCGAGCGGCTCGGGTACGTGCCCGACCCCGTCGCCACCCGCCTGGCCTCGGCCGCCAACGCCATGCTCGGCCTCTACACCTTCAGCACCACCTTCCCCACCGACGTGGCGCACTCCTACTACCCGGTCCTGGTCGGGGTGGAGGAGGAGGCCGCCGCCCAGGGCCAGGACCTCATCCTGTTCACCGGCTCCTCCCGGGCCGGGACCGGGGCCGACGACCCCGCCGCGGTGCGGCGGGTGCGGGTCGCCGACGGCTGCCTGTTCTTCGGCCGCCACGTGCCCGACGAGCCGATCCGGCACCTGGTCGAGGACGGCTTCCCCTTCGTCTACATCGGCCGCCGCGACGAACCCGACGTCCCCTACGTGGGCGCCGACTACGTCTCGGCCTCGGCCGCCGTGCTGGAGCGGCTCGCCGCCGCCGGGCACCGGAACATCCGCTACCTGCGCGAACACGACCAGGCCCCGGCCTCCACCGACCGCGAGGAGGGCGTGCTGCGCGGCGCCCGCGCCGCCGGGGCCGGCACCGCAGGCCTGGTGGTGCGCACCGACGGCACCGACCTCGACGCCCTGCTGGCCGCCTGGCTCGCCGACGGCGTCACCGCGGTCGTCGTCGAGCAGACCGACACCGGCGCCGCCCTGTCCGGGCTGGGCGCCGCCATCGAGCGCGCCGGGCTGCGCTGCCCGCGGGACCTCTCCCTTGCCGTGCTCGGGGCGCCGGTCGGCGCCCGCGGCCGGGCACCCGGGGGAGGCGCGGTGTTCAGCGGGTTCGACGTGCCGATGCGCGAGATGGGCCGCGACGCGGTCCGCCTGCTGCTGCGCCTGATCGCCGGCGAGGAGGGGCTGCGGACCCGGAGGCTGCTGCCCTGCGAACCGGTCGGGGGCGGCACCATCGCCGCCCCGCGCCCGCGGTGACCCCCTCGCCCCATGGACCGATCCCCCGCCACACGTGCCGCACCGGCGCCACCGCCGCGTGCGACGAACGGAAAGGAGAAGGGCGCCGCCCCGCCACCCGGGGCACCGCGCCCGACCACCCCATGACCGAGAGCAGAACCGAGATCCTCGTCGTCGGCGCCGGACTGGGCGGTGTCGCCGCCGCCCTGGCGGCCGCCGACTCCGGCCGCAGGGTCGTCCTGACCGAGCCGACCGACTGGATCGGCGGGCAGCTCACCTCCCAGGCCGTCCCCCCGGACGAGAACCCCTGGATCGAGAAGTTCGGCGCCACCGCCTCCTACCGCCGCCTGCGCGAGGGCATCCGCGACCACTACCGCCGCGTCTACCCGCTGCGCGCCGAGGCCGCCGCCGCGCGCACCCTCAACCCGGGGGCGGGCCGTGTCAGCAAGCTCTGCCACGAGCCGCGCGTCGCCCTGGCGGTCCTGGAGGAGATGATCGCCCCGCACCGCTCGGCCGGGCGGATCACCGTCCTGGAGCGGCACCGCCCGGTCGCCGCGCTCACCGACGGCGGCCGCGTGCTGGCCGTGACCCTGCGCGACGCCGAGGGCGGCGAGCACACCGTCCACGCCGACTACGTGCTGGACGCCACCGAGGACGGCGACCTGCTGCCGCTGGCCGGCATCGACCACGTCACCGGGGCCGAGGCCCGCTCCGAGCACGGCGAGCCGCACGCCCCGCAGACCGCCGACCCGACCAACCTCCAGGGCATCACCTACTGCTTCGCGGTCTCGCACCACGAGGGCGAGGACCACACCATCGACCGGCCGGCGATGTACGGCTTCTGGCGGTCCTACCGCCCGGACTTCTGGCCCGGCCCGCTGCTGGGCTTCCAGGCCCCGGACCCGCGCACCCTGGAGCCCGTCGCGCGCACCTTCGCGCCCAACCCCGACACCGACCCCCTGGCGGTCGACGCCGACCAGAGCGCCGACGCCGGGGACAAGGAGCTATGGGGGTTCCGCCGCATCCTGGCCCGCCGGCTGCACCGGCCCGGAGCCTTCGACTCCGACATCACCCTCGCCAACTGGCCGCTCAACGACTACTGGCTCACCCCGGCCCTGGAGATCGAGGGCCTGGTGGACGCCGCCACCGTCCGCCGGGCCCACGAGGAGGCCCGCCAGCTGTCCCTGTCGGTCCTGTACTGGCTCCAGACCGAGGCCCCGCGGCCGGACGGCGGCACCGGGTTCCCGGGGCTGCGGCCCCGCCCCGACGTCACCGGCGCCGAGCTCGGCCTGGCCAAGGCCGCCTACGTGCGCGAGTCGCGGCGCATCCGGGCGGTCACCACCGTCACCGAGCACGACGTGTCCCTGGACATCCGCGGCCCGCACGGCATCCTGCGCCGGCACGACTCGGTGGGCGTCGGCAGCTACCGGATCGACCTGCACCCCTCCACCGGCGGCGACAACTACATCGACATCGCCAGCGTGCCCTTCGAGATCCCGCTGGGGGCGCTGCTGCCGCGGCAGGAGACCAACCTGCTGCCCGCCGCCAAGAACATCGGCACCACGCACATCACCAACGGCTGCTTCCGCCTGCATCCCGTCGAGTGGAACATCGGCGAGGCCGCCGGGCGGCTGGCCGCCTTCGCCCTGGACCACGACACCACCCCGCACGCCGTGCACGCCAAGGACGAGCTCCTGGAGCGGTTCACCGCCCTGCTGGACCGCACCGGCGTCGAGCGCCACTGGCCCGACGTCCGCGGCTACTGACCCATCCCTCCATCCCCCCGCACCCTCCCCACCCACGAAAGGGGACCACCATGAGCGACCCGGGCACACGGCCGGCACGCGACCCCGTGCGCGTCGGCATCGACGTCGGCGGCACCTTCACCGACGCGGTGGCGGTCAGCGCCACGACCTTCGAACTCCTGGGCCAGGTCAAGGTGCCCACCAGCCACGACCACGAGGACGGGGTCGCGCACGGCATCATGACCGCCCTGGAGCGCCTGCTGGCGGAGGTCGGCGTGGCCGCCGACGACGTCGGCTTCCTCGCCCACGGCACCACCCAGGCCACCAACGCCCTGCTGGAGGGCGACGTGGCGACCATCGGCATCGTCGGCGTCGGCTCCGGCCTCGACGGCCTGGCCGTCGGGCGGCTGCGCTCGCTGGGCAGGCTGCGCCTGGACTCCGGTCACCGGCTGCCCGTCCGCTACGCCGCCCTGCGCCGCCCCGACGACCCGGAGGCCGCCCGGGCCGCCGTCGACGCCGTGGTGGACGCGGGCGCGGACGTGGTCGTCGCCGCCGAGCCCTTCAGCGTCGACGACGCCGAGGGGGAGCGGGCGGTCCTGGAGGCGGCGGCCGCCCGCGGGGTGCCCGCCACCGCCACCCACGAGATCACCCGGCTCTACGGCCTCACCAAGCGCGCCCGCACCGCCGCGCTCAACGCCGGGGTCATGCCGCGCATGCTCCAGACCGCCGACCTGGTCGAGAGCAGCATCCTCAAGGCCGGGATCACCGCACCGCTCATGGTCATGCGCTGCGACGGCGGCGTGATGTCCCTGGGGGAGATGCGCAACCGGCCCCTGCTCACCGTGCTGTCCGGCCCCGCGGCCGGGGTCGCGGGGGCGCTCATGGGGGAGAAGGTCAGCGAGGGCGTCTTCCTGGAGACCGGCGGCACCTCCACCGACATCAGCGTCATCCGCCGCGGCCGCGTCCAGATCAGGCACGCCGAGCTGGGCGGACGGGAGACCTACCTGTCGGCCCTGGACGTGCGCACCGTCGGCATCGGCGGCGGGTCCGTCGTCCGCCTGGGCGGCGGGGAGGGCGACGGGGCCGCGGTCCTGGCCGACGTGGGCCCGCGCAGCGCGCACATCGCCGGGCTGCCCTACGCCTGCTTCGCCGACCCCGCCGAACTCGACGGCGCCCGGCTGGTCCGCGTCGCCCCGCTGGAGTCCGACACCGCCGACCACGCCGTCCTGGACAACGGCACCCGGCGCTTCGCCCTCACCGTCACCTGCGCGGCCAACGCCCTGGGCCGGGTGCCCGAGGGCGACCACGCGCGGTCCGACCCCCGGGCCGCCCGCGCCGCCCTGGAACCCCTGGCCCGCGCCCTGGGCACCGACGTGGCCGGGGCCGCCCGGGCCGTCCTGGACAAGGCGACCGAACGCGTCGAGGCCGTCGTGGAGGCGCTGATCGGCGACTACGGCCTGGACCGGTCGGTGGCCGCCCTGGTCGGCGGCGGGGGAGGCGCCGCCACCGTCACCCCGCACCTGGGCGAGCGCATGGGCCTCACCGCCCGCATCGCCGCGCACAGTGAGGTGATCAGCCCGCTGGGCGTCGCCCTCGCCCTGGTCCGGGAGTCCGTCGAGCGCATCATCCCCGGCGCCACCCACGCCGACGTCCTGTCGGTGCGCGCCGAGGCCGAGGCGGCCGTGGTCGCCCAGGGCGCCGACCCCGACGGGGTGGAGGTCGACGTCACCGTCGACCCGCAGCGCAACCTCGTCACCGCCGTGGCCACCGGCGCCACCGAGCTGCGCACCAGGGACCGCACCGCCGCCGTCGCCCGGGAGCAGGCCCGCGCCGCGGCGGCCGACAGCCTCGGCGCCGACGCCGCCGACCTCACCGAGTACGCCGCCAACGGGCGCTACCGGGTGCTCGGCCTGGTGCGCAGGCCCCAGGGGCCGTTCGGGCGCCTGTCCCGCGAACGCCGCCACATCCGGGTCGTCGACAGCGAGGGCGTGGTGCGCCTGCACAACGGCGACGCCGAGGTGGACACCCTGGTCGCCGGGCAGGCCGAGGGCCGCCTCAAGGACCTGGTCGAGGAGCGCACCTCCTACGGCGACGGCGGGGCCGTCCCGCCCGCCGTCTGGCTGCTGCTCGGCCCCAAGATCGCCGACCTGTCGGGGGTCATGGACGCCGGGCACCTGCTGGCGTTGGCCGGGACGGAGATCGCCCGGCGCGCCCCCGACGAGGAGGTCGTCGCGATCATGGAGCGGCGCCGATGAACGGCCCCGCGCACCAGGACGGCCCCGGCGGACCCGCCGGCCCCGGGGCGCCGTACGCGGAGTACGCCCGCATCGGCGCCGCCGACGAGGTCGACCTCGCCGCCGGCCTGCTGTCCCTGATCCCGCTGCACGAGGACCGCGACCCGGAACGGCTGCGGGAGTGGGCCGCCCGCGCCCTCGCCTTCGGCCGCGAACTGGCCGCCTCGGCCGAACGGGCCCCGGCCGCGGACACCGCCCGGACCGAGGTCGTCGAGGAGGCCGTCGGCGGCCTGGCCCCGGGCGAGGTCCTGCTGGCCGAGTACCTGCACCGCCCCTCCGGCGACCGCATCGTCGTCTACACCGACGCCCTGCGCCACGCCCACCGGGTGGCCCGCGCCGCGGGCTGGGGCCGGGACTTCCCGCCCTCCGCGGTGCGCCGGGCCGCGCTGGCCCACGAGGAGGCCCACCGGATGCTGCACGGCGCCCGCGGCCGGGCCCTGCGCGACCGGCTCGGCCACGACCTGCTGCGCCTGGGGCCCCTGCGCCTGCGCGGCCACGTCGCCGGGGCCGACGAGATCGCCGCCCACGCCTACGCCCACGCCCGCTGCGGCCTGCGCCGCAGCCCGCTCGCCCTCACCGCGGCCATCGCCGCGACCCTCGAACACCAGGGGACCGCTCCCGGCGGACCGGACCCCGGCACACCCCTCGGAGACCGCCCGTGACCGCCCTGGGAATCCTTCTCGCCATGGCGGTGGGCGTCGGCCTGATGCTGACGCGCCGCCTGCCCACCGCCTTCGCCCTCGTCCTGCTCGCCGTCGCCATCGCCCTCATCGCCGGAGCACCGCTCACCGGCGAGGAGGAGAGCGTGGTCGGCACCGTCCTCCAGGAGGGCGCGCCGCGCCTGGCCGCGACCATGGTGGCCATCCTGCTGGGCAGCTGGCTGGGCACCCTCCTGTCCGAGACCGGCATCGCCTCCACGCTCGTCCGCAAGATCGTGGAGTTCGGCGGGGAGCGCCCCTCCCTGGTGGCGGTCGGCATCTTCCTGGTCGCGATCCTGTGCGGCAGCATCACCGGCTCGGCTCCGGCGGCGATGCTCGCCGGGGTGGTGGGCATCCCGGCGATGATCGCCGTGGGGGTCACACCCACGGTCGCGGCGGGCACGGTGCTGGTCGGCATCGCCGCCGGCCTGCCCCTGGAGCTCATCAACTGGCAGTTCCTGTCCGACGCCATCGGGGTGCCGGTGGCCACCGTCCAGCACTTCCAGCTGCGCATGTTCCCGATCGCCCTGCTCGGCGGGCTGGCCTACATCCTCGTGGAGATGCGCCGCAAGGGCGTGCGGCACACCTGGGCGGTGCGGGTCGGCGGGGGCGCCGGGACGGGCTCCCGGCGCGAGCGGGCCGCCCGGCGGCGGCAGCGCCGCGGGGACGCGCCCTGGTACGCCCTGCTCACCCCGCTGGTGCCCATCGTCCTGGCCCTGGGCCTGGAGATCCCCATCGTCCCGGCGCTGCTGGCCGGTGTGGTGTTCGCCCTGGCCACCGCCGTGCCCTGGCGGGAGATGACGACCACGGCCCTGCGCACGCTCTACCGGGCGTTCGACGTGGCGGCGCCGCCCATCGTGCTGTTCATCGCCATCGGCATGCTGCTGGCCGCGGTGAACCTGCCCGGCGCGGTCGCGGCCCTGAGCCCGGTCGTGGTCGCCGTCAGCCCGGGCCACGTCGCCCTGTTCGTGCTGGTGTTCGCCCTGCTGGTGCCGCTGGCCCTGTACCGGGGGCCGATGAACATCTTCGGCCTCGGCGCCGGTGTGGCCGGGGTGCTGGTGGCCGGGGGCATCTACCCCGCCCCGGCGGTGGTGGGGCTGATGGCCTCCTACGGCCAGGTCCTGGGCGTCTCCGACCCGACCAGCACGCAGACCGTGTGGAGCTCCCAGTACGCGGGGGTGCGCCCGGAGCGCTCGATGCTGTCCACCCTGCCCTACACCTGGGCGATCGCCGTCGCGGGCCTGTGCCTGACCGCCTACCTCTACCTGCTGTGACCGCCCGCCCGGCGGCCCCGGCCCCGCCGGGGCCGCCGGCGACGCGGCCCCGACGGGACCGCGCGGGCCCGCGCCCGCGCGGCCGTGCTACGCCGACCGCTGCTGCGCCTTCCACGCCAGGTGGAGTTCGCGCCGGCGGTCGTACTCCTTCTTGGCCCGCCGCCGCGGGTCGGCCTCGGGCGTCAGCGCGGCCGGACCCATGATGTGCAGGAGCGCGTAGTTGATACGGAACCCCGTCCTGTACAGCAACGAGAACGAGTCGTTCCCACTCGGCTTGTCCATGGCCGTCCACCTCACTGGTCTGCGTGATCGCGGATGCACGCCGCAGGAGGGGCCCGGGTGGGAGATCCACCGCCCTGAAGTCCGCGGCCACCCGCCCGGCCAGCGTACCGGCCCGTTTCCGGACGCCCCGGCCACCCCACCCCGGGCGGGTCGGCCTCCGGAAGGCCGCCCGCCGGGGGAGTCGGCCCGCCCCTCCCCGGAGGAGCCGTCCGGCCCTCCTGGAGGAGCGCTCCGGGCCGTACGGGCGGGCGTCGGAACCCCCGGTCGGGGGCATCGCGCTGATCGGGCCCGGCGCGGACCTCGCGGACCTCGCCCGGTCGAGCCGTGCGGCGCACGGCCTACGGCCGTCTCCACCCGGGGCGACGGCCCGGCCGGCCTCGCACGCGCGGAACAGGGATTTTGGTCATCGCAGGTTCCCGTCGGTGCGGGCGCTCCAGACCACCAGCGCGGCAACGAGGACACAGGCGGCGCCCAGCCACAGAACGCCCTGGAGGGCGAACGAGTCGACGACGACGCCGCCGACCAGCGCGCCCAGGCCGATGGACAGGTTGAACACCGACACCCACAGGGCGGAGGCCGCTTCCACGGCCTTCGGCGCGGCCTTGATCATCCACGTCTGCAGGCCGACCGACACGCCGCCGAACGCCAGTCCCCAGGCGATCAGCAGTGCGGCCCCGCTGCCCGGCCCCCGGCCCAGCAGTAGGTAGAGCAGCATCGCGGCCGTCAGGGCCGCGGTGATGACCAGCACGGTCCGGTGAGTGTTGCGCGCCAACGCCGCCCCGGCGACGAAGTTGCCGACCATGCCCGCCAGGCCGAACGCGAACAGCACCGGGCCGACGAGCCGCTCATCGATCCCGGACAGGCTCTGGAGTGCCGGGCTCACGAAGGTGTAGGCCGAGAAGTGGCCGGTCACCATGAGGAACGTGGCGAGGATGCCGACGCGCACACCCGGGTTGCGGAACTGTTCGGCCAGGAGGCGCGGGCGGACGGGCCGGGCGGCGGTCAACGGCGGCAGCACGGTCAGCAACGCGAGCAGGACGACGAGCGCCAGGCCGCCCAGCGTCGCGAAGGCGATCCGCCAACCGGTGAACTCGCCCAGCAGCGTGCCGATCGGAACGCCGAACACGTTCGCGGCGGCGACGCCTCCGAAGATGACCGCGGTGGCCCGTGGCACGTTCGCGGTGGTCACGAGCCGGACGGCCAGGCCGCCGGCGACGGCCCAGAAGCCTCCGATCGCCACTCCGACCAGTACCCGGGAGGCCACCAGGACGGTGAAGTCCGGGGCCAGGGCCGAGGCCGCGTTGGCAAGGGTCATCAGCCCCATCAGGCCGAGCAGCAGGAGCCGCCGGTCCATCGCGCCGACGAGTACCGGGACCAGCGGTGCCGAGACCGCGGCGACCAGACTGGGCACCGTGACCATCAGCCCGGCCGTCCCTTCGGAGACCGACAGTGCCGACCCCACACCGGTCAACAGGCCGATCGGCAGCTGTTCGGCGGTGACCAGCAGGAATGTTCCCAAGGCCACCGAGGCGACCGCCGTCCAGCGGTTCCTCGTCGGGGTCTGTTGATCGGCCGCCTGGGCGGCGGACTGCTCCGGGGTCGTCACCGGTGCCTCCTCGCATATTTGGGAGCGATCGCTCCCATACTTCGGTGAACCCTAGTATGGGAACGATCGCTCCACAAGCCGGGTAGGATGGCGGCCATGGGACGCCCTCGGCAGTTCGACGAGCGGGAAGCGGTCGTCAAGGCGACCGATCTGTTCTGGCGCCGCGGTTACAGCGCCACCTCGGTGCGCGATCTGGGTGATGAGCTCGAACTCACGCCCAGCAGCCTGTACCGGACGTTCAAGGACAAGCACACGCTCTTCCTGCGTGCGCTCGACCACTACCGGGCCACCGAGTCCGCCCAGGCCGAGCAGTGGCTGAGCGCCGACGGCCGCCCGGTTCGCGACGTGCTGCGGGACTGGATGCTGTGGCTGGTCACCTGCCCGGCCGGCGGCGAACCGGGGCGGGGCTGCCTCGTGGTCAACACGGCCACCGAACTCGGCACCGCAGACGACCAGGTCAGCCGGCGGACCGAGGCCGCCTTCGATGTCACCCGTCGGGCGCTGCGATCGCTGCTGCTCGAGGGACGCGCCAGCGGCGAACTGCCCGCCGGCCTCGACATCGACGCCGCCGTGGAACTGCTGTTCACCACGGTGCTCGGGCTGCGGGTGCGCGAGCGCGCCGGTCACGACGCCGCACGTCTGGCCACCGCGATCGACGCCGCGATCCGGGTGCTGGGGCCCCCGGCCGCGGACCCTTCCTGACCACCGGCCGTCCCGCCCCCGGTGTGCCGCAGGCCCCACGGGCAGGGACCGCCCCGTACCCCGGGCGGTGGGTCCTAGCCGTTGACCAACAGGATCTTGCCGAAGTGCCCGCCCGCCTCCAGCAGCCGGTGCGCCTCGGCGGCCTCGGACATGGGCAGGGTGCGCTCGATGACCGGCTCGACGGCCCCGTTCGCGACCAGCGGCCAGACGTGCTCCTGAACGCCGGCCACGATGGCGGCCTTCTGCTCCGCGGAACGCGAGCGCAGGGTGGTGCCGTGGACCGACAGGCGCTTGAACACCAGGTCGGCGAGGTTGAGCGGTGCCTCGATGCCGTTCTGGAGGCCGATGACGACCAGGCGCCCGTCGGCGGCCAGGGAGCGGATGTTGCGCTCCAGGTAGCTCCCGCCGATGATGTCGAGGACCACGTCGTAGGGTCCGTGGTCGGCGAAGTCCTCGGTGCGGTAGTCGACGACCACATCGGCGCCCAGCTCCCGTGCGCGGGCGGCCTGCTCGGGGCCGCCGACGGTGGTGGCCACGCGGGCGCCCCGCGCCTCGGCGATCTGGATCGCCATGGTGCCGATGCCCCCGGCCCCGCCGTGCACGAGGAGGGTCTCCCCCTCGCGCAGGTGCGCGGTCATGAAGAGGTTGGACCACACGGTCGCGGTCGCCTCGGGCAGGGACGCGGCCTCGACCAGGCCCACCCCCTCGGGGACCGTGAGCAGCTGGCCCGCGGGGACGGCGACCTTCTGGGCGTAGCCGCCGCCGGTGAGCAGGGCGGCGACCTCGTCGCCCACCTTCCATCCGGTCACGTCGGCGCCGAGCGCGGCGATGCGGCCGGAGACCTCCAGGCCCGGGTAGGGGGAGGCGCCTTCGGGCACGGGGTAGAGGCCGATCCGCTGGACGGCGTCGGCCCGGTTGAGGGCGGCAGCCGCAACGTCGACGACGACCTCGCCGGGCGCGGGCACCGGGTCCTCGACGTCGGTCCACTCCAGCACCTCGGGGCCGCCGAACTCCTTGATCGTGATCGCCTTCATGGCATCTCCTTCGTGGCCGGGACGATTGGATGTGTGCGCTGCTTACATTAGGTACGCGAGTGTGCAGTGTCAACATTGGATCGCGCTCCCGGCCGGTGGTCTGCGCCACGCCGTGCGGTGCGGCGCCATTGATCGGGGTCGGCCGCCGAACTAATGTGAGCGCTGTAAACACATTGGGGAGCGGAACGATGACGAGCGTGCTCTACGTGATCAGTGCGGCCGACCGCTGGACGCTGAACGACGGAACGGTCCATCCCTCCGGCTACTGGGCCGAGGAGGTCGCCGTCCCGCACCGGATCTTCACCGAGGCCGGATGGGACATCACCATCGCGACCCCCGGCGGCAGGGCCCCGACCCTGGACCGCCTCAGTCTCGGCCTCGCGGGCGGGACCCCGGGCAAGCGCCGCGCGGTCGAGGCCTACCTGGAGGGGATCAAGGACGCCCTCGACCACCCGGTCGCGCTCGACTCCGTCGACGCCGACGACTTCGACCTGGTCTTCTACCCGGGCGGGCACGGGCCGATGGAGGACCTCGCCTACGACGCGACCTCCGGCGCCCTGCTGGCCGACCGGCTGGCCTCGGGCCGCCCCCTCGCCCTGCTGTGCCACGCCCCGGCGGCGATCCTCGCCGCGACCGGCCCCGACGGCGCCTCGCCGTTCGCGGGCCGCCGGATGACCGGGCTGTCCAACCGGGAGGAACTGCTCAACCGGTTCGCCAGGAAGGCGCCCTGGCTCCTGGAGGACCGCCTCAAGGAGGCGGGCGTGGAGTACTCCAAGGGGCTGATCCCGCTGCGCCCGCACATCGTGGTCGACGGCGGCCTCTACACCGGGCAGAACCCGCAGTCCTCGGAGAAGCTCGCCGAGCGGCTGGTCGCCGACATCACCGCCGCGTCCTCCGGGGGCGGGCGCTGACCCGGGCGCGTCAGCGGCCGGCCCCTGCCGGCGCGGTCCGCGGGGCGGACAGCCAGGCCCGGTAGCGGCGCAGCGCCCGGCGCTGCCCGACCTGCTCGCGGAACAGGGCGTACGCCGGGAGGGTGCCGGGCCGGGTCGACCTCCCGCGGGCGATGCGCCGCAGCTGGTGGCGGACCTGCGCCATGCTCGCGGCCGAGGCCAGCGCCTTGTTCGACCAGGTGACCGGCCGCATCGGCCGGTCGGCCTCGCGCCCGTCGCGCCAGCGGGCGGGCAGGTCCGGGGTGACGGCCAGTGCGGTGCCCATGCCGACGACCGCGACGCCGCTCGCCAGCACCGCCTCGGCGGTGGCGCGCCGGGTGACGCCGCCGGTGAGCATCAGCGGCAGCGGGCTGGTCTCCACCAGTTCCCGGGCCAGGTCCAGGAAGTACGCCTCGCGGGCCCGGGTGCGCTCGTCGGCGGAGCGGCCGGTCATCGCCGGGCTCTCGTAGCTGCCGCCGGACAGCTCCACGAGGTCGGTGCCGAGGGGTTCGAGCATCGCGATCACCCGTCGCGCGTCGTCCACGTCGAAGCCGCCGCGCTGGAAGTCGGCGGAGTTGAGCTTCACCGCCACCGCGAAGGACGGCGAGACGGCGGCGCGGACCGCGCGCACCACGTCCAGCAGCATCCGCGCCCGGTTCTCCAGCGACCCGCCCCAGGCATCGGTGCGCTGGTTGACCAGCGGGGACAGGAACTGCGACAGCAGGTAGCCGTGCGCGGCGTGGACCTCCACCCCGTCGAACCCGGCCTGCTCGGCGCGGGCCGCCGTGACCGCGAACCTCTCCACGGTGGCTCGGATCTGCTCGGGGGTCATGGCGGTGGGGCGGCCGAAGTTCCTGCTGAGGCGGCCCAGGTCGACGCCCACCGCCGACGGTCCCCACACGACGCCGGGCATGTCGGCCTGCACCTGGCGCCCGGGGTGGTTGATCTGCATCCACACCGCGGCGCCGCCGGACTTGGCGGCCCGCGCCCATTCGGTGAAGGGCTCCAGCGGCGCGGCCTCGTCGAGCACCACGCCGGCGGGCCCGGTCAGGGCCTCGGCGTGGACCATGACGTTGCCGGTGATGAGCAGGCCGGTGCCGCCCGCCGACCAGCGCCGGTACAGCGACACCAGCCGCCCGTCGGGCAGCTGGCCCTCACCCGCCATGTTCTCCTCCATGGCCGCCTTGGCGATCCGGTTGGGCAGAACCGCCCCCGAGCGCAGGCGCAGGGGGGAGTACAATCCGCCGGTCATCACAGTCCTCTTTCCTCGGGTGCGCATATGATGTGTGCAATGCTCACATTAGAGGGGGGATGTGGGCACTGTAAACATGAGGGAGCGTGATCCGTGTCGCAAGCGAACAGCAAGTACCACCACGGCGACCTGCGGGCCGCCTGTCTGCGCGCGGCCCGGGAACTGCTCGAGGAGGACGGCGGAGCCGCGCTGTCCCTGCGGGCGGTGGCCCGGCGGGCCGGGGTGTCGGCCACGGCCCCCTACCGCCACTTCGCCGACCGTGACGCGCTCGTCTCCGCGGTCGCCGCCCAGGGGTACCGCGAGCTCGCCGAGTACCTCGCCGGAGCCCACCCCGCGCCCCGGACCCCGGACGACCTGGCCGAGATCACCATCGCCTACGTCCGCTTCGCGCTGGAGCGCCCGGCCCTGTTCCGCGCGATGTTCGCCGAGCCCTGCGATCCCGACAGCGAGGAGCGGGTCGCCGCGACCGCCGCGATCTGGGAGTACGTCCACGGCATCGTCCACGGGGTCTTCCCCGGGGCCGACCCCGAGGCGCTCTCCGTCGGGGTGTGGTCGTTCGTCCACGGACTGGCGTTCCTGCACCTGGACGGCAAACTCGACGCCGACGACCCCGGGGTGGTCGCCGACCGGGTCCGGGAGGCCGTCCGGGCGCTGCTCACGGCCTCCGCCGCGATGCGGGGGGCAACGGCGTGACGGAGGGCGGCACCGGCCGTCGAAAGCCGGTGCCGCCCTCCGTCGCGGGGACCGCCGCGCCTCAGCGCATGCCCAGGCGCCTCATCGCCTTCAGCGCGACCGTCAGGCCCTGCGCCCAGGTCCGGTAGGAGACCCCGGCGGGCGGGGTGAACCCCAGCAGGCGCTGGTGTGCGACCGTCTGCGGCTCGGTGTACTTGAGGATGCCCTCGGCGCCGTGGCGGCGGCCCAGCCCCGAGTCGCCCATGCCCCCCATCGGCGCGTCGATGCTGCCCCAGGCGGCCGCGAAGGCCTCGTTGACGTTGACCGTCCCGGCGTGCAGCCGGGCGGCCACCGCCCGCCCCCGGGCGCCGCTGCCGCTCCACACGCTGGCGTTGAGCCCGTAGGAGGTGGCGTTGGCCCGGGCCACCGCCTCGTCGACGTCGCGGTACCGGTAGACCGACACGACCGGCCCGAAGGTCTCCTGGGCGTACAGCGCCATCTCCGGGGTGACGCCGGCGAGGACGGTCGGCTCGTGGAACAGCGGTCCCAGGTCCGGCCGCGCCCGGCCGCCCGCCAGCACGGTCGCGCCCTTGGCGACGGCGTCCGCCACGTGCGCGGTGACCGTCTCCAGTTGGGCCGGGGTGGTGAGGCTGCCGACGTCGTAGCCGTAGTCGTACCCGGCCCCCACCCGCAGCGCCCTGGTGCGGGCGGCGAACTCGGCGACGAACGCGTCGTAGAGGGCGTCGGCCACGTACATGCGCTCGATCGAGACGCACAGCTGCCCGGCCGAGGGGAACGCCGCCGCGATCGCCCCGTCCACGGCGCGGTCGAGGTCGGCGTCGTCCAGCACGACCATGGCGTTCTTGCCGCCCAGCTCCAGGGAGGCGCCGATCAGGCGCTCCCCGGCGTCGCGGGCGATCCGGCGCCCGCTCGCGGTGGACCCGGTGAACATCACGTAGTCGGCGTTGTCCATGAGCACCCCGCCGATGGAGCTCCCGCGGCCGACCACCATCTGCCACACGCCGGCGGGCAGACCCGCCTCGTGCATCAGGTCCAGGGCCCACAGCGCGGTCAGGGCGGTCTGGGTGTCGGGCTTCTGGACGACGGCGTTGCCCGCCATCAGGGCGGGGATCGCGTCGCCCGCGGCCATGCTCAGCGGGTAGTTCCACGGTGAGATGACGGTGACGACGCCCTTGGGGTGGCGCAGCTCGGTGGTGCGGGTCAGCAGCGGCATCGCGCCGCGGCGCCGCTTGGGCGCCAGCAGCCCCGCCGCGCTGCGCGCGTAGTACCGGGCGGTCAGCGCGATGTCGGTGACCTCCAGGAAGGCGTCCCGGCGGGTTTTGCCGTTCTCGGCCTGCATCAGGTCCAGCGCCTCGTCGCGGCGCTCGATGACCAGGTCGTGGAAGCGCAGCATGATCCGCCTGCGCTCGCGCGGCGTGGTCGCGGCCCATGCCTCCTGGGCGATGCGGGCCCGCGCGAACGCCGCCTCGACGTCCGCGGGCGCGGAGACCGGCAGGTCCGCCAGCGGGCCGCCGGTGTAGGGGGCCGTGGTGGCCACCCGGTCGGCGTCCTGGGCGGCCGCGACGCGGGCGGTCAGCCGCCGGAGCAGGGCCGGGGTCAGCGTCGGCGGCAGCCCGGGCCCGTCGGCGGTCGGCGGTACCGGGGTGAGGGGAACGGTGGTGCTCCGGTGCCCCCGACCGGTTGACGGGGCGGACGGAGTGAGCGGAGCGGTCGGGGTGATCGGGGTGAGCGGTGCGGCCGGGGCCGTCTCGGGGCCGGGCGTTCCCGGCCCGGCCACCGGGGTGGTGTCGGTCATCGCCGCCCCCTCCCGTCTCCGCGCCGGCGGTCCGGGACCGAGACCGGCACCGGCATGTGCAGCGCGGCCTGGCCCTCGGTGGTGACGTCGAGCCGGAGCGTCCGGATCGGGTCGAGCGAGCGCAGGTCGTCGGACATGCGGCCGCGGCCCGCCTTGAGGACGAGTCCGCGCGGCGAGCGGGTGCCGCCCGCCGAGAGCACGTTGGTCTGGTTCAGGGTGGCGTGCCAGGCGCCGCCGATCGTCGTGTAGGAGGTGAGCGTCGAGACCCGCTCACCGGACGGGTACGCGGTCTGGGCGGGCGTGGGCGCCGACAGCGTCAGGTCGTCCCCGCCGGCGTCGTCGAGGACCCGGGCGGTGGTCCGGTCGGCGTCGATGTCGACGTCGAGGCCGGTGACCCACTTGGGGAAGCCGTAGCCGTCGTGCCCGCGGACCTGGGCGATGTCGCTGCTGACCGGCAGGGACAGGACGTAGGCGTGGAGGTCGTCGTTCTTGAGCCCCCAGGCGAGGTCGACGAACCCGAGGCGGCCGTGCCGGGCGGGCCGGACCGGGATCGCGACGGCGGCCTCGGTGTAGAAGTCGATGTCGCACACGTCGTAGCGGAAGAACACGACCGAGGCCAGGCCGAGGCCGGGTGCGACCTCCAGCGGGTCCAGTTCCGCGGGCAGGCGGGAGCGGAGCGCGCGGGACCGGGCGAGCATCGTGACCCGGGCCGTGGAGATCCGGTAGTAGAAGTTCGGCGTGAGCGTCGGGCCGATGGGCGACTCGACCCTGGTCTTGGGCAGCCGGCGGAAGAAGTCGACGCCGCTGACACGCGGATCGCGGGCGACCTCCTCCAGGTCGGTGTCCATCCGGTAGCGGTCGTACAGGCCGCCCCTGGGAACGGCGACCGTGCGGCCGCCGAGGTCGACCTCGACCGTGTCCTGCGGGTTCGGTGACATCGGGCATCTCCTCGAACAGCTGATGTGTGCGGTGCTCACATGAGCGTAGGCGCCTGATGTATGCACTGTCAACAATGACTGCGGTCACACACGACGAAGCCCCGTCCCGCTACCGGGACGGGGCCCCGTCGCAGGTCGCAGGGGTGCGCGGGCGCGAGTGCGCACGCCGTCATTCCGTGACGGGGTCCGTTGCGGGCGCCCCGGCGTCCCCGGCGGGCTGCGCGGCCTCCACGAGGGCGGCGAAGACCACGACGTTGTCCGTGTAGTGGCCGGTGGCGGCGTCGAAGTCGCCGCCGCACGTGATGAGCCGCAGTTCGGGGCGTTCGGTGTCCCCGTAGACCTCCTCCGTTGGGAAGTCGTCCTTGGCGTGGCGCTCCACCGCGTAGACGGCGAAGTCCACCACGGTGCCGTCGGCGCGTTCGACCGAGACGGTGTCCTGCTCCCGCAGCCCGCCCAGCCGGTGGAAGACGGCCGGCCCGGTGGGGGAGTCCAGGTGGCCCGCCAGCACGGCGGGCCCCTCCTGGCCGGGCGCGGCACCCAGTGAGTACCATCCGACGGCGTCCCACTCCTCCGGGGCCTCGAGGCGGCGGTCGTGGCCCAGACCGAGTTCCACCATGTGCGAGGTGCGCAGGCCGATCGCCGGAGCAGCCAGGGACATCGGAGCCGACCTCCCTAGCGCCGCAGGGGCCTCGGCCTGCGCCGAGGCCCCCGCCCAGGCCGGAGCCTCGGGGGCCGGCGCGCCCACTGCGAAGGACGGCGGGGGCGGAACGAAGGTCTGGCCCAGCCCCACCGTCAGGAGCGCGACACCGATCCCCGCGTACGCCGCCGTGACCGCCGCGGCGCTGGAATCGCCGCGGCGGTCGGGTCGCGTGTGGCGGCCCATCAGCCTTCGTTCCCCGGCCTGCGGGCCACGACGATCCCGCCCACCGCGGCCGCGACGAGAACGCCTCCCGCGGTGATCAGCCAGAAGTCGGAGCCGCCGTCGGCGGTCCCCCCGGCCCCGGTGTCGACACCGCCGACCGGAGTCTCCTCGTCCCCGCTCGGCTCCTCCCCGGTCGTGTCGTCGGGCTCCTCCGAGGCGTCATCGGCGGTCCCGTCCGCGGTGTCGTCGGAGGTCTCCTCCGTGCCGTCGTCCTCGGTGTCGTCGGACTCCCCGCCCATGTCGTCGCCCTCCTCACAACCGATGCCGTCCTCGTCGGCGTCGAAGTTGTGCGGGTCCCCCGGGCTGACCTCGAAGTTGCGCTCGGTGACGTCCGGGCAGTCCACATCCGGCCCCGTCGGCGGGACCGGGTCCTCCGCGAAGGCCGGCGCGGCGGTGCCCAGGGCGAGTGCGGTGCCGAAGACCAGGGTCGCGGCAGCGGCCGTGGCGGTACGCGTCATGTCCATGTGTTCCCCTTGTGCTCCTGAGGGGCCCGGCGTCGTGCGCCTCGTGCGCACCGGCCCCCGATTCAGCTTTCGAATCCGACATAAAGCAACAATCCGGGGGAAACTGCTTTTGCCCGTGGTGCTGAAAGGCCAAACTTTGTCGACATTCCCGGGGGCTTCATTTCCGGTGATCACGCCCCTTGAAGGGGTGATAGGGAACCGGACGCCGGTTTTCACGGTTCGGCCGTTCACCGTGAAAGAGGGGGCGTGCGGGCGGGTGCGAAAGGCCGGTGTCGGGGAAGCACGACACCGGAGCGGTCCACCGCCCGGCGCTGCGAACCGGTGCGGGGCCGTTCCGCCGATGCCGTGTGGATGCGCAGTGGTTTCCCGTGCGCCATCCGGATGGCGGGGGAACCCGCGTACGCCGCCGTGACCGCCGCGGCGCTGTACTCCCACGGCCCGGCGGTCGTGAGGGCCCGGCCCGGACCCGGTTCAGGTCCAGGCGCGCTCCTCGAAGATGGGCCGGTAGTCCCGGGCCCATTCCTCCATCGTGCTGCACGGCACCCTCACCCCGGAACCGGGACAGGACACCTGAGCGCCGTCTCCCCGTTCCCGGTGCGCGCCACCACGGTGGCCGCGGCCGCGCGGGCGGTCCCCGCCTTCCAGCACGCGCCGGTCGGCGTCATCACCGGGTTTGCCCGGCCCCGCGTACCTGACACCAGCCGGGGCCGGTGAGCACGTCCACCCGGAGAGGATCCGGCAGGGCCGCAGAGCCCGTTTCGGTGCGGCCGAGTCCAGGGCGGGTGTTTCCTCTGTCCCTTTTCCGGCCTGTCCCGCCCCTCCGTCATGACCGTCTGTGGTCGGCGCGGTGCCCCCGGGAACGGCGGCGGGTACGGCTCTCTCGGGCCGGGCCGCGTGGCCGGAGCCCGACGAGCACACCACCCTGGAGGGCCCTTGCAGAAACGGATCGCGCCACCACCGCAGCAGCCCCCGAGAGGGAGGGGTTGAGGCCCGTGTTCATCAGCGCACGCTCCTTCGAGGAGTACCGGGCCATGTTCGCCCTCACCGAGCACGACCTCTCCCTGCGGATCCTGGACTGCCCCGGCGGCGCGGCCGGCTTCGTGGCGGAGGCCGGGGCCCGGGGCGCGGACGCCGTGGCCGTGGACCCCCAGTACGGGGCCGACCGCGGTCGACTGGGCGAACTGGCGCTGCGGGAGATCGAGCACAGGCACACCGAACTGGTCGACGGCGGCGCCGACTTCGTGTGGACCTGGTTCGAGGGCCCTGAGCAGTACACGCGGATGCGCTCGCAGGCGGCGCGCGCGTTCGCCCGCGACATCGCGGCCCGCCCGGACCGCTACGTCGAGGGCTCCCTTCCCCACCTGCCCTTCCCCGACCGCTCCTTCGACCTGGTGCTCAGCTCCCACCTGCTGTTCTCCTACGGGGAGCAGATGGGTGAGGACTTCCACCGCGACGCCCTGCTGGAGCTGGTACGGGTGTCCCGGTGGCAGGTGCGCCTGTACCCGCTGTTCCTGCACACGCGCTTCCGGCGCTACCCGGCGCTGGAGGAGATGCGGGAGGCCCTGGCCGAGTACGGGATCGCCTCGCGGGTGGAGCCGGTGGACTACGCCTTCGACCCCGGAGACCAGGAGATGCTGGTCCTGGAGTGCGCCGACCGCGGGGCCCTGCCCGCCCGGGAGCCGGATCCCGACACGGCCCGGCGCCATCACGACCCGGTGCGGTGGCGCCACCTGGACGCCGCCTCGGAGCGAACGGCCCCGTCCGAGGCGTAGACGGTCTCGGTCGCGACGAGGACGTGCAGACCATCGGAGGCCCGCCGCCGAACCCTGGGGTGGCTTCCCGGGCCCCGCCCCGGGCCCCGGCTAGGCGGATGTTGTGCTCCAGGGGCTCTCGCCGATGATCTCGAGAACCACGTCGTAGGGGCCGTGGTCGGTGACGGCCCGGTGCAGGGTGGGCCGGGGATGTAGGCGGTGGCCAGCCAGGGCGGGGTGGCGCTGGTGTCGGCGTCCACGACCTGGGCGGTGTAGAACCCGCCGACCTTGCGGGCGGCGGCCACCTCGGTGGCGAACCGGCGCCGGAACTCGGAGTCCTGGGCCAGGTCGGGGCGCACGACCTTGACCGCGACGGTGCGCCCGCCGGGGGAGCGGCCCAGGGACACCCGGCCCATCCCGCCGCCGCCCAGACGTGCGTGCAGGGTGTAGGGGCCGATCCGGGCGGGGTCGCCGGGCAGGAGGGGGTCGGGCATGGCACCGCTTCCAAGGGGGGTCGGGTCCGGTCCAGAACCGATGTTCCCAGCGAACCCCTCCGTCATGCCCCTTTCGGAGGCGGGCCGAGTACGCCGAAAGGGGCCGTGGCCTGTCCCGGCCAGGTCGGCCTGTCCGCCGTCGGCTCGGGGTAGGCCACGCCCGTGGCGGGCGCACCCGGCGCCCCCAGGGAAGGAGACCCCCGTGCACAGATCCAAGGGCGGCGGCCCGGCCAGCGGCGGCCGGGTGCCGTGGGACCCGCTCGACCCGGTCCCGGCCCCCGAGCCGGAGCCGGAGGCGGAGAGGCCCGGCACCGAGCGCAAGCCCGCCTGAGTCCGCGCCCCCGTCACGGCGGCCCCCGTGCAACCCCCGGTTGCGCGAGGGCCGTGCACGCGTCCGGACCGATCGGTCCCGGAGGCCCACACCCGGTCGCCGGTGCCCGCACGTCGGAACGGCGCAAAAACCATTGGCCCCGGGGCCCGTCTTGGCCGATCATGCCCGGATGGTCGATCGACACTTCTCCGAGCCGGACCTGGCCGATCTGTACGACTACTTCAACCCCTGGGGCTCCACACCCCAGGACGATTTCTACCTCGATCTGGTCCTGCGGTCCCGTGCGGTGCTGGACGTGGGCTGCGGGACGGGCAAGATCCAGCGGGTGGCCCGCGAACGCGGACACACCGGGCGCCTCGTGGGCCTGGACCCGGCCGCGGCGATGCTGGAGGTCGGCCGCCGCGACCGCGGGGACGTCGAGTGGATCCACGGCGACCTGCTCGCCGGCCCCTACGACGACCCCGGCCACGGCCCGTTCACCGGGGCGTTCGACCTGGTGATGATGTCCGGGCACGCCTTCCAGGTGTTCACCTCCGACGAGGAGCTGCACGCCGTGCTGGCCGCGGTGCGTCGGGCGCTGGTGCCGGGGGGACGGTTCGCCTTCGAGACCCGCAACCCCGCGGTCCGGGGCTGGGAGGCCTGGACCCCCGAGCGGGTGCGCACCGTGCAGGGCCCCGGCGGGCGCCGGGCCACCTGCGTGCACCGGCTGCGGGAGGTGCGCGGCGACCTGGTGACCTTCACTTCGGACTACCGCCTGGAGAATTGGGCCGAGCCCGTGGTCAGCCGCAGCACCCTGCGGTTCCTGGACGCCGGGACCCTGGACCGCTTCCTGGCGCGGGCCGGGCTCGTCGTGGACGAGCGGTACGGCTACTGGGACCGCACCCCGCTAACCGCGACCAGCACGGAGATCATCACCCTCGCCCGCCCTGCCTGATCCGCGCCGTTCGTGTGGCCGGAAGGCATGTCCTGCTCCTTCTGGTGGTGGGGTCTACTCGAACAGGAGTGGGCTCCATCGGAGCGGAGAACGACGAAGATGCCTGACCTGGGACCTTCGCCACCAGCGTCATGACCTGCCCGGCCCCGGGCAATAGGCGCGAGTGCCGCCAGGGGGAGCGGCGCCGGCGGTGAGGGGGCGCGTCGCCTCAGTCGGCCGCGGTGGCTTTTCGGACGCAGTCGCGGAGCAGGGCGCGGCGCTGGTCGTGTACGTCATCGGCTTCCCGACTGCTGGCCGCGTACACGTTGCTGACCGGCGACCAGGCCATGGACATGGCGATGACCATGGCCATGATGTCGAACGGGTCGCCCGCGCGGACCCGCCCGGCGACAGCCGAGAAGTTCCGATCCAAGAACGGCGGCCCGTCGGCGGGCACGCGGATGCCATGGGACCCGCTCGACCCGGTCCCGGCTCCCGAGCCGGAGCCGGAGACGGACAAGCCCGGCACGGAGCGCAAGCCCGCTTGAGGCCATGCCTGGATCACCCAGGGCCCCGCGCGCCGTGCGGGGCCTGGGCGAGTGTCAGGTGCCGACGCGGGAATAGACCCCCCATGACCGCACACCCCCTTCGCGCCCCCGCGGCGGCCCTGGCCCTGACGGCCGCACTGACCGCCTGCGGCGCACAACAGACCCCCGCGCCCGAACCGGACACCGCACAGTCGCTCTCACCCTCTCCCTCTCCCACCGGCCCCTCGCAGGAGGAGCTGCAGCAACAGGAGATCGACACCGTCTCGGCGTGTGTCCACGGCCACCTGGCCGAACGTGCCTACACGATGGCTGAGGGGAGCGCGGAGGAGGACGAGTCCGGCGCGGACAGCGGTGACCTGGCGGAGGCCTTGCTGGCCGTCGGCCACAGCTACGCCGCGTCGGCCCAGGCGTTCCTGGACACGGCGCTGCCCGAGGCCGGTGAGGCGGTGGCCGACCAGACCGACAGCGAGGGCCTGGCCATCGCGCTGACCCAGTGGTGCGTCGACACCGGGGTCATCGACGCCGAGGGCGAGCCGATCGACCCGCCGCCGGGGTACGAGCCCCCTGACGACACCGAGTGAGCCCCGGTGTCGGGACCCGGGGTCCGAGCAGGGGGGCGAGGTTAACAGGAGCAGGGGCAGGCGCTATGACCTCCCGCGAGGCCGTCGGGGCTCGGGCTGCCCGAGAATCGGCGCGGGCCCCGGAACGCCCGGGGGCTGTGCCGGTCGCTGCGGAACAGGGCCGTGCCCGATTCCGGCGGCAGGGCCGCTTGCGGTCGTGGCCCGTCCCGGCCACCGGGGTCTGCCCGCGGTCGGCGCGAGGTAGGCCGCTTCGCGGCGGACGTACCGGACGCCCGCAGGGAGGGAGATCCCGGTGTACAGATCCAAGGTCGGCTCAGGCGTCGGCAGCCGCGGGTTCGATCCGCTCGATCCGGTCCCGGTCCCGGTCCCGGTCCCCGAGCCGGAACCGGAGGTGGAGAAGCCGGGCACCGAGCGCAAGCCGGGCTGACACCGCACGCTCCCAGGCCCCGCGTTCCCGCCGCCAAGATCCCCCGATCCCTACAGCAGTAGAAGGCACTGACCCGCCAGGGCCCGGGGTCCACGTCCGGCACCGGCCTGAAGGCCGCGGACCTGGGCCCGCTCGCGTGTGCCCGCGAGCTCGAAGCATTCGCGTTCCTCCGGATCGGCCTCGCCATGACCGGCCGGACCTCTCGTACCAGCGGCTTCGCCCCGTACTTCTGACCGGCGAGCCCCGCCGGGCCACCGGTACCGATCACAGCCCGTCGCCCCTGAGAGGGCACCCGGGGATACCGTGACGTGAACCATCGCCGGTGGCCCGGCGGCCGCATCTGCCGTCGCCGGAGGCCCTCGGCACGCCGGCCCGGCCGCCACCGCCGACAGTCGCCGGCCTCGCGCCCCCATGTTCGCCGCGACCGCCGTACATGACCGCCGCGGTGAGCCGGCGGGCATTCCCATCACCCTCGCACCGGCCGCGTTCGTCGCGGTCCTGCGTGTCAGCCCTCGCGCGCTGTCCGAGCGTGGAAAAGGAGCACCGCGATGGCCCCCTTCTCCACCACGCCCCGGCCTGCGGGGGCCATGACGCCCTCCCACCCGCACGCGCACGCACCCGACCGGTCATGAACCTCTTTCGCCTTTCGCGCATCTGATGTCGTTGTCCGTCCGGGAGACGGACACCCCGGTTCCCAGACCTTGCCACCCCCTCCAACGCAAGGAGCAACTGTGAGATCCCCGATCGCGGACCGCTACCGCCTCGACGAGGTCATCGCCGCAGGCGGTATGGGAACGGTCTGGCGAGGCCACGACACCCGGCTGAACCGCCCGGTCGCGGTCAAGCTTCTGAGGGATACCACCGCCGCGGACACCGAGGGCGCGCGCAGGCGGTTCGAGCACGAGGCCATGGCCGCGGCCAGGCTCCAGGGCCCCGGCTTCGCGGCCGTGTACGACCACGGCGAGGCCGTCGCCGATGGGGAGAAGATCGCCTACCTGGTGATGGAACTGGTCGAGGGGGCGTCACTGTCCACGCTGGTCGGGGGCGGGGAGCCGCTCGCGCCCGAGCGGGCGATGGAGATCGTCGCCGCGGTCGCCGACACCCTCCAGGTCGTCCACGGCGCGGGGATCATCCACCGCGACATCAAACCCGGCAACGTCCTCGTCACCCAGGACGGGGAGGTCAAGCTCGTCGACTTCGGCATCGCCCGGATCAACGACGTGACCTCGCTGACGTCCACCGGTGTCGCGCTGGGAACGCTCTCCTACGCCTCCCCCGAACAGCTCAACATGCGTGGACTCACCCACGCCACCGATATCTACTCCCTCGGCGCGGTCGCCTACCAGTGCCTGGCCGGGAAGCCGCCCTTCGACTCCAACGACCACGCCGCCGTCATCGCGGCCCACCTGACCGCCGAACCGCCCCCGCTTCCCGACCGGGTCCCGGCTCCGATCCGGCACGTGGTCCTCAGAGCGCTCGAGAAGGATCCGCGGGACCGGTGGGCCTCGGCGGAGGAGTTCGCCACGGCCTGCCGGGACGCCGCCGCCGGGGACCCGACGGTGCTGAGCCGGCGCGCCCCCGGCAGGGGTCGGAAGGGGCACGGAATGTGGTCCTGGCGAGGCGGGTTCGTGGCGGCCGCCGTGGCCGCCCTGCTGCTCCTGACCACGGCACTGGCCTGGTCCCCGCTGACGGGGGGCGACGACCCCTCGGCCGTCGCGGACGGGGGCGGCACCGTCGCGGCCACCGGGACCGACGACGACCCGACCGGTGGCGGGCCGTCGGATCCCGACCCGAGCGGCGATGCGCGGGAGACGCCCGGCGAGTCGGCCTCCCCCGCGGACGGCGGGGAGGCGTCGGCGGAAGGTACGTCGGGCGGGGCCGACGATGAGTCGGACGACGGCTCCGGGGAGGAGCCGGACGGCTCCGGCGGCGGGGGTGGAGAGGAAGGGGACACCTCTGGTTCCGGCGGCGGGGGAGGCACCGCCGGTTCGGGGGGCGGGGGTGGCGGCGGAGGCGGTTCGGGCTCGACCGACGGCACGGTTCCCGCCGTCGTCGGGATGTCGACGAGCGAGGCCAAGAGCGCCCTCCAGGCGAGCGGCTTCACGAACATCCAGGGCACGGCCGGCTACGGTCCCCCCAGCGGCGAGGGCAGGTTCATCCCCGAGTCGTGCGAGGTGCTGAGGCAGTCCCCTGAACCCGGTACGACCCTGGACAAGAGCGAACCGGTGCAGCTGACCTACTACTACGTGGGCAGCAACTGCGGCTTCCCTCCCTCCTACAACTGACGGACCCCGGCCGGGTGCCGACGGCGGCCCGGACGGTCCGGTGCACGTCGAATCCGTTGGACGGACCGCTCCACCCGGGGTGATGAGGTGTGGGCGCGTTGCCGGAACACGGCCACGGACTCCTCCTCGTCGGTCGGGATCTCCGAGTAGGCCGACCGGGCG
The DNA here is from genome assembly GCF_040614155.1 of Nocardiopsis sp. NPDC006139. Classification (NCBI taxonomy): domain Bacteria; kingdom Bacillati; phylum Actinomycetota; class Actinomycetes; order Streptosporangiales; family Nocardiopsidaceae; genus Nocardiopsis; species Nocardiopsis sp. NPDC006139. Next base: position 90,436 of record NZ_JBEXTT010000005.1, read on the forward strand.
TGGTCGTCCACGGCGTTGTGCGGGTAGGCGTACCCGGCCCCGGAGAGGTGTCCGCCCCTGGGCACGTCCCGGGGTCTTGTGTCCGCCTCGGTTCTTCTTTGAGAATCCCTCCGAGTGTCAGGAGCCCCTGGCATGCTGCTCGCCGGGTGATCCTGACGCGAACGGAGTCCTGTCATGGGATGGATCCACGACGCCTGGTACCTGCCCGCCCGCGAGCACGAGGGCGGCATCGAACCCGCTGCCGACCCCGGGGCCGCGGCCACCGGGTGGCGGGTCGCCTGCACCTGCGGATGGCGCTCGGAGACGGTGCGCGCGGACCGCTCCGCCCCCGGCTCCGCGGAGGAGGGTTCTGCCCGAGCCGAGTGGCGCGGGCACGTCGAGGCGGCCGTTCCCGAGCTGCACCTGCGCGCCCTGGCCGGGCGCGCCGCCACGTCGGCGGCCGCGGTCGAAGCCGAGGTGCGGGTGCTGCGCATGCGCGGAGTGTCCTGGGAGCGCATCGGCGCCGCCACCGGGATGGCCCGCCAGAGCGCCTGGGAGAAGTGGCGCCACCTGGAGCCGGCCGAGCGTGAGCGCGTCGGCGCCGATACCCGCCCACCCGAGGAGGCGTTCCTGCCCGCCCTCCAGGAGCTGAAGGCGCTGGCGGGCCCGCACCTGCTGTGTCAGGACGTCGACCCGGCGGTGGCCGCGGTGGAGAACGCCGCCATCGGACTGCGGCGTCTGCTGGCCCCCGCGGGCCCCGAGGACACCGACGACGCCGTGGCCCGCTTGGATCGGGCCGCCGACTACGCCCGCGCCGTCCACGCCGACATGGTGGACGACGTCCAGGCCTTCACCGACGCCCTGGCCGAGGAGACCGCCGACCCCGACCTGATCAGCGTGGAGCGGGCGACCGTGGCCGCCTACGATCCCGCCACCGGCGACACCCACGTGTTGGACGTGCGCTGGGAGGGCGGCCTGAACCGCCCCACCACCCTGCGCATCGGTGATCGCGCGCTCACCGACCCCATCGAGATCCAGCGGGTCGCGCACGCCCTGGCGGTGCTGGCCGAGGCCGCCGCGAACACCGTCCACCCCGAGTGACCCCCGGCAGGGAACGCACCGGGTGGTCGGGCGCAGGGCCCTGGCCGCAGTCGCCGCTGGCGGGACCCTGAGCCGGGCTGCGGGAAATCGCGCTATCGCGCATTGCGGCCTCTCCCGGTGGCCCGGGGCCGGTCGCGGTCGCCTTCACCCCGAAGTCGACCTGGGGGTTGGAGAGCCTGGAACGGATGTCGGCTTCCCTTTCGGACCGTGGTCATGGGCCTTCGGTCAGAGGCGAACACCTTGCTTGAGGCTGACGGTGCAGGTCACAGGGGTTTTGGGTGGGCTGACGGCAGGGCCGAAAGGTAGTGCCCTGATGGGCTCTCCTGAAGGGGTCGGGAAGGGCGGGTGTCCAATCTCGGCGGTGGGGTGGCTTCTTTCCCGGGTGGAAGGTTTTTCTGCTGGAGGGAGGGGTCGGTATGCGGGAGCCGGGGAGGGTGCGGCGGTGCCGGCACGGGGTGCGGCTACAAGCGGTCGGCGAGCGAGGGGAGGCCGGGGCCGGATGGTGAGGGAACAGGGGAAGGCGTGCCCAGGCCGTGTACGGTCCGGGGCGTTCCGGTTCCGGGACGCTCGGGTGCGGATCGTCGGGGAACCACTGAGGGGGAGGGGCGGCCGCTCACGGTGGACCGATGCCGCCCGGTCGGCGGCGGGCAGGGGGCACAGGTCTTCTCACCGGCTCTCGCAGGAGCCGCTCCGGGGCTCCTTCGGCGGCATACCGCCGCTCGGGAGGCCGAACGGCCTCCGCGGGTAGAGTCGGCGGCGTTCGAGGGATCACCGATGCCGAGGGTTCGGGAGATGAGGATTCGTTGTCGGAGCACCCGGACCCGCGGTACGCCGCACGCATGGCCGCCTACGGGACCGTGTCCACACACCTGGCGCTGCTGAGCGACCGCAGGCTCGGTGAAGCCGTGGCCGCGGCCGCGCCCCTCGGGTCCGGGATCGGGGGCAGGTCGGCGGAGCTGGAGGTCGCCGGGTCCCGCGTCTTCGTCAAGCGCGTCCCCCTGACGGACCTGGAGCTGCGGCCGGAGAACGCGCGGTCCACGGCGAACCTCTTCGGGCTGCCGCTGTTCTACCAGTACGGAGTGGGCTCGGCCGGGTTCGGGGCCTGGCGCGAGCTGGCCGTCCACACGATGACCACCGGCTGGGTCCTGGGGAACGAGTACGGAGGCTTCCCGCTGATGTACCACTGGCGGGTCCTGCCGGACTCCCCGCCGCAGGGGTTCGCCGACGAGTTCGGGGGCATCGACGGGGCGGTCGCGCACTGGGAGGGCTCGCCGGCCGTGCGCGGGCGCCTGGAGGCCGTCGGCCGGTCCTCCTCCAGCCTGGTGCTCTTCCTGGAACACGTGCCGCGAACACTCGCCGCGTGGCTGGGCGAGCGCCGCCAGGACGCGCCGGAGGGCGGGGACGGCTCGCCGTACGCGTGGGCGGAGGAGGAGCTGGCCCGCGGAGCCGACTTCATGGGCTCCCGCGGACTCGTCCACTTCGACGCCCACTTCGACAACCTCCTGACCGACGGCCGGGCGGTCTACTTCGCGGACTTCGGCCTCGCCCTGAGCTCGGGGTTCGAGCTCTCGCGGGAGGAGGCCGGGTTCCTCGCCGACCACCTCTCCTACGACCGCTGCTACACAGTGGGCCACCTGCTACGCCATTACCTGCCCGACGGTGTGCGCGGCGGCGCGGAGCACGGGGCGTTCCTGCGCGACTGGATCGCGGGGGCGAGGCCCGAGGGGGTCCCGCCCGCGATCGCCGGGGTCATCGACCGGAATGCCCGGGCCGCCCTCGTGCTCGACGGGTTCCACCGCAGGCTGCTCACGGTGAGCAAGCGGACGCCCTACCCGGCCGCCGACATCGAGCGGGCCGGGCCGGGTCCCCGTCCGGCGGGGTAGGGCCGGGCGTGAGCCCGGGAGCCGTGGCGGCCGCCGGAGGGAACGCCCCGAAATCCCCTAGGCTGGGCGGTGCCCCCCGACCCCTGCGTGAAACGCGGTGCCATGAACACCCCGCCCCCCATCGACACCTCACAGGCCCACTCCGCCAGGATCTGGAACTACTGGCTGGGCGGCAAGGACAACTACCCGGCCGACCGCGAGGCCGGGGACCGGATCGTCGCGGTCCTGCCCGAGATCGTCGACATCGCCGTCGCCACCCGTGCCGTCCTGGTCCGTATGGTCACCCACCTGGTCCGGGACGCGGGTATCGACCAGTTCCTGGACATCGGGACCGGGCTGCCCACCGCGAACAACACCCACGAGGTCGCCCAGCGGGAGGACCCGGCCGCCCGGGTCGTCTACGTCGACAACGACCCCCTGGTCCTGACCCACGCGCGCGCCCTGCTCACCGGCACCCCCGAGGGGGCCACCGACTACATCCACGCCGACCTGCGCGACCCGGACACCATCCTGGACCGGGCGGCCCGCACCCTGGACCTGAAGCGCCCGGTCGCGATCACCCTGTTCGGGGTGCTGCCGTTCGTGGGGGACGACGCCGAGGCGAAGCGGATCATCGACCACCTGATGGGGGAGCTGCCCGCGGGCAGCCACCTGGCGATCGTGCACAGCACCAGCGCGGTGACCGGCGAGGCGATGGAGGAGGCGGTGCGCCGGTGGAACGAGGCGGGCTCGGCCGTCTACCACCTGCGCACCCCGGAGCGGATCCGCGCCCTGTTCGACGGACTGGAGCCGGTGGAGCCCGGGGTGGTCTCGTGCCCGCTGTGGCGGCCCGACCCCGTGGAGGTGGGCCGGGCACGGGAGATGGACGAGTTCTGCGGGATGGCCCGCAAGGGGTGAGCCGGGGCCGGAGCCGCCGGGGCCGGGCGCACGGGACCCGGGTCGGCGTTCGGAATCCCCGGATTCCGGGAACCGGAGGCGCCCCGGGGACGACGTACAGGGCGGGTACGGCGAATGTGCACCCCACGGGCCCCGCGGTCCCGTGGCGGGGACGGGGGAGGAGCGGAACGCGGGTCCCGCTCCGGCCCCCGGTCCCGTCGCCGTCCCGTCGGTCGGGCGGCCCACCGGTCGTCCCCGGTCGTGCCGCGGCGGTCACTCCGGTCACCGCGCGGCGGCACCGGGAAGGGACTCCCGGTCCGGTGCGGTCCCCCGGCAGGGGGTGTTCGGGCGGCGCGGCCTCCGAGCACCCCCTTCTCCCGTGCCCCACCTCCCGGGACGGATACCTGTGGCCGGAGCGGGACGGAGCTCCCGGACGGCAGGGTGTTTTGGCATCATCGACGCTGACGACCGGACGAACACCCCCTCACCCGGAAGCGGTGCCATGCCCGACCCCCTGTACGACGGCGATCCCGCCCGGATCGGCCCCTACACGCTGCGGGCGCGCCTGGGCGGCGGCGGGATGGGCCGGGTGTTCCTGGGGACCTCGCCCGGCGGGTACCCGGTGGCGGTCAAGGTGGTCCGCCCCGAACTGGCCGAGGACGCCGGCTTCCGGCGCCGGTTCGCCGCCGAGGTGGCCGCCGCCCGCAAGGTCGGCGGACTCTACACCGCCCCCGTCGTGGACGCCGCCACCGACGCCGACCCGCCGTGGATGGCCACCGCCTACATCCCCGGCCCCTCCCTGGACCGGGCCGTGCACGAGCAGGGGCCGCTGCCGCCGGAGGCGGTCGCCGCGCTGGGCGCCGGCCTGGCCGAGGGCCTGTCGGCGGTGCACGCCCAGGGGGTGGCGCACCGCGACCTCAAACCGGGCAACGTGCTGCTGGCCGAGGACGGTCCGCGGCTGATCGACTTCGGGATCGCCCGAGCCTTGGACTCCACCTCCCACACCCACTCCTCCGCCGTGCTGGGGACCGCGGCGTTCATGTCGCCCGAGCAGGCGCGTGCCCAGAAGGTCGGCCCGGCCTCGGACGTGTTCTCCCTCGGGTGCGTGCTCGCCTTCGCGGCCACCGGCGCCAGCCCCTTCGGGGACGGCCCGGTGCACGCGGTCGTCTTCCGCATCGTGTACGAGGAACCGGACCTGTCCGCCCTGCCCGGGCCCCTGGCCGCTCTGGTCGCCGACTGCCTGGTCAAGGACCCCGCCGCCCGCCCCGGCCTGGACCGCGTACTGTCCGCCCTGGCCCCGCGGGCACCGGACGCGGGGCCGCGCGCTGCGGGCCGGTGGCCGGACGGGGACCTGACCGAGGCCATCACCCGGCACCGGACCCGGCTGGTGACCGTGGCCCGGACGAGGGCGGACCCGGACGGGTCCGCGGAGGACGCCCTCCTGGCCCTGATCGCCCTGCCCGAGGACCGGGTGCGGATGTTCGTGCTGCTGGGCTCGGCCCCCGGCCCCGACATCTCCACCGGGGCGGCCGCGGCCCTGGCCGGGTTCCCGGCCGACGAGCTCTCACGGGCGGAGGAGGTGCTGCGGGACCTGGCCGCGGCGCACCTGCTCACCGAGCGGACCGGCGGCCGCTGGTCCATGGACCCCGCGTTCGCCGACCGCGCCCGCACCCTTGCCCTCCGGCCCGGAACCGACGCGGAGGAAGGGGAGGGGGACGCCCGGGAGCGGGCCCTGGACCGGCTCCTGGACTTCTACACCACACGGGCCTATGCCGCGGACGCGCACGTCCGCGCCACGGACGGCGGCGCTCCGGCCGAGGTGTTCGCGGACCGCGAGGCGGCGGTGGCGTGGCTGGACGCCGAGCGGGAGAACATGGCCGCCGCCGTGCGCACCGCCCACGACACCGGACGCGCCTCCACCGCCGTCGACCTGTCCGGCGCCCTGGCCGCATACCTGTACGTGCAGGAGCGGTTCGAAGAGGCCGTCACCGTGTACACCCTGGCCCGGGAGGCCGCGCACCGGGCCGACGACGGCCACGGCGAGGCGTGGGCGTGCAACAGCCTCGGCATGACGTTGGGCGAGGTACGCCGGTTCGACGAGGCGGTGGACGCCTACACCCGCGCACGCGACCTCTACCGACAGCTCGACGACACCTACAACGAGGGCCGGGCGTGCCTCCGGCTCGGCTCGGCGCTGCGCGAGGTGCGCCGGTTCGAGGAGGCCGTGGACGCCTGCACCCGTGCGTGCGACCTCTGCCGACGGTCCGGCGACACCGACGGGGAGGCCGTCGCGTGGAACAACCTCGGCAAAGCCCTGAGGGGGGTCTTCCGGTTCGATGAGGCGGTCGACGCCCACACCCGTGCCCGCGACCTCTACCAACAGCTCGGTGACACCTACAACGAGGCCGTGGCCTGGAACGACCTGGGCCTGGCGCTGTACGACGCGCACCGGTTCGACGAGGCGGGCGGCGCCCACACCCGGGCGCGCGACCTCTACCGGTGGATCGGCGATACCGTCGGCGAAGCCGACGGATGGGACTTCCTCGGTTCGGCGCTGCGCATGGTGCGCCGGTTCGGGGAGGCGGTCGAGGCGCACACGCGTGCCCGTGACCTCTGCGAACGGCTCGGCGATACGCGGGGCGAGGCCAGGGCTTGGAACAACCTCGGCAACGTCCTTCAGGACACCTTCGCGGCGGGGGAGGCGGTCGACGCCCACACGCGCGCCCGCGATCTTTACCAGGGGCTCGGTAACACACAGGGCGAGGCTCTGGCGTGGAACAACCTCGGTTCGTCGTTGCGCGAGGCACGCCGGTTCAAGGAGTCGATCGATGCCCATACCCGGGCACGCGACCTCTACCGGCAGGTCGGGGATGAAGCGGGTGAGGCCCTGGCCTGGACGAACCTCGGTTCGTCCTTGGACGAGATGTACCGGTTCAAGGAGGCGATCGACGCTCACACTCAGGCCCGTGAGCTCTCCGAGCGGCTCGGCGACGGCCAGGGGGAGATCCTGGCGTGGAACCGACTCGGCCTCGCACTGCGCGAGGCGCGCCGGTTCGATGAGGCCCTGGACGCTCACACCCGGGCCCGTGAGCTCTCCGAGCGGCTCGGCGACACCAAGCAAGAGGCCGACGCGCGGAACAACCTCGGCAACGTCCTGTTCAGCATGCGACGGTTACCGGAGGCCGCCGACGCCTACACCGGGGCGCGTGACCTCTACCAGCGGCTCGGGCACACCCACGGCGAGGCCCTGGCCTGGAACAACCTCGGCCTGGTGCTGCGCAGATCGGACCGGCTCGACGAAGCGGAGGACGCCTACACCCGCGCACGCGACCTCTCCCGACGGTCGGGCGACATCCACAGCGAAGCCCAGGCCTGGGAGGGCCTCGGTGACACCTGGAGGGTGACCCGGCGCAGGGACGAGGCCCGCCACGCCTACGCGCAGGCGGTCCGGGGCTACCAGGCCACGGGGGACGCCCGGCGGCTCCGCGGGCTCAAACTGTTCCTGTTCCTGCGCGGGCCGCGGTAGGGGCACCGGCCGTGCAGGGAGCGGCCGGTGCTCACGGGCGGGGCAGGGCCACCGGGGCGGTCCACAGGCCGGCGAGGGCGTCGGCCAGCCCGGACGCCGCCCGCTGCCAGGAGTCGTGCGCCGTGTGCGCCCCCTCGGCCAGGGCGCGCTCCCGCTCGGCGATCATGTGGACCATGAGGATGCGGACCATCTCCTGGCGCTCCTCGCGAACCTCCTCGGGCAGGTCGGGCAGGCACCGGAGCAGCTCCCTGCCCGCGCGGGCCAGGGATGCGGAGTCCAGGGCCTCCAGCGCCATGATGTCGCGGTAGGCGGGGTCGGCCATGACCTGGGCGCTGAACCGCCCGAACCAGGAGGGGACGCCCAGGTCCGCCAGGTGCTGGGCGAAGGGCGCCACCATGCAGGCGATCCAGTCCCGGACGTCGTCGGAACCCTCGGTCCGCAGCACCATGTGGCTGCGGATCTCCTCGATCCGGTCGGTGTGCCTACGCACGATGGCGCGCACCAGACCCTCCCGGGAGCCGAAGTGGTAGGTGACCGCCGTGTTGTTCCCCTGCCCGGCCTCCTGGCCGATCTGGCGGTTGGAGACGCCGGAGATCCCGTGCTCGGCGAAGAGCCGCTCCGCCGCCGCCAGGATCGCCTCGCGTGTCGTGACGACACGTTCCGACCTCGTCCGCCTCTCGCTCATGGGGACCACCGTACCGATCCCGTCCGGCAGGCCCGTTCCGGCGGTCGGCGGCGCGGCCCGGAACACGGATCGAGGCGCGGTCGGCCCGGACGGTGACGCTGACCACACCGCGATCGCTCCGGCCCAGCTGACGGCGCTACCACGGCCCCTCCCCTCCTCCATGTCCGGCCGAAAGGGGATCCGGTCCGGTACGCACTGTTATCTTAAGTCAGGCGACTGACTTAAAAGTCGGTATCGGTGCACGTCAGGAGACGGGGGTCCCCTCATGGGCAGTGTCCGCGCCCGGGTGCCCGCAGGGCCGCCGCGCGTACGGCCCGGACCGGTCGTCCCGGTCCTGGCCTTCGGCGGGGCCGGTGGTCCGCTCACGCGGGTCCAGGCATCCAGCCCGTCTCCCTGCCGCCCGAGCCACCGGGGGTTGCCGTCGCCGACACCGCCAGGGCGGTCGCCGCCACCCTGTCCGTCCGCCCCTACCGCCCCCGCTGCCCGTACCGCCGAGGACCGCTGAGCCCGGCCCCGGCGCATCCCCCTCCCGCCCGCCCCGGACCCGAGCCGGGGCGCGACCCCTGGGCGCCGCACCCGACCGGCGCCACAGAGAGACCGAGAGGAAACCGCATGCCGGCCACGGACCACACCCCGGAGATCGACCTCGACGCGCTACGGGCCAGGTACGCCCGCGAGCGGGACCGCCGACTGCGCCCCGACGGCGCGGTCCGGTACCGCTCCGCCGCCGGAGAGTTCGGCTACTACGCCACCGACCCCTACACGCCGCGGAGGGAGCGCGAGCCCCTGACCGACACCGTGGAGGTGCTGGTCGTCGGCGGCGGGTTCGGCGGCCTCGTCACCGGCGCCCGGCTGCGCCAGGCGGGCGTGGAGTCGATCCGGATGACGGACGAGGCCGGGGACTTCGGCGGTACCTGGTACTGGAACCGCTACCCGGGCATCCACTGCGACATCGAGTCCTACTCCTACATGCCGCTCCTGGAGGAGGTCGGCTACGTACCGAAGTGGCGCTACGCCCCCGGCGAGGAGATCCGCCGCCACGCCGTGGCGATCGCCGAGACCTTCGACCTGTACCGCGACGCGCTGTTCCACACCCGGATCACCTCCCTGGACTGGGACGATCGGGCGCGGGAGTGGACGGTGGGGACCGACCGCGGGGACCGGATGCGCGCCCGGTTCGTCATCACCTCCTCCGGCACGCTGACCCGGCCCAAACTGCCTGGCATCCCCGGGATCGAGGACTTCGCGGGCCACACCTTCCACACCAGCCGCTGGGACTACGGCTACACCGGCGGCGACCAGGACGGCGACCTGGTCGGCCTGGCCGACAAGAGGGTCGCGGTCGTGGGCACCGGGGCCACCGGCGTGCAGGTCATCCCGCACCTCGCCCGCGACGCGGAGCACCTGTACGTGTTCCAGCGCACGCCCTCCACGGTGGACGTCCGCGACAACCGCCCCACCGACCCGGAGTGGGCGGCCTCCCTCAAGCCCGGCTGGCAGCGCGAGCGCATGGAGAACTTCCTCGCCGTCGTCTCCGGCGAGCCCGTGGAGACCGACCTGACCCGGGACGGCTGGACCGCCACCGCCCGGCTCCAGCGCAAGGTGGTCTCCGGAGCGCTGGACACGAGCGTCCCCCCGCAGGAGCGCGAGCGCCTCGACGAACTCGCCGACGCGCGCACGATGGACCGGATCCGGGCCCGTGTGGACGAGATCGTCGACGACCCGGCCACCGCCGAGCTGCTCAAGCCCTGGTACCGGTACATGTGCAAGCGGCCCTGCTTCAGCGACCACTACCTCCAGACCTTCAACCGGCCCGACGTCACCCTGGTCGACACCGCCGACCACGGCGGCATCACCCGCATGACCCGGGACGCGGTCGTCGTCGGCGACGCCGAGTACCCGGTCGACTGCGTCGTCTTCGCCACCGGGTTCGACGTGGGCGTCTCGGGGGTGCTGTCCGGCGCGCTCCCCGTGCGCGGCCGCGACGGCCGGGAGCTCCTCACCTCCTGGAGCCGCGGACCCGTGACCCTGCACGGCTTCTACAGCCCGGGCTTCCCCAACCTCTTCCACCTGGGGGCGCTGCAGAACGCCAACTCCGTGAACTTCGCCCACATCCTGCTGGAGCAGGCCGAGCACATTGCCGCCGTCGTCGCCGCGGCCCGCAAGGCCGGTGATGTGGTGGTCGAACCCTCCCCGGAGGCGGCCGAGGCGTGGGGGCGTGAGGTGCGCGAGACCGCCCACGACAACTCCGCGTTCCAGGCCGAGTGCACGCCCGGCTACTACAACCGCGAGGGCGCCGGCGTCCACGGCGGCACCTCCTACAGCCCCGGACCCGTGGCCTTCCACCGGCTGCTCGGACGGTGGCGTGAGGAGCGCCTCCACGAGGTCCTCAAGCCCGGGGACTGATCACCGGACGGGCCAGGGGTGCGGGGCCGTGCGCCGGCCCCGTGCCCCTGGCCCGCACCCCCGCACCTGTGGTCCGCACCTCGCGACGACCCTGACGAGCGTCACCGCCGTCGCCGCCCCCGCACGAGTGGTCCGCACTCGCGCCACCGAACGCACAGAGCAAGAAGAGGAAGAGAGCCCCCATGCAACAGCCCCCCTCCGCCGGGCGGCGCGCGGCGGCCGCCCGAGCGCTCGCGGCGCCCGTCCTGGCGGTCGTGGTGACGGCCTGCTCTGCCCCCGAGCCCCCGGACCCGGATCCCGCCCGGGCCCCGGCACCCGGGGCGGCGGCGCACGTGACGGCCGAGCTCCTCACCCGGGTGACCTCCGTCCACGAGGAGACCGGGATGACCCTGCTGGAGGGGCCCGTCCTCGCCCCCGACGGAGGGCTGCTGGTCGTCGACGTCACCGCCCCCGAGGGGGAGCCGAAGGTGCTGCGGGTGGACACCGGCTCCGGCGAGGTGGAGGCCGTCTTCACCGAGGGGGACGGCGCGTACACCTCCGCCCAGTTCAGCCCCTCCGACGGGCGCCTGTACCTGACCGACTTCGCGGGCGGGAGGATCGACAGCCTCACCGCCGACGGGGAGGACCACACGACCTTCTTCTCCGGCGAGGTCGACGGGGCGGTCATGCGGCCGGACGACCTCGCCTTCGACGAGGACGGGAACCTGTACGTCAGCGACTCCACCGGGTTCGACGGGCCGGTCTGGGAGGCCCGGGGCCGGGTGGTCCGGATCGACGGGGAGACGGCGGAGGCGACCGTCCTGGCCGGGGACCTGCCCGCGCCGAACGGCATCTCCTTCACCGAGGACTTCACCGGGCTGTGGGTGAGCCAGTACGCGGCGAACCGCGTCGACCACCTGGCGCTCGACGGGGACGGCACCGCCGTGGAGACGGCCCACACCGCCCTCCACTTCAATGGCGGTACGAGCCGGGTGGACTCCAACGCGGTCGACGCCGCCGGGAACCTCTACCAGGCCGTCCACGGCCGGCCGGGCATCCTCGTGTACAGCCCGCTCGGCGAGCACCTGGCGACGGTCGAGGTGCCCGCCGACGACGCCGAGGGCCTGGACTCGGCGACCAACATCGCCATCGCACCGGGGGAGACCGACGCCTACATGACGGTCAGCGGCCGGGACGGCGGGTTCGTCTACACCTTCGAGGCGCTCGCCGAGGGCATCCGCCAGTCCAACGGCGGCTGATACCCGTCACGGACGCGGGGGCGGGCCGGGCCCCTTCCGGTGGTCGGGGGCCGATCGCGGGGTGTGCGGGGGCGGCACGTCCGCTCCCGCGATGCAGTGAGGGCGGAGACGGCGGTGCCCGGAGCGGCGGGAGCACAGCGCTCCCACCGCCCCGGGAGCCCCGCCGGTGTCGCGCGACAGCGACGGCACCGGGCCGGACCCCGCCGCCCCGGGCGAACCGGAAGCCGTTCCGGACCGCGGTCCCGGCCCCGGGGTCAGGCGACGGCCTCGCGGCAGACGTCGATGAAGGCCTGGACCCGGCGCACCGGCTTGCGCCCCGCGAGCCGCATGATCTCGATCCCCAGCCCCTCCGAGCGGATGTCCAGCTCCCGGGTGGCGTACGGCAGGTTCTCGTAGCTGCGCTCCAGCACGGTGCGCTGGGTGAGCAGGGCGTTGCCCAGGCCGCGGGCGACCAGGGCGCGCACCATCTCGAAGCTGCCGGTGCGGAAGCGCACGTTGGGGGTGAGCCCGGCCCGGTCGAACAGGCCGAGGAAGTAGTCGCCGCCGGGCGGCAGGTCGAAGAGGATCAGCGGCTCCGTGGCCAGGTCGGCCAGGGTCAGCTCCTCCTTCGCGCTCAGGGCCCCGTCCACCGGCACGAGCGCGTACGGCGGGTCGGACCGCAGCCACTGCGTGGCCACCCCGGTCGGGGGACGGACGGAGGCCAGCTCGTAGTGGTAGGTGACGGCCAGGTCGATGCGCGAGCCGAGCAGGTCGTCCAGCAGGGCGCCGTGGGCCGCCTCCACGAACGAGAGCCGCACCCGCGGGTACCTGCGCGAGAACTCCGCGATGACCTTGGGCAGCAGGATCGGCGCGATGGTCGCGTAGCAGCCGACCGTGAGGTCCCCCTCCACCTCCTCCCGCTCCCGGTGCGCCGACTCCCGCAGCTGTTCGAGGCTGGCCCGCACGTCGTCGGCCACCGCCAGGGCGTGCCGGCCCGACTCCGTGAGCCGCATCCCCCGGGGCGTGCGGACGAAGAGGGCGATCCCCAGCGCCGCCTCCAGGTCGGTGAGCGCCGTCGACACCGTCGACTGCGAGACGAACAGCTCCCGGGCCGCAGCCGTCACCGACCCCAGCCGCGCGATGGCCCTCAGGTACTCCAGCTGCCGCAGGCTCACGTCGCTCATCAGGGGGTTCCGTTCTCCGGGGTATCGGTTTTTCCGAAGGGGAGCTTCGGATCTATGTGTTTTACAGATCGTACAGAGCGCCCCGATAGTGGTGACCCATGACACAGGCGGGTCGGACCCGCGGCCCCCGGGCGCCCCCGGCGCCCCCGCGGACCTCGACCGCACACCCCGTGTGCGAGCGGCCTCCTGGTCATCGAAGGAACCTCCCGCGGCGGCGGGGCCGCCACGGCCCCCGGGCCCGGGGGAGGACCAGGACCGCACCCCCAGGAGGACGGATGACGAGTGAGCTCTCGGAGCGGGTGGACCGCAAGGACCTGCGGAGGAGCGTGTTCGCCGGAGCGGTGGGCGTCTTCGTCCACTGGTTCGACTGGGCCGTCTACGCGTACCTGGCGACCACCATGGCGCAGGTGTTCTTCCCCGAACAGGACGGCACCACCGCGCTCCTCTCGGTCTTCGCCGTCTTCGCGGTGGCGTTCTTCGTGCGCCCGCTCGGATCGGTGCTCTTCGGCCACCTCGGCGACCGCTTCGGCCGCAAGGCCACCCTGTCGATCGTCATCATCTCGATGGCGGCGGGCACGCTCATGCTCGGACTGCTGCCCGGCTACGACTCCGTCGGCATCCTCGCGCCGATCCTGCTCGTGGTCGCCCGCATCATCCAGGGGCTGGCCGCCGGCGGCGAGTTCGGCTCGGCCGCGGCCTTCCTCGCCGAGTTCTCCCCGCCCAAGCGCCGCGGATTCGGCTGCTCCTGGATCGAGTTCGGCTCGGTCGCCGGGTTCCTGTGCGCGTCGTTCGTGGTCTGGGCGCTGCACGCGGCCTTCCCCGCCGAGACCGTCCTGGACTGGGCGTGGCGGATCCCCTTCCTGCTCACGGTGCCCCTGGCCGCGGTCGGCCTCTACATCCGCCTGCGCATCGAGGACACCCCCGAGTACCGCGCCCTGGAGGACATGAACAACGTCCCCAGCCAGCCGGTCGTCGAGGTGTTCCGCTCCAACCGCAGGCAGTTCCTCCAGACGGTCGGCATCGAGACCTTCATGAACTCGACCTTCTACATCGTCCTCGTGTACCTGATCACCTACCAGGAGGAGATCGTCGGCATCCCCGCCGACCGGGCGGCCCTGCTCTCGGCCGCGGCGTCGGTGGTGGCCATGGGGGTCATCCCGCTCTCGGGCATCGCCTCCGACCGCGTGGGCCGCAAGCCCGTGCTCTACACCGCCGCCGCCCTGCTGGTCGTCGCCACCGTCCCGCTGTTCCTGCTCATGCAGGCGGACGCCTCGTGGGCGGCGTTCGCCGCGACCTTCGGCCTGGCCGTGATCCTGGCGATCATCCTGGGCACGCACGCCTCCGCGGTGGCCGAGCTGTTCCCGACCCGGACCCGGCAGAGCGGCCTGTCGATGGCCTACAGCGTCGCCGGGGCGTTCTTCGCCGGCACGCTCCCGTACCTGATGACCTGGCTGATCTCGCTCACCGGCAGCTCCATGGTCCCCGCCTTCACCATGATCGTCATCGGCGTCATCGGCGCGGTCACGCTGCGCACCATGCCCGAGACGGCGGGCTCCAGCCTGCTGCACGAGAGCGACCGGGCCCCGCGCTGAACCGTCCACGGCCCGGACACCGGCGGGCCCCGCCCCGCGGACCCCCCTCGCGGACGGCCGCCGGACGGTCCGGAGAGAACACGCGGGGCGCGCCCGCCCCGCGACACCACACGCGTTGATCGAACCCCGGAGGTTCCGCATGTCAGTCGAAGAGATCGAGGTCGTCGTCGTGGGAGGGGGGCAGGCCGGGATCGCGATGAGCGAGCACCTCGGCGACCGCGCGGTGCCGCACGTGGTCCTGGAACGGCACCGCGTCGCCGAGCGCTGGCGCTCGGAGCGCTGGGACTCGCTGGTCACCAACGGCCCCGTCTGGCACGACCGCTTCCCCGGCCTCGAATTCCCCGGCCTGGCCCCCGAGGACTTCGCCACCAAGGACCAGGTGGCGGACTACCTGGCCGACTACGCCGAGAAGATCGGCGCGCCGATCCGGTGCGGGGTCGAGGTGACCTCCGTGCGCAGGCGCCCCGGCGGCCGGGGGTTCCGGGTCCGGACCTCGGACGGCGACATCCACGCCCGCTACGTCGTGGCCGCCACCGGCCCGTTCCAGAAGCCGGTCGTCCCCCCGATCATCCCGGAGGGGGCAGTCCCGTACCAGCTCCACTCCAGCGCCTACCGCAACCCCGCCCAGCTGCCCGAGGGCGCCGTGCTCGTGGTCGGATCCGGCTCCTCGGGGGTGCAGATCGCCGACGAGCTCCGGGCCGCCGGCCGGCAGGTGTACCTCTCCGTCGGCCCGCACGACCGCCCGCCGCGCAGGTACCGCGGACACGACTTCGTCTGGTGGCTCGGCGTCCTCGGCAAGTGGGAGGCGGCCACCCCTCCCCAGGGCGCCGAACACGTCACCATCGCGGTCAGCGGCGCGCACGGCGGCCACACCGTGGACTTCCGCACCCTGGCCGCGCGCGGCATCACCCTGGTCGGCCGGACGGAGTCCTTCGACGCCGGGACCGTCCGCTTCGCCCCCGACCTGCGGGACAACATCGCCCGGGGCGACGCCGACCACCTGGCCCTGCTCGACGAGGCCGACGCCTACATCGAGCGCAACGGCCTCGACCTGCCCGAGGAGCCGCAGGCCCGGGAGCTGGGGGAGTACCCGGAGTCGGTGACCGACCCCGTCCTCGAACTCGACCTCGCCGCCGCCGGGATCACCACCGTCCTGTGGGCCACCGGCTTCACCGCCGACTACTCCTGGCTCCAGGTGGACGCCCTCGACGCCGACGGCAGGCCCCGGCACCAGCGCGGGGTCTCCTCCGAGCCCGGCGTCTACTTCATGGGGCTGCCGTGGCAGTCCCGCCGCGGTTCGAGCTTCATCTGGGGGGCCTGGCACGACGCCAGGTACGTGGCCGACCAGATCTCGATCCAGCGCGGCTACATGCGGCACCACGACGCGCGGCCGGACCCGCGACGGCGGCCGCAGTCGCAGTCGCAGCCGCCATCGGGTTCGCACACGAATCCGCGCCCGTTCCCGTCTCCGTCCCACGCCCAGGGGTGATCACACCATGACCACGCACACGCGCATCCGCAAGTTCAACACCAGGGACACCTACCCCGAGCAGAACCTGGACAACGACCTGTGCCAGGCGGTGGTGGCCGGAGGGGTCGTGTACCTGCGCGGCCAGATCGGCCAGGACCTGGACACCGGGGAGTCCGTCGGCGTCGGCGACGTCCGCGCGCAGACCGAGAAGGCCATGGCCAACATCGACCTCCTGCTCAGGGAGGCGGGCAGCGGACTCCAGGACATCGTCAAGGTGACGGTCTACCTCGTCGACCCGCGCTACCGCGAGGAGGTCTACCGCGAGATGGGGCGCTGGCTGAAGGGCGTCCACCCGGTCTCCACCGGCATCGTCGTCCAGGCCCTGGCCCGGCCCGAGTGGCTGGTGGAGATCGACGCGACCGCCGTGATCTCGGGAGGCGGGGCATGACCTTCTCCATCGCGGCCCACCAGGACGGCAGGTTCGGCATCGCCGTGTCCTCGTCCTCCCCGGCCGTCGCCGCACGCGTCGTCCACCTGCGCGACCGCGTCGGCGCGGTCGCCTCCCAGAACATCACCGACCCGAGGCTGGGGACGGCGCTGCTGGACCGGCTTGCCGCGGGGGAGGGGGCGCGGGAGGCGCTCGACTCCGTGGTCGGCGGCGAACCCAACGCCGCGTACCGGCAGCTCACCGTGGTGGACGCCTCCGGCGCGGCGGCCGCGTTCAGCGGTGGGCACACCCTCGGCGTCCACGGCGAGGCCACCGGGCCGCACTGCGCCGCCGCCGGGAACATGCTCGCCGACCCCGGCGTCCCCGCGGCCATGTGCGCCGCCTTCGGCGAGGCCGGGGGAGAGCTGGAGGAGCGCCTGCTCGCCGCCCTCGCCGCGGGCCTGGCCGCCGGCGGCGAGGCGGGGCCGGTGTACTCGGCGGGGCTGTCCACCGTGTCGGCGAACGGCTGGCGGGACACCGACCTGCGCGTGGACTGGCAGGAGGACCCGGTGGGGGCGCTGGACGGGCTGCTCGGCGTCTGGCTGCCGCAGCGCGACGACTACGTCCGGCGCGGCCTGGACCCGGCCGCCGCACCGGGATACGGGGTGCCCGGCGATGACCGCTGAAGCGGGGGCTGTGGGTGGGGGCGGGGGTGCCTCCGGTGGGTCCGAAGCCACCGGCGTTTCCGGCGAGACCGTCGTCCCGGGAGTCTCACGTGTACCGGGCATCGCAGACGGCTCCGGAGCCCCTGGCGTCCCCGGCGGGACCGGTGTTCCAGGTGCCCCGGATATCTCAGGCAGCGCCGGTGACTCCGGCACCTCCGATATCCCCGGTGTCGCCGACCACTCCGGTCCCCTACCGGACGCGACCGGACACCTCGACCGGCTGATCGCCTACTCCGAGATGCTGCACGCCCACCCGGAGACCGCCTGGGAGGAGCACCGCGCGGCGCGTTGGACGGCGGAGCTGCTGGAGGAGTTCGGCTTCGCCGTCCGGACCTCCTACCTCGGCTTCCCCACGGCGCTGCACGCCTCCTACGGCTCCGGGCGGCGCCGGGTCGGCTTCATCGTCGAGTACGACGCGCTGCCCGGCCTGGGCCACGCCTGCGGACACAACCTGATCGCCGCCATGTCCGCAGGCGCGGCGATCGCTCTGCGGCCGTGGGCCGAACGGCTCGACCTGCGCGTGGACGTCATCGCCACCCCGGCCGAGGAGGGCGGCGGCGGCAAGATCGAGATGCTCGACGCCGGCGCCTTCCGGGACCTGGACCTGGCGCTGATGGCCCACCCCGCGCCGGTCGACGCCCCGCGGGCCGAGCCCTACGCGGTCGCCCACGACCACGTCCGCTTCACGGGCCGGGCGGCGCACGCCGCCGCCTACCCGCACGAGGGCCGCAATGCCAACGACGCGTTCGTCGTCGCCCAGGTCGCCCTGGGGCTGCTGCGCCAGCAGCTCCCGCCGGGCACCCGCGTCCACGGGATCCAGACGGTGGGAGGCCAGGCGCCCAACGCCATCCCCGAGGTGACCGAGGGGCGCTGGTACACCCGCGCCGAGACCCTGGCCGAACTGGAGCCGTTGCGCGGCCGGGTGCGGCGCTGCTTCGAGGCGGGGGCGCTGGCGACGGACACGGCGCTGGAGTTCACCCCGGAGTCGCAGCCCTACTCCGAGTTCCGCACGGACGAGCGCGCGCTGGAGATCTACACGCGCCACGCCCGCGCGCTCGGGCGGCGGCTGGACGCCCCGGCGGAGCAGCAGACGATGAACCGGGCCTCGACCGACATGGGCAACGTGTCCCGGCACGTGCCGGCCATCCACCCGTACATCGGCCTGGGGTGCTTCCCGGTGAGCAACCACCAGCCCGGGTTCGCCGCCGCCTGCGTGGGGGAGGCCGCGAACCGGGTCATCGCGGACGGCGCCACCCTGCTCGCCCGCACGGCCCACGAGTACTTCGGCCCGCCGGCCGACCCCCCGCCCGGCCGCGTTCCCGACCCGGCCTGAGCCCCGCGAGTGCGCTGTGCCCGCCCCGCCCCCGGGACGGGCACAGCGCGCTCGGCGGTGGATGGGCGGAGCGGGTTGAGAGCCCATCTCATTTGGCGAGTCCGCGGTACCGAATGAGGATGCGGGCGATGCCGGCGAAGGTGAGGAGCCGGCCGCTTCCGGCCCTCGCCGGCATCGCGCGCGCTCTGGTCCGCCACCGCCCGTCCACCACAGGGGATGAGCCCTGGGGTGTGCGTTCGGGCCGGGGGCCGAGCGCGGGGTTCCCGGCGGGTGGCCCGGTGGAGAGACGCTCCACCGGGTTCGGTCGACAGAGCCGACCGGCTTAGCCTCCCGGCGTTGCGGTTAGCGGAACCCGGCGGGGAGGGTCATGAGGTCGATCCCCCACAGCAACGGCAGCATGAACAGCACCCCGGCGACGATGAGGGCGAGGGCGATGACGTTCAGCCAGAACCCGGACCTGACCATCTCCATGATCTTCACCCTGCCGGTGCCGAACATGATCGCGTTCGGAGGGGTGCCCACCGGGAGCATGAACGCGCAGTTCGCGGCCATCGCGCAGGGGACCATCAACGCGTACGGGTGGATGCCCAGGGAGACCGCGAGGGCCGCCATGACCGGGAGGATCATCGTCGCCGTCGCGGCGTTCGAGGTGATCTCCGTCAGGAACAGCACGAGCGCGGTGGCGATGACGATGGTCAGGATCACGTCGACCCCGTCGAGCACGCGCAGCTGCTCGCCGATCCACGCGGAGAGGCCGGTGTCGACGAACCCCGCGGCGATGGCCAGCCCGCCGCCGAACAGCAGGAGGATTCCCCAGGGGATCTTCTTAGAGTCCTCCCACCGGAGGATCCTCTTCTCCCCGGCGCTGCGGGTCGGCAGGGTGAACAGGACCACCGTGGCGACGATCGCGATCACCCCGTCGCTGATCCCCGGAAGGAGGTCCTCCCAGAGGAACGACCGGGTCACCCACATGAACGCCGTTCCGAGGAAGACGGCGAGCACGACCTTCTCCTCGGTGGACATCCGGCCGAGGGACCTGCGCTCCTCCCGGATGATCTCCCTGCCGCCGGGAAGCTGCTTGAACCGGACCCTGAGCTTGACGCCCGTCAGGTAGAACCACGCCAGGGCCAGCAGGAGGACGGCGGTCGGGACCCCGAACACCATCCACCCGCCGAACGAGATGCTCTCGCCGAAGAGCTCCCCGACGGTCGCCGAGAGAACGGCGAGCGGAGGTGTCCCGATCAGCGTCCCGAGGCCGCCGATGGTGGCCGCGTATCCGATGCCGAAGACGATGGACTTCTCGAACCTGGGCAGGTCGTCGGCGAACTCCCCTCCCCGGAGCGAACGGGCGGCCTGGTACACGACCGCCAGCCCGACGGGGATCATCATCATGGTGGCGGCCGTGTTGGAGACCCACATCGACAGGAAGCCCGTCGCGACCATGAAGCCGAGGACGATGCGGCGCGGACTCGTCCCGATCGCCGCGACGATCGAGAGGGCGATGCGCTGGTGGAGGTTCCATTTCTCCATCGCGATCGCGAGCGAGAACCCTCCGAGGAAGAGGAAGATGATGTCGTTGCCGTACGCCGCGACCACGGTATCGCCGTCCAGTGCGCCGGTCAGCGGCAGGAGTACGACCGGGAGCAGGGACGTGACCGGGATGGGGATCGCCTCGGTGATCCACCAGGTCGCGACCCACAGGGTGGTGGCGAGGACCGCGAGCCCCGCCGGTGAGAGCCCCTCGGGTTCGAAGAACAGGAGTGTCACCACGAACAGCAGCGGGCCGAGCACCAGCCCGGTGACGCGGGCGGGCGTGTAGCCGGGGCCGGGGCCGCCGGACTCCGCGGCCGGCCCGGTGGCCTCGGGGCCCTCATGTGCGGCGGATCCGCCGGAGGCCGCCGACTCCGCCCGCGGTGGTTTCCCGCGCTCGGAGAACATCAGGAGCCCTTTGATCTGCCGGTGGGACGCCCACAGGCTCTCCCACAGGGGGTACGGGTACGAGGTCGCCATTGCTGCACCTTCTCTGCTCTTCGGCCCGGCGCGGACCGCGGCGAAGAGACGGGGTCGGGGGGTGGGCGGATCGTCCCCGGCCGTGTTCGGGAACAGGGCCGAGGGGCTCCGCGGGGAGGTAGGGGACCGTCGCCGGTCGTGGCACCGGCTCCGTCGGCGGCGCCCGTGGTCCGGGCGGTCGTTCGCGCCGCCTCGGAGGCGCGGTGCGCGGTGTCGGAGACGGCGGCTCCCGTGCGTGCGACCGTCGCGGGAGCCGCCGGTCTCGGGCGGTCAGCCGTGCAGGTCGCGGAGGACCTTGTAGAACTCCGCCTTGCCCTCGAGGCCGATGCCCGGGAGGTCGCCCGGCGCCACACGGCCGCGGGTGACCACCGCGTCGTCGGTGAAGCCGCCCGTGGGCTGGAACTCTCCGGGGTAGGACTCGTTGCCGCCGAGCTTGAGGGCCGCGGCGATGTGCAGTGAGAACTGGTGCCCGCCGTGCGGGATGCACCGGCGGGAGGACCAGCCGTGCAGGGCGAGCATGTCCAGGATCCGGCGGTACTCCGTCAGGCCGTAGCTCAGCGCCGGGTCGACCTGGATGAAGTCGCGGTCCGGGCGCATCCCGCCGTAGCGGATCAGGTTCCGGGCGTCCTGCAGGGAGAACAGGTTCTCTCCGGTCGCGATGGGGTTGCGGTAGTTCTCCGACAGCGTCGCGTTCAGCGCGTAGTCCAGCGGGTCTCCGACCTCCTCGTACCAGAAGAGGCCGTACCGGTCGATGGCCCGGCCGTACTCCAGGGCGGTCCGCAGGTCGAACTTGCCGTTGACGTCGACCATCAGCCGGGACCCGTCGCCGTCCAGGACGTCGATGACCGCCTCGATGCGCCTGAGGTCCTCGGCCAGGTCGGCGCCGCCGATCTTCATCTTGACGATCTCGTACCCGGCGTCGAGGAAGCCCCGCATCTCGTCCCGGAGGTCCTCCAGGGTCTTGCCGGGCGCGTAGTAGCCGCCGGCGGCGTAGACGAAGACGTCCTCGTCCGGGGCGCCGTCGCCGTAGTGGTCGGAGATCCACCGGTACAGCGGCACTCCGGCGGCCTTGGCGGCGAGGTCGTGCAGCGCCATGTCCACCACACCGACGGCGACGGAGCGTTCGCCGTGGCCGCCGGGCTTCTCGTTGCGCATCATGACGTCCCACGCCTTGGCGGGGGAGAGGTCGCCGTTCGCGTCCAGCAGCTCTTCCGGCGCGGCGTTCCGCAGCCGCGGCAGCATCCGCTCGCTCAGGATGGCGGTGGCGTTGTACCGGCCGTTGGAGTTGAAGCCGTAGCCCACCAGGGGCCTGCCGTCGACCACCACGTCGCTGACCAGGGCCAGGATCGTGCAGTCCATCTTGCTGAAGTCGATGTACGCGTTGCGCATCGACGAGCTGATCGGGATGGTTCCCACGTGGGCGGAAACGATTCGCATGGGTCTCTTCCTGCGGAAAGGGGTCTTATAAGACACTTATAAGTTATGCGGGACCCTATACTGGCCGAGGTGGGGCCACAAGCCCATGAGGGAAAATCTTGTGAGAGAGGTCACGATGACCGGCGCGAACGTCTTCTCCAGCAAGGGCGGGCTGGCCTATACCGAGCTGCGCCGCCGCATCACCTCGGGCGAGCTCGCCCCGGGATCACGCCTGTCGCAGTACGAGCTGGCGGAGGAGATGGGGATGAGCATCACCCCTCTGCGCGAGGCGATCAGGCGGCTGGCCAGCGAGGACTGGGTCGTGATGGACACCCACCGGGACGTGCGCGTGGCGACCATGAGCGCCTCCGAGGCGCGCGAGCTGCTGGAGGCCCGCTTCTCGCTGGAACCCTCCGCCACCGAGCTCGCCGCGCTGCGCCGGACGGAACGGGAGATCGCCGCGATGAGGGCAGCGGCCGACGCGCTCCTGCCGGTCACCCGCACCTGGGGCGAGGAGGCCATCGCGGCGCACAGGGCCTTCCACCGGGCGATCTACACCGCCTCCCACAACAACGTGATGATCCGGCTCCTGGACGACCTGTGGGACAAGGCAGACCGGTACCGGCGGATCGGCCTGGAACTGCCGGCGGGCGCCGAACCGCGCACCATCGACCTGAACCAGCACCACGAGATCCTGGAGCTCGTCGTCATCGGCGACGGCGCCGCCGCGGCCGGACTGGTGCGCTCCCACATCCTCAACAGCCTCGGCGCCATGGTCACGGACACCCTCGAGGGCAGGGAGCACGCCGCCTACCACCCGATCGCCGGGCACTAGGCCGAGCGCACCGCGGCCCGGGCGGCCGGGGGGCGGGGCCGCCCGTCGTTGGTCAGGTCGGGGTCGGAAGCCAGGCGTCCGTGCGGCGGTGCCGGCCGAGCCCGGCGGCGTCGAACTCGTCGAAGTGGTCGCCCCTGGCGACGCCGAGCCTCCGGAGCGCCTGGGAGATCGGGCTGCCGGCCGGTGGGGCGGGTTCGCCCTCGGCGGTGTGCAGGGGGCCGAGGACCACCTCGCCGCGGTCCCACACCTGCGCGGACTGCGTTCCGGTCCCGCCGAAGAAGTCCGCCTCGACGTAGGCCACCGGGCCGTGCGCCGAGCACGCCGCCGACCTGTCGCCGAGCCCGGCGGGAGCCTTCCAGAACCCGTCGAGGCCCGGGGCCCCGGCGACGGTGAGCGCCTCGAACAGCGCGTCGGTCATCGGCAGCAGCGACAGGCCCTGGCCGAGGGGCACGATGTGCGCCTGCCGGACGGGGGCGGCCAGCTCACGGAGCACCGCTCGGTCGGCGATGACTGCTTCCAGGCAATACACGCCTCCATTGTCGTCCGGCCCAGAGAGGCGGGGGAGGGCGGGGCACCCGTTCGGGGTCAGGGGGTGGAGCGGTGGGGCCAGTGGAGGCGGGCGCCGCCGTGGGCGGCGGGGGTGGCGCCGACCGGGCGCAGGTCCGGGACGCGGTCCAGGTGGCGGGTGGCGGGGGAGAGGTGGGAGCCGACCACCAGCGTGTGCGCGCCCGAGGCCAGGCCGGCGAGGATGCCCGCCTCCGCGTCCTCCAGCACCAGGCAGCGGTCCGGGGCGACGCCCAGGCGCGCGGCCGCGGCCACGTAGCCGGACGGGTCGGGCTTGCCCGCGGCCACGTCCTCGGCGGCCACGAGCACCTCGGGCACGGGGAGGCCCGCGGCGAGCAGGCGCGCCTCGGCCAGCGGCCGGGAGGCGGAGGTCACGACGGCCGTGCGGGCGCCGCGCAGCAGTTCCAGCAGGCGGCGCGCCCCGGGGATCTCGGTGATGCCGTCGGTGCGCGTGGTCTCCTCCCGCTCGATCTCCTCGGCCACCGCGTCCACGTCGTGCCCCGGCGGCAGGAAGCGGAGCAGCGTGTCCTTGGTCTGGCGGCCGTGCGAGTACGCGAGCACGTCGGCGAGCACGACGCCGTGGCGGGCGGCGAAGCGGGCCCACACGTCCTCCACCACCGCGGTGGAGTCCACGAGGGTGCCGTCCATGTCGAACAGCACCGCCTCGACCTCGACCGTGGTGCGGCCGGCCTGGTCCGTGCTCATCGGGCCTCCTCGCGGTAGTTTTACTCGGAGCCCGAGTATATTTCCCGAGCGGAAGGACCACCAGTCGTGACCGGAGACCGGATGTCCCGTTCGGCGCGCCTGCGGTGGTCCACCGCCTCGGAGCTGCTCCGGCTGGTGTACGCCGAACCCGGGATCACCCGCACCGCGGCCTGCGAGCGGCTGGCCCTGGCCAGCGGCGCGGCCGCCGAGCTGATCGAACGGCTGCGCGCCGCCCGCCTGCTGGCCGAGCACCGCGCCGGGCGGGGCGGGCCCGGCCGCCCGACCACTGTGTTGGGCGCCCACCCGCGGGGTCCGCTCGCGGCCGTCGTGGACCTGCGCGCCGCCGGGTGGCGGGTGCTCCTGGGCGACCTCGCCGGCACCGTGACCGAGGCCGCCGCGGGCACCTACGGCGACCGGGAGCCCGCGGACTTCCTTCCGGAGGTCGCCGGGGCGGTGGGCGCCGCGGCGCGCCGCGAGCACGGCCGGGTCGGGGCGGTCGTCGCCGCGGTCGCGGGCGCCGTGAGCGGGACCCGGCTGCTGCAGTTCTCCACCCGCGGCTGGCACGAGGCCGACCTGGGCGTCCTGGCGGGCGGCACCGGCGTACCGCTGCTGGTGGGCAACGACGCGACGCTCGGCGGCATCGCGGAGGCGCGCGGGGGCGCCGCCCGCGGCGCGCGCGCCGCGCTGCACCTCCTGGTCGCGGTCGGCGTCGGGGGCGCGCTGCTGGTGGACGGCCGTCCGGTGACGGGGGCGCGCGGAGCGGGCGGCGAGTACGGGCACCTGCCGCTGGGCGATCCCGACCTGGCCTGCCCCTGCGGGGCCCGGGGCTGCTGGGACCTCATGGTCGACGGCCGCGCCCTGGCCCGCCACCGGGGCGATCCGGCCCCCGGGGACCCGTTCGCCTACGGGCGGGAGGTACTGGAGGCCGTCCGCTCGGGGAGGGCGCCGGACCGGGACCGGCGGGCGGTCGAGCGCACCGCGCGGGCGCTCGGGGCGGGGATCGCGGGCCTGGTCAACCTGCACGACCCCGACGCGGTCACCCTCGCGGGCCTGGCGCCCGGCCTGCGGGCCGCGGCCCCGGACGCCTTCGCCGACGCCTACCGCGGCGGCCTCATGGCGCTCCACCGCGCCGACCCGCCGCCCGTGGCCGACGCGGTCCACGGCTCCGACGGTCCGGTCCGGGGCGCCCTCGCCCTGGGCTTCGACGAGATCACCGGACCGGCGGCGCTGGCCCGTTGGAGCGCGCACAGGACCCCTTGAGCGCCCCTTCGGTGCGGTGCGGGATGAAGCGCGGATCATCGCCTTTGGCGGTGGCGGTGGCGCCGGCGCCGCTGTCGGCGGTCGCCTTCCGCCTGCCGGCCGGCTGCGCAACGGGCTGGACCCGCGGTTCACGCTGCCCCGGATGTCCGACCTCAGGGGTGTCCAGAGCCGGGGAGAGCCCGACGGACCGGCTCGGCGTCCGCCGGTCCGGCCGCGTCCCCGGCCGGACGCGACGGGGACCGACCGTCCGCGCTCCGGTGCCCCGCACCACCGCCCGGTGGTGCGGGGCACCGTGCCCCCCCGGCTCAGGCCGCCGCCGCGAGCACGCGTTCGGCGGTGCGGTCCGCCGCCGTGGCCTCCTCCTCCGCGACCGCCCCGGCCAGCTCCCGGGCCCGGCCGGAGCACGCCGCGGCCCCGTCGATCGCGGCGGCCAGCCGTTCCGGGGTGAGCCTCCCGGTCAGGGGGGCGGGACCCGCCCCGATCCGGTGGACCCGGTCGCCCCAGAACCACTGGTCCCCGGCGAACGGCCGCACGGCCTGGGGGACCCCGGCGCGCATCGCCGCGGCGACGGTCCCCGCCCCGCCGTGGTGCACCGCCGCCGCCACGTGCGGCAGCAGCAGGTCGTGCGGGACCTCGTCCACCACCAGGACGTTGTCGGAGGGCGCGGAACCGGGGGAGAGGGCGCCCCAGCCGGAGGCCAGCACCGCGCGGCGCCCGCTGAGCCGCACCCCCTCGACGACCGTGCGGGTCAGCCCGGTCGGGTCCCGGTGCACCGTGCTCCCGAAGCCGACGTACACCGGCGGCTCCCCCTCCTCCAGGAAGCGCGCCAGCGCCCCGGGCAGGGTGCGGCCCCGCTCGGGCGGCAGGTGCAGGGCGCCCAGGGGAGCGGCGGAGGGCGGCCAGTCGGCCGGCGCCGGCAGCAGGTGGCGGCTCCAGGCGTGCACGGCCCCGCCCGCGGCGATGCGCTCCGGCAGGTCCGGGCCCGGGCCCAGGTCCAGCCTCTCCGCGCGCCAGCGGCGCAGCATCCGCCGGTAGGGCGCCTCCACCGCCGAGGCCAGCCGCCAGCTCGGCCGGTTGAGCGCGGCGGGCGGGCGGAAGGGCAGCAGCGGGGAGGCGAACCCTCGGGTCGGCGTGTACAGCGGGATCGCCAGGAGCGGGACCGCGGGCACCCCCAGCCGGTCCGCGAGGTCGGCCGCCCCCAGCGCCTTGGGCGCGAAGACGACGGCGTCGCACGCCGTCCCGGCCAGCCCGGCCACGCTGTCCAGCCAGGCCCGCAGAGCGGGGGCGACCCGGCGCGCCGAGGTGAGCGCGGCCATCGTCCCGCGGCCGGCGAGCTCGTCCTGGAGCGCGAGCGTCCCCTCGTCCAGGGCGGCGAAGTCCACCCCGTGCCGGGAGACGAGCGTGGAGAACCGGCCGGGCGCCGCGAGCACGGCGTCGTGGCCCCGCCGCCGCAGGGCGAGGGCCAGGGCCGCGAACGGCTGGACGTCGCCCCTGCTCCCGGTGGTGACGAGCAGCGCCCTCATTCTCCGCGCCCCTTCCTGACCCGGTCCCATTCGTCCAGCAGGTCTGGGAACCGGTCGGCCATGAACCCGTACATGTCCCGCATCAGCTCCAGCCGCTCGCGGCGCCGGGGATCGTCCCCCACCGCGGCCAGCCCGCGTTCGGCCAGGGCCCGGAAGCGGTCGAACTCGGCCATCTTCGCCCGGAACGCGCGCTGGAAGACGTCCTCGGCGAGCCGGTACCGGTCCCGCCGCTCCCCGGGTCGCCGGAACCGCTCCACCAGGCCCGCCTGCTCCAGCCTGCGCAGGGAGACGCTCATGCTGCTCTTGGCCACGCCCAGCGCCTCGCACAGGGCGGGGGCGTCGGCGTCGTCCTCGGGGGCGCTCAGCAGCCGGCCCATGACGCGGCCCTCGGTCCGGCTCAGCCCCAGGCGCTCGTAGAACAGCCCGGCCTCTTCGACGAAGGCCGCCACGGCCTCTTGCTCGCTCATGCCCACCACTTCCATCGCTTTGTTCGGATCATTCCGAACAAACGGGAAATGGTCAAGGCCGCACGGTCCGCCTTCCCGGACTCGGGGATGGAGTGACCGCCACCGGTTCCGGGGAAGCGGGCCGCCTCCCCCGAACCGGGGACGGGGGCCGTGGGCTCAGGCGTTCTCCAGGCGTCGGCGGGCGCGCCGGACCAGCGGCCACCCGGCCGCCGCCGTCCAGGCGATCCCGAGGGGCAGGCACCACCACGGGGTCAGCGGGCCGGCGTCGTAGCCGGGCAGGGCGAGCGCCGCCCAGACCGGGGGCAGGACGGCCGCGGCCAGGTTCCACGGGGAGGGGGCGGCCCAGGCCAGGACGGGGCTCAGGACCAGGACGGCGCCGACGGCCTTGGCGGCGACCAGCGCCTCCACCGTGTTCGCCGCGAACGCCGCCATGAGCGCCACCAGCAGCGGGGCCTGGAGGGACGCCAGCAGCACGGCCGCCACGGGCAGGGGCCCGCCCCCGCCCAGGGACGGGCCGCTCAGGGGCAGCGCCACGGCCAGCCCGGCCAGCGACGCCGCGCCCGCCAGCGCCATCCGGTAGGCCAGGTAGGCGGGGACCGACACCGGGGAGACGCGCAGGACGAGCAGGACCCCGCCGTCGAGCTCCTCGGCCGCCCGCAGCCCCTGGACGAGCCCGAACATCATCGGCACGTGCAGCAGCACCAGCGCCGCGACGAGCGCCGGTGCGTGGGGCCGCAGGTCGAACCCGAAGGCGTCCATCACGAACCCGGACACGGGCGGGAACAGCAGCCGCAGGCCGACCGCCAGCAGGGCCGGGGAGCACAGCAACAGCAGGAGGAGGGGGTCGCGGCCGGTGCCGAACAGGTCGGTGCGGGCGAACCGCACGATCGCCGGCGTCCGACCCCGGCCGACGGCCCGGACCCCGGGGCGGGGCCGGACGCGGACGGGCCGGGTGCGCCCCGGCGGCGCCTCCGCCCCCGGGCGGACCAGGAGGGGGCCGAGCACCGCCCACCCCAGCGCGTACACCACGGCGGCCGGAGGCGGGGAGCCGGCGCCCCCGGCCAGGCCGGAGCGGATGAGCTCTGCGCCCGCCGTGGTGGGGACCGCGTACAGGAGCGGGTGCCCGGACGGCCCGAACACGTGCACCAGCGGGACCAGGACGAGCGGCGCGACCACCGGCGGCAGCACCAGCAGGAAGCGCGGCAGGTCCGGGCTGCGCGCCCCCGCCGCCAGGCACGCCGCGGTCAGCAGCGCGGACGTGAGCGCCACGCCGCCCAGGACGGGCGGGAGCGCCGCGACCAGGTCCGCGGGCCGGTCCCGCAGCGCCGCCACCGCCATGGGCAGGGCGATGAGCAGGGCCAGGGCGGTCAGCGTCGCGATCCGGGCCGCCGCACCCTCCGCGGGCCGCAGCGGGCTCGCCTCCAGGGCCCGCCGCGAGCCCTCGACCCGCTCGAAGAGGAGCAGGAAGGCGCCGAAGAGCGCGCCGAAGCCCGCGGTGTCGAGGAACAGCAGGTGGGCCGCCACCTCGTCGGCCGCCCCGGCGGGCAGGGCGACCAGGGTGAGCGTCCACACCGCGCCCAACGCGGCGGCGACGGCCGCGATCCCGTACCCCGCCTGGAGCCGGGCCTCCAGCGCGGCGGCGGCGAGCAGCCGGTTCACAGCCGCTCCCGGGTGACCTCGGTGAAGACGTCGGCCAGCGACGCCTCCCGCGTGTGCAGGGTCTCCACGGCGCCCTCCCGGAGCAGCCCCAGGAGTTCGGCGTCGTCGGCCAGGGCCCGGGCCGCGACCTCCCGGACGCCGCCCCCGCGCAGCTCGGCGACGATCCCCGGGCGCCCGTGGCGGAGCCTGAACCCGCGCGGGGAGTCGACGGCGGCGATCCGCCCCCGGACCACGAAGGCCACCCGGTCGCACAGCAGGTCGGCGGTGGCCATGTCGTGGGTGGTCAGGAAGACTGCGCACCCCCGGTCGGCGGCCGCCCGGACGACGTCGCGCACCAGGGCGGCGCGCACCGGGTCCTGGCCGGAGGTGGGCTCGTCCAGGAAGAGGACGTCGGGCCGGTTGACCAGGGCCCGGGCCAGGTTGAGGCGCATGCGCATCCCCTTGGACAGCTCCGACAGGCGCAGGTCGGCCGCCCCGGCCAGGTCCACCCGCTCCAGCAGCTCCGCGGGGTCCTCGACCGGGCCCCGGTACAGGGAGGCGAACGCGGCGAGGTTCTCCCGGGCGGTGAGCCGCCCGAACCCGGCCGGGAGCTCGAACCCCACCCCCACCCGCTCGAAGTAGTCCCGCCCCCACTCCTCCAGGCGCCGGCCCAGGACGCCCACATCGCCCCGGTAGCGGCGGAGGAGCCGGGTCAGCACCTTCTGCGCGGTCGACTTGCCCGCGCCGCTGGGCCCCAGGAACCCGAACACCTCGCCGCGGCCGACGGTGAAGTCCATGCCGTCGACCGCCGGGGACGCGGCGCCCGGGTAGCGGACCGAGAGGCCCTCGACGGAGATGACGGGGGCGCTCACGGGCGCGCCCCCTGCTCCGGGGCGGGCAGTCCGCGCAGCGCGTGGAACACCCGGTCGATCACGTCGGGCAGTTCGACCCGCTCGTGGGCCTCGCTCCAGGCGATGACGGCCTCGGCCAGGGCCGACGCGCACGCCGCGGCCACCGCCCGGGTCTCCATGTCGGGCTCCCGCCCCTCGGGGGTCAGCCCGCGCTCGAAGGCGGTGCGGGCCGAGGCGAGGTTCTCGCCGATCCGGGCGCGCAGGCCCGGGATCGACAGCAGGAGTCCGACCCGGCCCAGCAGGGCCTCCCGGTTGTGCTCGTAGACCTGCCCGAGTCCGGCCATGGTGGCCCGGTGGACGCGCTCCACGGGGGGTTCGGCGGCGGGGCGGGCCCGGACCAGCTCCTCCAGCATGGGGTCGTAGTCGTCGTCCAGGACGACGTCCTCCTTGGTCGGGAAGCACCGGAAGAACGTCATGTGCGAGACCCCGGCCTCGCGGGCGATCTGCGCGACCGTGGTCGCCTCGTAGCCCTGCTCGGCGAAGAGCCGCAGGGCCGCCTCCTGGATGGCGGCCCTGTTCCGCCGCCGCGTGTGCGCCCTGCCGTCCATGCCGCCGCCCGTTCCCGCCGCAGAAAGTGTTAGTCACTAACATAATGCGGGTCGGGGCGCCGCGCCACCCCCGGCCGGGCGTCCTTCAGGCGGGCATGTCCCGGCGGTGCAGGGCCCACGCCCCGGCGGCGGCCAGCGCCCCCGCCAGGACGGCCAGCACCAGGGGAGCGGCGCCCGGCGGACCGTAGTAGGGGTTGACGTGGGCGAACGGCGAGGTGAGCAGGAACAGGACCTCCGGCACCGCCCCGGTCTTCACCGCGATCTCGACCAGGATCCCCGTGCCGAGCGCCGCCCACCCCAGCGCCGCGCACAGGCGCGGCAGCGCCCCGTACGCCAGGAAGGCCACCGCCGCCACCACCCACACGGACGGGACCAGCGAGAGGGTGAGCCCGGTGAACCGGACGAGGTCGGCCGCCGACCCCGGACCGCCCAGGAACACCCCGGCCCCGACCGCCGTGCCCAGCACCGCGAGCAGGACCGCGGGGCCCAGGAAGGCCACCGCCAGGTGCGCCAGCGCCCAGCGGACCCGCCCCACCGGTCCCGACAGCAGCAGCTCGGCGGTCCCGGCCGCCTCCTCCCGGCGGAGCCGCAGCACCGCCAGGACCGCCTGGGCGGCGATCGGGAAGACGAGGACGAAGACCACGTACACGAAGAAGGCGTCCCGGGGCGCCACCCCCAGCGCGTCGGCCATCGCGCGCACCCAGGGCGCGCCCGCGTACTCGGCCATGGCGCCCGCCCCCACGACCCCCATCGCCAGGCCGACGCCCGCGACCGCCCCCGCCCACAGGGCCAGGGAGGTCCGCTCCGAGCGCAGCGCCAGGGCCAGGGGGGACCGCAGCGAGCGGGCCGCCCGGGCCGGGCCCCGGCCGCGGGGGAGCAGTCCCTCGCCCGGGTCGCGCCGGTCGGCCAGGGCGAAGGCGGCCGCCGCCAGGGCGGCCGTGCACAGCAGCACGGGCACCAGCGCCCACCAGCGTTCGCCGGCGAAGGGCCGCACGTTCTCCAGCCACCCGGAGGGCACCGCCCAGGTGGCCCACAGGGCCGGTCCGCCCGCCATCGCCCCCAGCCCGCGGACCAGGTGCAGGGCGTAGAAGGCCCCGAACGCCAGCCCCACCGCAGTCCCGGTGCGCGCGGTGAACTGGGCGGCGACGGCGGCCAGGCCCGCGCCCACCCACGCCGCCGCGCCGACGACCAGCCCGAAGGCCGCCGATCCCGCGGCGGGCGCGCCGGTCGCGACCAGGCCCGCGGCGACGGCGGCCGCGATCGCCGCCCCCGCGCCCAGGGCCACGGCCAGGGCCGCCGCCAGGTCCGCGTGCCGCCCCAGCGGGAGCCCGGCGAGCAGCTCGCGCCGCCCGGAGCCCTCCTCCCCGCGGGTGGCCCGCACGACCAGCAGCACGGCGCCCAGAGCGGCGCACATCGTCCCGGCGCCGAACGCCTGCTGGACGGCGAGCGCCTCGGCGGAGTCGTCGAACGCCCGGCTCTGGAAGAGCACGAACATGGGGATCTGCCGGAGCTGCTCCCAGCGCGCCGCGCGGTCGGCGGCGGTCGGGTAGGTGGTCCCGGCCGCGGCCACGCCGCCCAGGGCGATGCCGACGGTGCACAGGGACCACACGGCGAGCAGGACGCGCTCCCGGCGCAGGACCGCCCGGGCCAGCGGGGCGGCCCCGGCCGCCGTCCCCCCGGCGGGGCGGGCGCCGACGGCGGTCATCGCGCCCCCTCGGCGGCCGTGTCGTAGTGGCGCAGGAACAGCTCCTCCAGGGTGGGCGGATGCGCGCCGAGGTCGCGCACCCCCAGTTCCCCCAGGCGCGCGCACAGCCCGGCCAGCGCCGCCGGGTCGGCGTGCAGCCGCAGCCGGTCGCCCTCGACCTCCAGATCGTGGACGCCGGGCAGGGCGGCCAGTCCGTCCGGGGGAGCGGACAGGACGGCGGTGACGGTGATCCGGGACAGGTGGCGCAGGTCGTCGAGGGTGCCGCTCTCCACGGTGCGGCCCGCGCGCACGATGGAGACCCGGTCACAGAGGGCCTCCACCTCGGACAGGATGTGGCTGGACAGCAGGACGGTGCGGCCCCGGTCGCGCTCCTCGGCGACGGTCCGGCGGAACACCTCCTCCATGAGCGGGTCCAGCCCGGAGGTGGGCTCGTCCAGGACGAGCAGCTCGGTGTCGGCGGCCAGCGCGGCCACCAGGGCGACCTTCTGCCGGTTGCCCTTGGAGTAGGCGCGGCCCCGGACGCGGGTGTCCAGCGCGAAGCGGTCCACGAGTTCGGCGAGCCGCCGTCCGTCGGTGCCGCCGCGCATGCGCCCGAGCAGGTCGAGGGTCTCCCCGCCGGACAGGCCGGGCCACAGGGCGACGTCGCCGGGGACGTAGGCCAGCCGCCGGTGCAGGGCGGCGGCGTCGTGCCAGGGGTCGCCGCCGAGCACGGACGCGGTCCCGGCGTCGGCGCGGGTGAGCCCGAGCAGGATGCGCAGGGCGGTGCTCTTGCCCGCGCCGTTGGGGCCGAGCAGGCCGTGGACCTCCCCGGTGCGAACGGTCAGGTCCAGGCCGTCCAGCGCGGTGGTGCGGCCGAAGCGCTTGGCGAGCCCGCTGACGCGGATCGCCTCGGTGGTCGTCATGGCTCTTCCTCCCGGGGGGTGGGGGGTGCGTCGCCGGTGAGGGCATCGGAGATCGGCCGGCCCTGCTCGCCGGACAGGAACGCGACCGTGGTCGTGTACACCCCGACCATGGCCGCGGCCAGCCGCGGGGTGTGGGCGGGGTCGAGCGGGTCGACGCCCATCCTGCGGCGCAGGTGGGTGTGCAGGGTGAGGGTGGACAGCTGCATGGCGCCCATGACCGCGGCGGCGTCCCGGGTGGCCTCGGCGCCGGGTGGAAAGCGTTCGGGGTCCTGTTCGGTGAGGAAGCGCTCGGCGAGCGCCGCCCCGGTGTCGAAGAGCTCGGCGGCCGCGGGGGAGTCCTCCACCAGGGCGCGGGCCAGGTAGCGGGTGCTCGCCCCGCTCGCGCGGTGCATCGAGTCCATGAACCCCGGGGCCCCGGTGTCCTCCTCCAGGGCGCGCCGGGCCTGCTCCAGCAGGGTGCCGACGGCGTACTCGTCGCAGGCCCGCCGCAGGCCGTCCTTGGAGCCGAAGTGGTGGCGGATGAGCCCGGTGGAGACGCCCGCGGCGGCGGCGATGAGCTGCACGGTGGCGCCCTTGGTCCCGCGTTCGGCGAAGACCTCCAGTGCGGCGTCGCGTATGCGCGCCCGGCCGGTGAGGTCCTCCGCGGGTCGTTCCGTGTCCATGCCCCGATGCTACACGTTCGTGTAGTCGACTACACGAACGTGTAGCGCTAAGAGAGCGCTAAATCCGTTGAAAACAAAAATTCAATCTGTTCATATGTTTCTAAGGGGTCCGAGGGACCCCGCAACGAAAGGCACCCTCCATGGAACAGCTCCACGACTTCCTCGCCTGGGCCTGGCCGCGCCACCTCAACCCGCTGAGCTGGTACATCCGGCCGCTCTTCTTCCTGCCCATCGCCTACTTCTGCTGGACCAGGCGCCCGGCGGCCCTGCCCCTGACCATCGCCGCCCTGCTGACGAGCTTCTTCTGGTTCCCCGAACCCGAGGAGATCGACCCGGCCATGGCCGGGGTCCTGGAGATGGAGGAGCGGCTGTTCGCCGACCCCACCTGGGTCACCTGGGTCAGCCTCGCGATGATCCCGGTGCTGCTCGGCTCCCTGTGCGCCGCCTTCTGGTACCGCTCCCTGGGCTGGGGACTGGTCGTCATCAACGGCGGACTCGCGCTCAAGATCGGTTGGACCGTCGCCAACTCGGGCACCGACGGCCTGGCCACCCTGCTCCCCTTGGGATCGGGCATGGTGATCATGACCGCCGCCGTCGTCTGGACCGCCCGCCGCCGCGGCCTGCCCCTGTCCCTCACGGGCGGGCGCCCGGGCGGGCACGGGAGCGGCCCGCGAGCCGAGACGGCCGCCCGATGACCGGGCGCACCACCCTGGAGGAGAGGACACACATGCCACCGGCGTTCACCGGGCAGGAGAAGGCCCGCATCACCGGACTGCTGATGGAGGCGGGGGCCGACCTGTTCACCGCGCGCGGCCTGCGCAAGACCTCCCTGGAGGACCTGGTCGCACCCGCCGGCATCGCCAAGAGCAGCTTCTACGCGTTCTTCCGCTCCAAGGAGGACCTCTACCTGGAGCTGATGCTGGCCCGGATGGCCGACGTCAAACGGCGGGTCGTCGACGAGGCCCTGGAGTCCACCGACGACACCGAGGAGGCGCTGCGCCGCTTCCTGCGCGCCACCCTGGAGGTCCTGGACACCGACCCCCTGTACCGGCGGCTCGTGACCCACCCCGAGGAGATGGACGCGGTCCTGCGCAGGGCCGACCCCGAGCGGCTGACCGCCTCCCCCGACAACCCGGCCAACGGGCTGGCCGCCTTCGTCACCGCCGCGCTGGAGCGCGGGGACCTGGTGCCCGCCACCCCGGCCGCCGTGGTCGGGGTCCTGCAGACCGTCATGCTCGTGCCCGTGAACGCCGGCCGGCTGGCCGACCCCGCGGCCTACGACCAGACCGTCGACCTGCTCGTCGACGTCATCGCGCGCGGCCTCACCGCGCGGAAGGAGTGAACGTGCACGCCCTACTGCTCACCCACGGCACCCGCGGCGACGTCCAGCCGTTCCTGGCCCTGGCACTGGCCCTGGAGGCCGCCGGTCACACGGCGACGGTCGCCGGACCGGAGTCCTACGCGCCGCTGGCCGCCGCGCACGGCGTGGCCTACCGCCCGGTCGACGACGGACCCAACGCCCTCATGGAGGACCCCGGCCTGTCCGGAGTGCGCGAGACCGGCCTGCGGGGCCTGCGCGGCGCCGTCCACACCGTCTCCCTGCTGCGCGCGATCACCCCGCTCATGCGCCGGGTGTACACCGACATGGCCGCGACCGCCGACTCCGGCGCCGACATCGTCGTGCACATCCCCGGCATGCCGGGCGGGCACATCGCCGAACGCCTGGGCGTGCCCGCCGTGCCGGTGGGGCTACAGCCCTCCTGGGTGCCCACCGGCGCCTTCCCCGCCCCCGGTGTGCCCTGGCCCGGCTGGGTCCCCGCCCGGTTCCACCGGCTGAGCTACCGGCTGGCCGGGGCGGCCCTGCGCGGCCAGCGCAAGATCGCCGAGGACCTGCGCCGCGACCTGGGGCTCGCGCCGCGCCCCGGCGCCCACGACCCGCTGCGGAGACCGGACGGGACGCCCGCCACCATGGTCCACGCCTTCAGCGGGCACCTGGTGCCCGCCGACGCGGGCTACCCCTCATGGGTGCGCACCACCGGGTTCTGGTTCGTGCCCCAGGACGCGGAGGGCGGCCTGCCCGACCGCGTGGAGGAGTTCCTGGCCGCGGGGGAGCCGCCGGTGTTCGTCGGCTTCAGCAGCCTGCCCACCGCCGACCCCGCGGCCACCGGCCGCCTGGTCGCCGCGGCGGTCCGGCGGGCGGGGGCCCGCGCGATCGTCGCCTCCGGCGGCGGGGGAGCCGTGGCGGTGGACGGCGGGGACGTGCTGGCCGTCGACCGGGTCCCCCACCTCGCCCTCTTCCCGCGCTGCGCCGCAGTGGTCCACCACGCCGGCGCCGGGACCACCGGCGCCGCCCTGGCCTCCGGGCGCCCCCAGGTCGTGTGCCCCTTCTGGGGCGACCAGCCGTTCTGGGCGGGACGCGTCCACGCCGCCGGGGCCGCGCCCGCCCCGCTGAACGGCCGCCGCCTCACCGAGGACGCCCTGGCCGCCGCACTGGACACGGCCCTCACGGACGCGGGGACCGCCGCCGGCGCCGCCGCCCTGGGCGAACGGGTCCGCGCCGAGGGCGGGGCCGCCGGGGCGGTCCGCCTACTGGAGGAGGCCCTGAAGCCCTAAGTTCTGCTGTCGGCGCGGCCTTCCGCGCCGGGGGGCGGGGCGGCGCCCGCCGCGTCCGGGGCGGCCGCGCGCAGCACCAGCCGCATGGTCAGGCCGCCCCCGGGGGTGGAGTCGGGGACGAGCGAGCCGCCCATCGCCTCGGCGAACCCCTGGGAGAGCGCCAGGCCCAGCCCCAGGCCGGTCCCCGTGTCGGTGTCCCCCAGGCGCTGGAAGGGCACGAACATCCGCTCGCGGTCCTCCTCCGGGATCCCCGGACCGTGGTCGATCACCAGCACCTCCACGGTGTCCCCCACCCACGACGCCGACACGGCGGGCGGCGCCCCGGCGGGGCTGAACCGCAGCGCGTTGCCGACCACGTTGGCCAGGACCCGGTCCAGCAGGCCCGGATCGGCCCGCACGTCGGGCAGCTCCTCCGGCACGTCCACCCGGACCGCGGCCGCCTCCCCGCCGAACTGCTCCAGCGCCGCGAACACCGATTCGCGCAGGGGCAGCGACTCCAGCCCCACGCCCAGCACCCCCGCCTGGAGGCGGCTCATGTCCAGCAGGTCGGTCACCAGCCGGGTGAGCTGGTCCAGGGACTCGTCGGCCATCGCGAGCAGGCCCTCCCGGTCCTCCTCGCTGAAGCTCACCTCCCGGCTGCGCAGGCTGGTGACGGACGCCTTGGCGGAGGCGAGCGGCGCGCGCAGGTCGTGGCTGACCGCCGACAGCAGGGCCGTGCGCATCCGGTCCGCCTCGGCCAGGGGCTTGACCGTGGCGGCCTCCCGGGCCAGCCGCTCCTGGCGCAGGGCGACCGCCGCCTGCGCGGCGAACGCCTCGATGACCCGGCGGTCCCCCGCCTCGGGCTCGCGGCCGCGCACGACCAGGGTGAGCCGTTCATCCACCGGGACGTCGATGTCCCCCTGGGCCGGCGCCCGGCACGACTCCTCGCCCTCGCGCACCGCGGAGGCGACCACCGACCAGTCCCGGGGGTCGCGCCGGTGCTCCGGCCCGCCGACCGCTCCGGCGCGCCGCTCCAGCAGCGAGACCGACGTGAACGAGAAGGTCTCCAGCAGCCGCTCCATGAGCGCCTCCAGCGGGCGCGAGCCGCGCAGCACGTTCCCGGCCACGGTGGCCAGGAGCTGCGCCTCGGCCCCGGCCCGGGCGGCCTCCCGGGTGCGCCGGGCCGCCTGGTCCACCACCAGGCTCACCGACACGGCCACGACCACGAACCCCGCCAGGGCCAGCAGGCTCTGCGGATGGGCCACCGTCAGGGTGAAGTAGGGCTCGGTGTACAGGAGGTTGAGCAGGGCCGAGCCGCACACCGACGCCAGCAGCGCGGGCCACAGGCCGCCCACCAGGGCCACCACGGTGACCGTCGCGAAGACCAGGACGACCCCGCTGGCGAGGTTCGCCTCGTCCGTGGAGAACCCCAGGCCGAAGCCCACCGACAGCAGGGCCATGAACGCCAGGGCGCAGGCGGCCAGGCGCCTGCGGCGCGACACCGGGCTCACCGCCCGGGCGCGGGTCCGCAGCCCCACCTGCTCGTGCGTGACCAGGTGGACGTCGATCGCCCCGGACAGGGCCGTGGTGGTGGCCCCGATCCCGGGGGAGAACATGCGGGCGATCCGCCCCCGCCGGCTGGCCCCCAGGACGAGCTGGGTGGCGTTGACCCCGCGGGCGAACGCGATCAGGGCGCGGGGCACGTCCTCGCCCAGGACCTGGTGGTAGGTGCCGCCCAGGCTCTCCACCAGCAGGCGCTGGCGGGCCAGCAGGGCGGGGTCGGCCCCGGTGAGGCCGTCGCTGCGGGCCACGTGCACCGCCAGCAGGTCGGCGCCCTTGCCGCGCTGGGCGATCCGGGCGGCCCTGCGGACGAGCGTCTCGCCCTCGGGGCCGCCGGTGAGGGCGACCACGACCCGCTCCCGGGCCTCCCAGGTGTCGGTGACCCCGTGCTCGGACCGGTACTGCTCCAGTTCGGCGTCCACCCGCCCGGCCAGCCACAGCAGGGCCAGCTCGCGCAGCGCCGACAGGTTGCCCGCCCGGAAGTAGTTGCTCAGGGAGGCGTCGATCTTCTCCGGGGCGTAGACGTTGCCGTGCGCCAGGCGGCGGCGCAGGGCCTCGGGGGTCATGTCGACCAGCTCGATCTGGTCGGCGCCGCGCACCCAGGCGTCCGGGACGGTCTCGCGCTGGCGGACGCCGGTGATCTGCTCGACCACGTCGTTGAGCGACTCCAGGTGCTGGATGTTGAGGGTGGACAGCACCGTGATGCCCGCCTCCAGCAGGACCTCGATGTCCTCCCAGCGCTTGGCGCTGCCGCTGCCCGGGACGTTGGTGTGGGCGAGCTCGTCGACCAGGACGACCTGGGGGCGGCGCCGGAGCACGGCCTCCAGGTCCATCTCCTCGAAGGAGGACCCGCGGTAGGCGACCCGCCGCCGGGGCACGGTCTCCAGGTCGTCGACCATGGCCTCGGTCAGGACCCGGCCGTGGCACTCCACGAACCCGATGACCACGTCCGCGCCGCGGTCGCGGCGCCGGTGCGCCTCGTCCAGCATCCGGTAGGTCTTGCCCACCCCGGGGGCAGCGCCCAGGTACACCCGCAGCTCACCACGTGTCACCACATCGCCTCCTCCGGGTTCATTCTCACCGGTCAAAGGGCGTTCTGATGTCGTATGGCGCTAATTGTCCGCTAAATCCGCCGGTCCAGGCGCTAAGGGAGCGCTATCCCGATGGCCCCGCCCCCGGCTCCGGCCCCACAGTCGTTCGGGCGGGTGCCGCATCGGCGGAGCCCGCCGGCGGGACCGCCCGGCCCCGCCGCGACCACGACAAGGAAAAGGACATGGCGGACACACTGCTCGTCCTGGCGACCATCGGCTTCTTCGGCCTGTGCGTCGCCTACGTCCGCGGCTGCGAACGCGTCATCGGGGACGACCCGGCGCTCGGGGACCCCGGGGACGGCACCGGCGCCCCGGCTTCCGAAGCGGAAACGGCGGTACCCCGATGACCTGGGAAGAGATCACCGCGCTGGCGATCGCGATCCCCCTGGCCGCCTACCTGACGGCCGCCCTGCTGTTCCCGGAGAAACTCTGATGACCGTCACCGGATGGGCCCAGTTCCTCGCGCTCATCGCGCTCCTGGGCCTCACCGCCCCCGTGCTCGGCCGCTACATCGCCGCCGTCTACGGCTACACCGACGGGGACAAGGCCCCCGGCGACCGCCTGTTCCTGCCGGCCGAGCGCCTGGTCTACCGGCTCTGCCGGGTGGACCCCGAACGCGAGCAGCACTGGACGCGCTACGCGTTCTCCCTGCTCGCCTTCAGCCTCATGTCCTTCCTGTTCCTGTACGCGCTGCTGCGCGCCCAGAGCGTGCTGCCCCTCAACCCCGACGGCCTGCCCGGCCTCGACCCCCACGTCGCCTTCAACGCCGCGGTCAGCTTCATGACCAACACGAACTGGCAGGCGTACGCGGGCGAGACCACGATGAGCCACCTCTCCCAGATGAGCGGGCTCACCGTCCAGAACTTCGTCTCGGCGAGCGCGGGCATGGCCGTGATGGCGGCGTTCATCCGCGGCATCGCCCGCCGGGGCGCCACCACGCTGGGCAACTTCTGGGTGGACCTCACCCGCGGCGTGGTGCGCGTCCTGCTCCCCCTGTCGTTCCTGGTCGCCCTGGTCCTGGTGACCCAGGGCGTCGTCCAGAACCTCAACGGGCAGACCGTCGTCACCACCGTCGAGGGGGCCGCCCAGGCGGTCCCCGGCGGCCCGGCCGCCAGCCAGGTGGCGATCAAGCAGCTCGGCACCAACGGCGGCGGGTTCTTCGACACCAACTCCGCCCACCCCTTCGAGAACCCCACCGCGCTGAGCAACCTCGTCCAGACCTGGGCGATCCTCATCATTCCCTTCTCCATGGCCTTCGCCTTCGGGCACCTGTGCGGCGACCGCCGCCAGGGCCGCGCGGTCTTCGGGATCATGTTCGCGGTGTGGGCGTTCATGTCCGTCGCCGTCATGCTCCTGGAGAGCGCGGGCAACCCGCTGCTGGGCGGCATGGGCGTGGACCAGTCCGCCGGGTACCTGGAGGGCAAGGAGACCCGCTTCGGCGCCGCCGCCTCCGGACTGTGGGCCGCGGCCACCACGGGCACCTCCAACGGCTCGGTCAACGCCATGCACGACAGCTTCACCCCGCTCGGCGGCGGCCTGTCGATGCTGCACATGATGTTCGGCGAGCTCAGCCCCGGCGGCGCGGGCGTCGGCCTCAACGGCCTGCTGGTCATGGTGATCCTGACGGTGTTCATCGCCGGGCTCATGATCGGCCGCACCCCCGAGTACCTGGGCAAGAAGGTCACCGCGCCCGAGATCAAGCTCGTGATGCTCTACCTCCTGGCGATGCCGGTGGTCCTGCTCGGCTTCGCCGCCGCCTCGGCCGTCAACGACGCCGCGCTGGCCTCGCTGAACAACACCGGGCCGCACGGGCTGTCGGAGATCCTCTACGGCTACGCCTCCACCGCCAACAACAACGGGTCGGCCTTCGCCGGGCTCAACGCCGCCACCTGGTGGTACACGACCACGATGGGGGTCGCGATGCTGGTCGGCCGCTTCCTGCTCATCCTCCCGGTCCTGGCCATCGCCGGGTCCCTGGCCCGCAAGCGGCCGGTGCCCGCCACCGTCTCCACCCTGCCCACCCACACCCCGATGTTCGGCGGGCTGGTCGTCGCGGTCGTCGTCATCGTCGCCGGACTGACCTTCCTGCCCGCCCTGACCCTCGGCCCCGTCGCCGAGTACTTCTCCCTGTGAGCCGCACCATGCACGACGACACGTCCGAACCCGCGCCCCGGGACGTCATCACCGCGCCCGAACGCGAACCCGTCTTCATCCACCCGCCGGACGAGGAGGCGTTCCCCGAGCCGAAGGGGAGCCTGGTCAGCGGGCCCATTCTGCGCCAGGCGCTGATCGGCTCGGTCCGCAAGCTCGACCCGCGCGTCCAGTTCCGCAACCCCGTCATGTTCGTGGTGCTGGTCGGCAGCGCGCTGGCCACCGTCCTGT
The DNA here is from genome assembly GCF_040614155.1 of Nocardiopsis sp. NPDC006139. Classification (NCBI taxonomy): domain Bacteria; kingdom Bacillati; phylum Actinomycetota; class Actinomycetes; order Streptosporangiales; family Nocardiopsidaceae; genus Nocardiopsis; species Nocardiopsis sp. NPDC006139. Next base: position 131,612 of record NZ_JBEXTT010000005.1, read on the forward strand.
TCACGGCCTCCCTCGTCCAGGGCGACACCGCGCGGGCCGGCTTCGGGGCCCTGCTCACCGTCTTCCTCTGGGCGACCCTGCTGTTCGCCGACTTCGCCGAGGCGCTGGCCGAGGGCCGGGGCAAGGCCCAGGCCGCGGCTCTGCGCGCCACCCGCAGGGACACCGAGGCCCGGGTGCGCACCCCCGGCGGGGAGCTCGTGACCGTCGCGGGCACCGATCTCAAGGTCGGCGACGAGTGCGTGGTCGCCGCCGGGCAGGTCATCCCCGGCGACGGCGACGTCGTCGAGGGCATCGCCACCGTCGACGAGTCCGCCATCACCGGCGAGTCCGCGCCCGTCATCCGCGAGTCCGGCGGCGACCGCTCGGCGGTCACCGGCGGGACCACGGTGCTGTCCGACGAGATCGTCGTGCGCATCACCACCCCGCCGGGCGAGACCTTCCTGGACCGGATGATCGCGCTGGTCGAGGGGGCCGAACGCAAGAAGACCCCCAACGAGATCGCCCTGAACATCCTCCTGGGCGGGCTGACGATCGTGTTCCTGGTGGCCGTGGTCACCCTCCAGCCCCTGGCGGTCTACTCGCAGGCGCGCCAGGACACCATCGTCCTCATCGCCCTGCTGGTGTGCCTCATCCCCACCACCATCGGCGCCCTGCTGTCCGCGATCGGCATCGCGGGCATGGACCGGCTGGTGCGCCGCAACGTCATGGCCACCTCCGGGCGGGCGGTGGAGGCCTCCGGCGACGTCACCACCCTGCTCCTGGACAAGACCGGCACCATCACCCACGGCAACCGGCAGGCGTCCGGGTTCCTGACCCTGCCGGGCGTCTCCGACGGGGAGCTCGCCGAGGCCGCCCACCGCTCCAGCCTGTCCGACGGCACCCCCGAGGGGCGCTCCATCGTGGACTTCGCCATGGCCGGGCGCCCGTACCTGAACGGACGCACCGCCGACCGGGGCGTGATGGTGCCCTTCACCGCCGAGAGCCGGATGAGCGGCCTGGACGACGGCGCCCACCTCATCCGCAAGGGGGCCGTGGACGCCGTCGCCCGCTGGGTGCGCGAGAACGGCGGAGAGGCCCCCGACCGGCTGTTCTCGCTGGCGGAGAAGATCTCCGACCAGGGCGGCACTCCGCTGGCCGTCGCCGAGGTGCCCGAGGGGGGCGGCCCCGCCCGCGCCCTGGGGCTGGTCCACCTCAAGGACACCGTCAAGCCCGGCATGCGCGAACGCTTCGAGCAGCTGCGCACCATGGGCATCCGCACCGTCATGGTCACCGGCGACAACCCCAGGACCGCCGCGGTGATCGCGAAGGAGGCCGGCGTCGACGACTTCCTCGCCCAGGCCGCCCCCGAGGACAAGCTCGCCCTGATCCGCCGCGAGCAGGCGGGCGGCGCCCTGGTCGCCATGACCGGCGACGGCACCAACGACGCGCCCGCCCTGGCCCAGGCCGACGTGGGCGTGGCCATGAACACCGGGACGCAGGCGGCCCGCGAGGCCGGGAACATGGTCGACCTGGACTCCGACCCGACCAAGCTCATCGAGATCGTCCACATCGGCAAGCAGCTGCTCATCACCCGCGGCGCGCTGACCACGTTCTCCATCGCCAACGACGTCGCGAAGTACTTCGCGATCCTGCCCGCGATGTTCGCCGCCTCCCTGCCGGGGCTGGACCGGATGAACATCATGGGCCTGGCCTCGGCCGAGTCGGCGATCCTGTCGGCGGTGGTCTTCAACGCCCTGGTCATCGTGGCCCTGGTCCCGCTGGCCCTGCGCGGCGTCGCCTTCCGGGCCCGGTCGGCCTCGGCCATGCTGCGCCGCAACCTCCTCGTCTACGGCGTGGGCGGCCTGATCGCCCCGTTCGTCGGCATCAAGCTCATCGACATGCTCATCAGCGCGCTGGGAGTGCTCTGACATGCTGCGCCAGCTCATCGCCGGGTTCACCATGATGGCGATCGCCACCGTCGTCCTCGGCCTCGCCTACCCCCTGGCCGTCACCGGGATCGCCCAGGCGGCCTTCCCGCACCGGGCGGACGGGTCCTTCGTCGAACACGACGGCCGGACCGTCGGGTCGGAGTGGATCTCCCAGGAGTTCACCGGGCCGGAGTACTTCCACCCGCGCCCCTCGGCCGTCGGCCACGACCCCCGGGACAGCGGCGGGGCCAATCTCGGCCCCACCGACGCCGGACTGCTGGACGAGGTGGCCGCCCGCACCGAGGCCTACCGCGACCTCAACGGCCTGGAGCCGGACGCCGGGGTCCCGGTGGACGCGGTGACCGCCTCCGCCTCCGGCCTGGACCCGCACATCTCCGTGGAGAACGCCCGGCTGCAGGCCGACCGGGTCGCCCGGGCCCGCGGCCTGGACGCCGCGCGGGTCGAGGCCCTCATCGGGGAGCACACCACGCGGCGGACCCTGGGCGTGCTGGGGGAGCCGGGCGTCAACGTCCTGGAGCTCAACCTCGCCCTGGACCGGGCCCCGGCCTGACACCCGGCGGCCGCCTGGGACGCAAGGGGGCCGCCCTTCCCTACCATCGGTGCGGTGGGACGCCGTTCCCACCGCACCGGACACACGAGAACGGACCGACCATGAGCGACGGGAACGAGGCGCCTCCCACGGTGCTCGTCGTCGACGACGACCCCCGCCTGCGCAAGACCCTGGAGCTGAACCTGCGGGCCCGCGGCTACACGCCCTACCTCTCCGACAGCGGCGAGCACGCGCTCAAGCTCATCGCGCACCACCACCCCGGGCTGGTCCTGCTCGACCTGGGCCTGCCCGGGATGAGCGGGCTGGACGTCCTGCGCGGGCTGCGCGGCTGGACGCAGGTCCCGGTCGTGGTGCTGTCCGGGCGCGACACCGAGCAGATGAAGGTGCAGGCCCTGGACCTGGGCGCCGACGACTACGTGGTCAAGCCGTTCGGCATGGACGAGCTGTTCGCCCGGGTGCGGGCCGCCATGCGCCGCACCGCGGCGTCGGCCGAGCCGGAGGCGTCGGTGGTCACCGACCACTTCACCGTGGACCTGGCCGCCAAGCAGGTCACCCGGGGCGGGGAGCAGGTCCGCCTGACCCCCCGGCAGTGGCACATCGTCGAGGTCCTGGTGCGCAACCGCGGCCGCCTGGTGACCCACCGCGAGCTGCTGCACGAGGTGTGGGGGCCCGAGTACGAACGGGAGACCAACTACCTGCGCGTGTTCATGACCAAGATCCGCCAGCGCCTGGAGCCCGACCCCCCGCGCCCGCGCTACTTCCTCACCGACCCGGGGCTGGGCTACCGGTTCCTGGCCGGCGGGGAGGAGGGGGAGCGGTGAGAAGCCCGCGCGCGTATCCGAGCCGCCCGTTCCCGCAGGTCGGGGGTCTCCGGTTCGGACCCGGGTTCTGGAAGCGGCCCCCGCTGGTGACGGTGGCGGCCTTCGGCGCGCTCATCCTGACCGGCACCCTGCTCCTGTCCCTGCCCGCCGCCGACCACGGCCAGGCGACCCCCTTCATGACGGCGCTCTTCACGGCGACCTCGGCGGCCAGTGTGACCGGCCTGGCGGTCGTCGACACCTCCGGGCACTGGTCCGGCTTCGGCGAGACCGTGATCCTCGTGCTGATCCAGGTGGGCGGGTTCGGGATCATGGCCCTGGCCACCGTGCTGTCGCTGCTGGTGAGCCGGCGCATGGGCCTGCGCATGGCCGTCACCACCGGGGCCGAGACCAAGTCGGTGTCCCTGGGGGAGGTGCGGCAGCTGGTGCTGGGGGTGCTGTGGGTCACCCTGGTCTTCGAGGCGCTGCTGGCGTCCGCGCTCACGCTGCGCTGGTGGACCGCCTACGACCTGACCTTCACGGCGGCGCTGCACACCGGTGTGTTCCACGCGGTCTCGTCGTTCAACAACGCCGGGTTCTCGCTGTACTCCGACAACCTGATGGGCTACGCCACCGACCCGTGGATCACGCTGCCGGTCGCGTTCGGCGTGATCGCCGGGGGGCTGGGCTTCCCGGTGTGGGTGGAGCTGTGGCGGTTCTCCCGGAAGCACAAGGAGAAGCGCCACTGGACGCTGCACGCCAAGTTCACGCTGGGGATGACGGCGGCCCTGCTGGCCGTCGGCTTCGTCGCGTTCCTGGCGCTGGAGTGGACCAACCCGGCGACCATGGGGCCCCTGGACACGGGGGACAAGGTCCTCACCGCCTTCTTCCAGGCGGTGATGCCGCGCACGGCCGGGTTCAACAGCCTGGACTTCGGCGCGATGCAGACGCAGACGCTGCTGGTCACCGACATGCTGATGTTCGTCGGGGGCGGGAGCGCGGGCACCGCGGGCGGCATCAAGGTGACCACGTTCGCCGTGCTGATCCTGGTCGCCTACGCGAACGTGCGCGGCGAGCCGACGGTCCACGCGGGCGGGCGGCGGCTGTCCGCGGGCACCGCCTCCCAGGCGACCACGGTCGCCATGCTGGCGCTGGGGCTGGTGCTGGCGGGAACCCTGGTCCTGATGATCGTGACCCCCTTCACCCTGGACCAGATCCTCTTCGAGACCACGTCGGCCTTCGCGACGGTGGGGCTGTCCACCGGCATCACCGCCGACGTGCCCCCCGTGGGGCAGGCGGTGCTGATCTTCCTCATGTTCGTCGGCCGCATCGGCCCCATCACCCTGGCGTCGGCGCTGGCGCTGCGCCGGCACAGCCGGCTGTACGAGCTGCCGGAGGAGCGCCCGATCGTCGGCTGACCCCGCTCGCGCGGCGGCCCGGGGCGGATCCGTCCGCCCCGGGCCGCCGACCGCGTAGGGGCTACATGGTGATGCCGATGGCCCAGGAGAACAGGGCGTACATCGAGCCCAGGATGACGACCAGGGCGATGAGGTTCAGCCACAGGCCGCCCTTGATCATCTGGCCGATGCGGACGTGCCCCGTGCCGAACACGATCGCGTTGGGCGGGGTGGCCACCGGGAGCATGAACGCCATGGTGGCGGCCAGGGCCACGGGGACCACGAGGGTGAGGACGTCCATGTCCATGCCCATCGCCACGCCCCCCAGGATCGGCAGGAACGTCGCGGCGGTCGCGGTGTTGCTGGTGAGCTCGGTCAGGAACAGCACCAGAGCGGTCACCACCAGGATCAGCACCCACAGGGGGATCCCGGCCAGGACCGAGACCTGGCTTCCGATCCAGGCGCTCAGGCCGCTGGCGGTGAACTGCGCGGAGATGGCCAGGCCGCCGCCGAACAGCAGCAGCACGCCCCAGGGGAGCTGCACCGCGGTCGCCCAGTCGAGCAGGCGGGTGCCCTGCCGGTCGATCGGGACCAGGAAGAGGACGACGGCGACCGTCATCGCGATCCCGGCGTCGGAGATGCCGGCCAGCCACGGCAGGGCGCCGCCGACGCTCTCGCTGCGGGCCAGGATCGGGATGAAGATCCAGGACAGGGCGGCCAGCGCGAACACCAGGGAGACGCCCTTCTCGCCGCGGGACATGGGCCCCATCGCGGCGAGCTCGGAGCCGATCAGCTCCTGGGCGCCCTCGACCCTCTTGGCCTGGGGCGGGAACACCTTGATCAGCACGAACCAGGAGATCAGGAGGAAGACCGCGGCCAGCGGCACCCCGGCGAGCATCCACTGGCCGAAGCCGATGGTGATGTCGTGGGTGTCGGAGAGGTAGCCGACCATGAGCACGTTGGGCGGGGTGCCGATGATGGTGGCCACCGAGCCGATGGACGACGCGTAGGCGATGCCGAGCATGAGGGCGGTCGCGAAGTTGGCGTCGGTGCGCCCGTTGCGGAACTGGGTGAGGACGGTGACGACGGACAGGCCCACGGGCAGCATCATTACGGCGGTGGCGGTGTTGCTCACCCACATGGTGATGAACCCGGTGGCGATCATGAAGCCGCCGATCAGCCCCGCGCTGTTGGAGCCCACCTTGGAGACGATGGTCAGCGCGATCCGCTTGTGCAGGTTCCACTTCTGCATGGCCAGGGCCAGCATGAAGCCGCCCATGAACAGGAAGATGGTGTCGGAGCCGTAGGAGGAGGACACGCTCGCGATGGGCGTGCCGTCCAGCATCACGGGGAACAGCACCAGCGGCAGCAGCGAGGTGACCGGGATCGGGATGGCCTCGGTCGCCCACCAGATGGCGATGAACGCGGTGATCGCGGCGACGGTGCGGCCGTTGGCCGAGATGACGGCCTCGTCCTCGCCCTCGGCGAGCGGCAGCGGCATGTCCGGCATGAGCAGGTAGACGATCAGGCCGACGAGGGGGCCCGCGATGAGACCGATGACGCGGGAGCGGGTGAAGCGGCCCTCGGCGGACTCCTCCGGGGGCGACGCGGTGCGGTCGTCCGGTTTCTGCTCGTTGGGGGAGGTCATGTGTTCCTTCGCTGTGCGGGGTGTGCGGAGTGTGCGGGTGCGGGTCGGGGCAGGACCGGCGGCGTCCGTTCGTTACCGGCAGGTCACCGGCGGATTTCCCGCCCTTTCCGAAGGAGGGTGAGCACGTTCGGGACGATGTGTCCACTTCTCGCCGAAGAATTGAGGTTCTCCTGACATTAGGTGACGTTCCGCCCGGAGCCCCGGACCCAGGGTGACGTGGGTCACGGACCGGAACAGGTCGCCGCGGTCAGCGCCAGGATCAGCCGGTTCACCGGCACGTCGATGCCGTGGCGCTCGGCGGCGCGCACCACCGCCCCCGTCAGGGCGTCGTACTCCAGAGGCCGCCCGGCGATCCGGTCCTGGAGCATCGACGTGGTGGCACCCTCCGGCGCGTTCTCCAGCCAGGCCAGGACCTCCCGGGCGTGCGCGGCGGACAGCGCGGCGCCCTCGGCGCGGGCGACCCGGAGGGCCTCGTCCATGATGCGGCGGGCGACGGCGCCGACCCCCGGGTCCCGGAGCACGTCCGCCCGGCGGCCGGTCAGGGCGGTGAGCGGGTTGGCGGTGATGTTGGCCAGCAGCTTGGCCCAGGCCGCCGTCACGAAGTCCGCCTCCAGGCCGACGCGCATGCGTCCCGCCGTCAGCTCCGCCGCCAGCGCCCGGGCCGGGGCCTCGTCGGGCAGCACCAGGTCCCGGCGGCCGACGCGGCGCAGGGTCGCCCGGCCCGGCCCCGTGCGCTCCACGTTCAGGTAGACCACGGCGGGCACCACGTACGCGCCGCCGGTGTGGGGGGCGACGCGTTCGCGCTGTTCCACCCCGTTCTGGGCCACCAGCACCGTCGTCCCGGGGGCGGAGACGGCCCTGAGCCACGCGGCGGCCGCCTCGGTCTGGTGCGCCTTGACCGCCAGGACCGCGGTGTCGTACCCGGCGATGTCGCCGGGGGAGTCCGCCTGCGCCACCGGCCAGGACTCGGTGGACCCGTCCTCGGTCACCTCGATCCGCCCGAACCGGCGGCTCGCGCCGCACACCGTCACCGGGCGGCCCGCCCGCGCCAGCGCCGACGCCACCGACGTCCCGATCGCGCCGGCGCCGATGACGGCGACCGGTCGCCCCTGCCCGCGCGCGGCCATCCCCACCCCCTGACGGCGCGGGGCCGCCCCGCGGGGGGGCGTCCCCTTTTCGGCCCCGTGCGGGCACCCTAACCGGGCGTGTCCGCGCGGGGCCGCTCCGCGTGCCAGGGGCGGGCATGGAGGGGGCAAACACTCGCCCACCCGGCCCCGTCAGGGCGCCGGGCGACGGGGTGCGGACGGGCGGCGGTACCGGCGCGCCCGCCGCGCGCGCCGGCGTCCGCTTTTTGTTCGAATTCCGTCCGGCGAGGCTTATTCGCGTGTCCCGGGCGGACCGAAACCGCGTTCTTCGCCTTTTCTGTTGCGGGCGCCCCCGGGTTCGGAGAGTATTGGCGCGGTGATCCTCCGTGTCATTGGTGCGCGAGGTGATCTTTTCCGTGAATCGCGTATGAAACGAGAAAGGATGGTGGAATGAGGGTTCTGTCCACCGTGCTCGCCCTTGCCCTGACGAGCGCGCTGGTGGGGGCGGCCCCCGCCCACGCGGCCACCGGCGAGGTCGTCGTCTTCACGACCGAGTTCGAGGACCTCGTGCGCTACCCGGACCCCGCGTCCGGGAGCTGCACCGTACTCCCGCCGACCGCCCACGTGCTGGTCAACCTCACCGACGCGGAGGTGAGCATGCACGCCGGGCGCGGCTGCTTCGGCCCCGGGGTGCCGGTGGCCCCGAACCGCGGCTGGCACGCCCCGCCCAGCGGGCTGTTCAGTTTCTCGGTCGCCTGATTTCCCCGGAGAAAACGGTCATTTCCTCTCCGATTTCTCTCGCCGTGTCATGATGCCCTTTATCAGAACATCCTCTCAGGTTGTGGAACCCCGTTCCCCAGGGTTTGGGGCCTGAGAACCCGTTCCATTCCTTGACGCTTTTCCCGGAATCGGTCCAGTCTGTGCTTCCGTTCGATCGGTTCCGCGCACCCTCGGGGGCCGCGGAACGACGGGGACCGCGAACGGAAAGGTGTCCTCCCTTCATGCTGCACACCCTCATCGTCGGCCTGGGGAGATCGGGACGGGGGCTGCACGCGCCGTCGCTCGCCAAAGCGCGGGCGGCGGCGCGCGGCCTCTTCGCCCCGGGACCGGTGATGGGCCACGACCCCCTCCAGCCGGGGGCCGAGGGGGTGACGGCGGTGCCCTCCCTGGAGGAGGCCGCGCGCCGCCTGCCGCCCCGGAGCACCGTGGTCCACCTCTGCACCCCGCCGCACCTGCGGGCCGAACCGCTGGAACGGCTCGCCCGCCTGGGATACCGCATGGTCGTCGTCGAGAAGCCGCTGGCCCTGGACCTGGCGGAACTGGCCGCGATCGCCCGGCTGCGCCGCCGCTGGGGCCTGCGCCTCACCGTCGCCACCCCGTGGACGGCCAGCGCGCTGAGCGCCCGCCTGCTCGCGGTCCACCGCTCCGGGGTGTTCGGGCGGCTGCGGACCCTCACGGTGCTCCAGCACAAGCCCCGCTTCACCCGGACCCTGGAGTCCTCCGGGCACCCCACCGCCTTCGACGTCGAGGTCCCGCACGCCCTCGCCGTCGCGGTCGCGCTCGCCGGCGACGCCGAGGTGGCCGGGGCCGAACTCGACGACATGGCCTTCGACGGGATCCGCCTGCCCGGCCTGGGGGCCGCCCGGATGGACCTGGTGCACCACACCGGGGTGCTCACCCGTATCGAGTCGGACCTGACCTCGCCCTTGCGGGAGCGCCGGATCGTGCTGGAGTTCGACGAGGCCGTCCTCACCGGCCACTACCCCTGCAGCGACGCCGACCACACCGCGCAGCTCACCGTGGCGGCCCACGGCCGGGCGCCCACCCGGTCGGTGTTCACCGACGACGCCCTGACCGCCTTCTGGCACCGCTGCTACGCCCGCTTCGCACAGCCCGCCCGCGACCTGGGCGACCTGCCCGTGCACGTGGAGGCCGTCCGGCTGCTCGCCGAGGCCAAGGACCTGTGCTCGGCCCGCGCCGCCGAACAGGAGGTGGAGAGTGCCGTCGGAGCCTGAGACCCCCCGCCTCGCGGGCCTGGGCGACGAGGCCGCGCCCGGCCTGGACGGCCAGCTGGCCGCCCTGGACGCGCTCGGCTGGGACCTGTTGGAGGTGCGCACCCTGGACGGGGTGCCGATCGCCGCCGTGCCCGAACGGGACGTGGCACGGGCCGCCGAGCGGATCCGCGGCGCCGGGTCCGGGGTGGTCGCCGTCGCCGCCAAGATCGGCGACTGGTCCCGCCCCGCCACCGGCGACTTCGCCCTCGACCTGGCCGAACTCGACGCGCTGGCCCGCCGCTGCGCCCTCCTGGGCACACGCACCGTGCGGATCATGTCCTATCCCTCCGGCGGGCTGACCGAATCCGAGTGGGGCCGGGTCGCCCGCGCCCGCGTGCGCGAACTCGCGTCGCGGGCCCGGGACGCCGGCCTGCTGCTGGTCCACGAGAACTGCGCGGGCTGGGCGGGCGAGGACGCCGAACGCGCCCTGGACCTGCTCGCCCACGCCGACAGCCCCGCGCTGCGCCTGCTGTTCGACACCGGCAACGGGGTCGCCCACGGCTACGACGCCCCCGCCATGCTGCGCGCACTGGCCCCCCACGTGGCCCACGTCCACATCAAGGACGCGGTCCGCACCCCCGGCGGCGACACCGCCTACGTCCCGCCCGGCGAGGGCGAGGCCGGGGTGCGGGAGTGCCTGGGGATCCTGGCCGACCACGGGTACCGCGGCGCCCTGTCCATCGAGCCCCACCTGCACCTGCGCCCCCACCTGCTCGCCGACGGCGCCGACCCCGGCCGGGGCGACCCGGCCGCGTTCGTGGAGTACGGGCGGCGGCTGGAGGACCTCGTGCGCCGGTCCTGGAACACGGAGGGAGCCCGGTGACCCTCACCGAGGACGACATCGCCCTGCTGCTGCGGCTGCTGGAGACGCCCACCGCCGGGCCTCTGGAGGTCGGCCGCGACGGCCCGCGCCCCCGGCTGCACCAGGCCCAGCGTGACTACGCCCGGGCCGCCGCGCCCACGGGCTTCCGCACCGTGCACCACGCCCCGGCCGACCCCGCGGACCTGGACCGGCCCGGGGTGCCCGCCGCGGTGCGCGAGGCCGCCGCCGACCCCGGGTTCCTCCGGTGCCAGCCCAGCCTGGTGCTGCGCCTGGGACCCGACACCGTGCCCCGCGAGCGCACCGTCATGTTCAACGTGCACCTGGACACCGTCGCGGGCGGGCCGCCGGCCTCCCGCGACGGCGGCCTCGTCCGGGGCCGGGGCGCCGTCGACGCCAAGGGCCCGGCGGTGGCGCTGCTGGCCGGGGTGCGCGCCGCCCGCGAGCGCTCGCCCCGGCTGGGCCGCGACACGGCCGTGCTGATCCAGGCCGTCGCGGGCGAGGAGGGCGGCGCCATGGGGGTGCTGGGCACCCGGCCGCTGGTCGACCGCGGCCACACCGGCCGCCTCAACGTGTTCTGCGAGCCCACCTCCGGCCGGTTCCTCACCCGCTCCACCGCGTCCATGACCGCCCGGGTGTCGGTGCGCGGCGAGGACGCGATCGACGACCGCCCCCACACCGGGCACAACGCCTCGGTCCTGCTGGGGTTCCTCGCCCACCGGATGGGCCGGTCCCTGGACGGGCACGCCCGCACCGGGGCCGTGTGCGTGGCGGGCCTGCACACCGGCACCCTGCACAACCGGGTGTACGGCAGCGGCGACCTGCTGTTCAACCTCTCCTACGCCGACGCCGGGGCGGGCCGGACCCTGGAGCGGGAGGTGGCCGGCGCGTTCGACACCGCGCTGGAGGAGTTCACCGCCTCCTTCGCCGACACCGCCCTGTTCGCCCGCACCGCCGCCGACGCCCGCGGCCTCACCCGCCTGGACTGGCCCAAACGGGGCCTGCCCGTCCTGGACGACCGCGACGCCTGGGGCCACGACCTGCTGCTCCGGGCCGGGGTCCCGCGGTGGCCGGCGGACGAGCCGGCCTTCACCTGCGACGCCATCTGGATGGCCGGGGTCCCCGACGCCTGCACGGTCGTGCTGGGCCCGGGCGACCTGGCCGCCGACGGGGCGCACGGCGACGACGAGCGCGTGCGCCTGTCCGACCTCGACGGGTTCGCCGACACGGTGGCCCGCCTGCTGACCGCCTTCACCGACGCAACGGACGGAGACCAGTGACCACCCTTTCCCCCGAACCGCCGGGGTCCGCCCCGGAGCGGACCGCGGTCCTGACCGACCACGACTCACTGCTGGCCTTCCTCACCGGGGTCTTCGCCCACCGGGGGCTGCCCCCGCACCGGGCGGCCGCCTCGGCGCGCGCCCTGTGCCACGGCGACCTGACCGGGATGGACTCCCACGGCACCGCCAACCTCACCCGCCTCTACCTGCCCCTGCTCGACGAGGGACGGGCCGACCCCCGCGCCGAACCCCGGATCGTCACCGACCTGGGGGCCGCGGTGCTGGTCGACGCCCGCCGCGCCCTCGGGCTGTGGGCCGCCACCGAGGCCATGGACCTGGCCGCGGACCGCGCGGAGGCCGGCGGGATCGGCATGGTGGCCGTCCGCGGCGCCACCCACCTGGGCTGCGCCGGGTACCACGCGCTGCGCGCGGCCGAACGCGGCATGGTCGGCCTGGTCGCCAGCAACTGCGGCGGACAGCGCATCGCCCGGCCGCCGGGCGGCGCCGCGGCCCTGCTGGGCACCAACCCGCTCAGCGCCGCCGCCCCCGCCGGCGACCACCCGCCCTTCCTGCTGGACATGAGCACCACCGCCGCGCCCACCGGGCGCATCCGCCAGGCCGCCCGGGAGGGGCGGCCGGTGCCCGAGGGGCTGCTGTGCGACGACCGCGGCGGCCCGGTCACCGACCCGGCCGAGTTCGACGCGGGGCGCGCGCACCTGATGTGGCTCGGCGGAGAGCCGGGCCGGTACAAGGGCTTCGGCCTGGGGCTGCTGGTCGAGGTGCTGTCCGCCCTGGTCTCCGGCTCCGGGCGCGGCCCCGCCCCGCAGGCCCTGGCCGGCGACGGGAGCCCCGCCGGGCGCGACGACGACATCGGGTACCTGATGCTGGCCGTGGCCCCCGACGCGCTGCGCGGGGGCGTGCGCGAGGACGCCGAGGAGCTGTTCGGGACGGTGCTGGGCTGCCCGCCCGTCGATCCCGCGGACCCGGTGCGCTACCCCGGCTGGCACGAGTACCACCGGGCCCGGCGGTGCAGGGAGCACGGTGTGCCGCTGGCCGCCGGGCTGTACCGCGAACTGGCCGACGTGGCGGAGCGGACCGGCCTGGCCGCCCCCGCGATCCTGGAGGAGGGGCGATGAGGGCGCTGCGCGTGGCGGTGGTGGGCCTGGGGGTGATCTCCCGGTTCCACCTGAAGGCACTGGCGGACTCCCCGGACTGGGACCTGGTCGCGGTCTGCGACCTGGCCCCGGCCCGGATCGCGGCCCCGCCGCCCGGAGCGGCCGGGTACACCGACCACGTCCGGATGCTGGAGCGCGAACGGCCCGACGCGGTCGTGGTCACCGCGCCCAACGACGCGCACGCGCGGATCTGCGCGGACGCGATCGCCGCCGGAGCGGCGGTGTGCGCGGAGAAGCCCCTGGCACTGGACGTGGCTGAGGGGGAGATGCTGGCAGCCCTGGCCCGGGAGCGCGGGACGGTGCTGTTCACGGCCTTCCACCGCCGGTACAACTCCGAGTTCGCGGCGCTGCGGGAGCGGATCGCCGGGCACGCCGTGGAGGAGGTGACCGTGCGCTACCTGGAGCGGATCGAGGAGCACGCGGGGGACGACACCTGGTACCTGGACCCGGCCCGGTGCGGCGGCGGATGCGTGGCCGACAACGGGCCCAACGCCTTCGACCTGGTGGAGACCCTGCTGGGCCGGGCCGAGGTGACCGCGGCCCGGGTGGAGCACGACGGGGCGGGCGTGGACCGCCGGGCGGACATCGCCCTGGCGGCCGGGGCCGCGCGGGCCCGGGTGCTGCTGGACTGGTCCCATCCGGGGGAGCGCAAGGACGTGGAGGTGCGCACCGCGGACGGGCGGGTGCTGACGGCCGACCTGCTGGCCGGGCGCCCCGCCTTCAAGGAGTCGCTGTGGCACGAGTACGAGGGCGTCGCGGCCGACTTCGCCGCCCGGATCCGCGCCGGACGGGCCGGCGACGGGGCCGGGGTGTCCGCGCTGCGCCTGGTCGCCGAGGCCTACCGCGCGGCGGCCCGGGAAGAGGGGGTGGTCCGGTGAACCCGCACGAGGACGGGGCCAAACGGGAGGTGGCCGCGGCCCTGGTCAAGGTGCTGGTGCACCGCAGGACCGACCGGGGCATGCGGCTGGAGCCGTTCGCGAGCCGCTGTGTGCGCGCGGGCGAGGTCCACGAGCTGGTCGCCACCGACCACACCGGGACCGCCGAGGGGACGCGGATCGACCGCGTGGGCTTCCTCGGCTTCGCCGAGATCACCGCGGCCGGCGTCGTGGACCGGGGCGACGAGGTGTGGATCGGCCCGCGCCGGGTGGGCGTGGTCCTGGGCTTCGACGCCTGCCACACGCCCAACCACTACAACGTGCTGATCCACGCCGACCCGGTGCCCACCGGCCGGGACCTGGAGCTGCTCCCGGAGGAGCGCGTGGTCTTCCGGCAGGGGAGCGCGGAGGCGGTGGCCGACCTCTTCCCGGGATCATTTGCAGAAAATACCGAAGAATGTCCGATATAAAGTTTCCGCAGTTTTGACGATCTCTCGCCCGAGGGTTTTTCTGGGGGTCGGGTCGGGGTAATATGTAAAAGGGATCGGGCTCCTGGTGGAAAGCCCGCGGTATTCCCCCTTCGGAAATACCCTTTCCTTTTCATTTTCTTTTCTCAAGGAGAATTCATGAGCGTCGCCGTCAAGGCCAGCAGCCGCCTCGAAGAGCGCTTCAACCTCTGGGACCACAACGGCAACGGCGTGATCGAGCGCTCGGACTTCGAGCAGGAGATCCAGAACATCCTCGACCGCTTCGGCGCCGACGCCTCGGGTCCGGGCGCGGCCGGCCTGCGGGCCGCCTACCTCGGCCTGTTCGACCGGCTGGCGCGGTCCGCCGGCACCGAGCAGCTCGACAAGGAGGCCTTCCTCCAGGCCGCCCAGAGCGAGATCGTCAGCCGCGGCAACGCCGGCTTCGCCGAGGTCCTCCAGCCCACCATCCAGGCCATCATGGGCATCGCCGACACCGACGGCGACGGCGAGATCAGCCCGGTGGAGCTGGAGCGGTGGTTCGAGGCCATCGGCCTGTCCGCCGACCAGGCCCGGGAGGCGTTCCAGCAGATCGACACCGACGGCGACGGCACCCTCAGCGTCGGCGAGCTGGTCGCCGCCGTGCGCGACTACCACCTCGGCAAGAACGACATCCCGCTCCTGGGCGTCTGACCCGCCTTCGGGAACCGAACCCCTTTTCCCGGCCCGGCCGCACACGGGTGCGGCCGGGCCTCCGCGTCCCCCTGGAACGGAGCACATGAAGTCGACACTCGCCTCCCCGGCCTCCACGGAAAGGAGCGGGGAGAATTCCGGCGTACCCTTCTTCGACCAGTCGGAGGCGTTCCGAAGAATATGGCCCGAGATCCGGGGCCACTGCTCCCGCGTCCTGGACGACGGGAAATTCTCGCACGGCTCCATGGTCGCGGAGTTCGAGCGCGCCCTGGAGCGGTACACCGGTGCCCGGCACGCCGTCGGCGTCAACTCCGGCACCGACGCGCTCGTCCTGCTGCTGCGCGCCGCCGGACTGCGCCCGGGTGACGAGGTGATCGTCCCGGCCCACACCTTCGTCGCCACGGCCACCGCCGTCGTGCACGCCGGCGGCGTCCCCGTCTTCGCCGACATCGAGGAGCACGGGTACGGCATCGACCCCGACGCCGTGGCGGCCGCCGTCACCGACCGCACCCGCATGGTCATGCCCGTCCACCTCTTCGACCGCCTCGCCGACATGGCGGGCGTGCGCCGCGTCGCCGACGCCCACGGCCTCACCGTGGTGGAGGACAGCGCCGAGGCCATCGGCATGCGCTCCGGCGGGACGCACACCGGACTGCTCGGCACCGGGGGAGTGCTCTCCTTCTTCCCCGCCAAGACCCTGGGCGCGGTCGGTGACGCCGGAGCGCTGCTCACCGACGACGACGCCGTCGCCGAGACCGCGCGGATGCTGCGCCACCACGGCCGGTCCGGGCGCACCCTGGCCGCGTTCCCCGGCATCTCCAACCCGACCGTCGTCACCGGCGGCAACAGCAAGATGGACGACCTCCAGGCCGCCGTCCTGCTGGCCAAGCTCGCCCACCTGGACGCCGACATCGAACGCCGCGCCGTGCTGTCGCGCCGCTACGACGACCGGCTGCGCGGCCTGCCCGGCGTGCGCGCCGTCCCCGGCGACCTCCCCGTCCGGCCCGGCGAGAACCGGGTGGTCTACGTCCACCTCGTCCAGGTCGACGACCGCGACGGCCTCGCCGCCCGCCTGGCCGCGGCCGGGATCGGCACCGAGGTCTACTACCCGCGCCCCTTGCACCTGCAGCCCTGCTTCGCGCACCTGGGGTACAGGCCCGGCGATCTGCCCCGGGCCGAGGAGCTCTGCCGCACGGCCCTGGCCCTCCCGCTCTACCCCGACCTGGCCGAGGAGGCCGTCGACCGGGTCTGCGACGAGATCGAACGCCACTACTCCGGGAGGTCCCGATGACCGTGGCCGCCGAACGGACCGCCGTGCCGTTCTTCGCCCCCGACCTGTTCGAGGCCGACCGCGAGGTGCTGCTGGAGGCGCTGTACGAGGTCGGCACCGACCCGGAGCAGAAGTTCATCCTGGGCCGGCGCACCGCCCGCTTCGAGGACGCGCTGCGCGCCCGCCTGGGCTCCGCCGACGCGGTGGCCTGCTCCAGCGGCACCTCCGCGCTCACCCTGGTCCTGGCCGCCATGGGCGTCGGCCCGGGCGACGAGGTGATCGTCCCCGCCTTCGGCTGCGCCCCCCTGGCGAGCACCGTCCTGGCGGTCGGCGCGGTCCCCGTCTTCGCCGACATCGACCCGGCCACCCTGACCATGGACCCCGAACGCGCCGAGGAGCTGGTCACCGGACGGACCCGCGCCCTGATGCCCGCGCACATGTTCTCCGTCATGGCCGACATGCCGCGCCTGCGCGACCTGGCGGCCCGGACCGGGCTGCGGCTCGTGGAGGACTCCGCGCTCGCCCAGGGCGGCGTGCTCCGCGGCAGGCCCGCCGGACGGTGGGGCGACGCCGGCGTGTACTCCTTCGTCCAGGTCAAGGTCTTCGGGATGCCCGGCGAGGGCGGAGTGGTCCTCACCGACGACGCGGCCCTGGCCGGACGGGTGCGGATGCTGCGCAACCACGGCCAGGACGGCCGCAACCGCTTCCTGCACCACCACGTCGGCCACAACAGCCGCTTCGACGAGGTCATGGCGGCCTTCCAGCTGCACCGCCTGGCGGGGCTGGAGGAGCGCGTCGCCCGCCGCACCGCCATCTGCGACCACTACTCGGCGGCCTTCGCCGACCTCGCCGAGGCCGGGGTGGTCGCGCCCCCGGTGGGCGGGGACGGCCGCTTCCCCTACGTCTACACGCTGCTGTGCGAGGACCGGGACGGGCTGCGCGACCACCTGGCCGCCGCCGGGGTGGACGCCCACGTCTACTACCCGCGGACCCTGCCCGAGCAGCCCGCCTTCGCCCCCCACGCCCGGCCCGGCGGGGACTGGCCCCGCGCCCGGGAGGCGGCGCGCCGCAACATCTCCCTGCCCCTGTACCCGCACCTGGCCGACGCGGCCGTCGAGCACGTGGTCTCCGCGGTCCGCGCGTTCGCCCTCGGGAGGAAAGCATGACCGACCACCTGACCGCGCCGCCCGCACCGGTGCCCGCGGCGCCGGCCCCCCGGCCCGCACTGGGCACCTACGCCCGGCTGGCCAAGCTCGACATCGTCGACTACTACATCGGCCTGCCGCTGGTGTTCGCGATGACCCTGCCGCTGCTGGGCCCGCGCGCCGACACCCTCGGGTTCCTGCTGCTGGTGCTGCTCGCCGAGGTGGCCGTGGTGGCCGCCATGGTCGCCTTCGACGACGTCACCGGCTACCGGGACGGCTCCGACGCCGCCAACTACGGCTCGGACGCCGCCCGCCGCCGCCTGGCCCGCAAACCCCTGGTCGCCGGGACCCTCACCGAGGCGCAGGCGCTGCGCTTCGGACGGATCGCGACCGTCGTGAGCGTCGTCCTGTGGACGGCGGTGGTGGCGCTGGCCCCGCACCGGCCGCTGTGGGCCGTGATCGGCGCCGCGCTGTGCCTGGTCGCGTCGGTCCAGTACTCCTGGGGCCTCAAGCTCAGCTACCGGGGCTTCCAGGAGCTCTTCCTGGCCGGCCTGGGCGTGGGCTGGATCCTGGTCCCCTACGGCCTGCTCGTCGGGCACGTCGACGGGTTCGTCATCGTGCAGGCGCTGGTCTTCGGCGGCGGCCCGATGATCTTCGGCCTGTACTCCAACACCAACGACGCCGACGGCGACCGGGCCGCCGGGCGCATCACCGTCGCCGCCAGGGTCACCCCGCGCACCAACGCGGTGTTCATCATCGCGGTCACCGCGCTGGAGACGCTGCTGGTCACCGGATCGCACCTGCTCGGCATCGCGCCCTGGTGGTTCCCCACCGTGCTGCTGCCGGTCATCGCGCTGCGGGTCGCCCAGCTCTACACCGGGTTCGTCACCGGGGACATCCTGCGCGCCCGGCGCATGGCCATCCACACCCACCGGGCCACGGTCGTGCTCCTGCTCGCCGCCAACCTGGCCGCGGCCCTGCTGCCGGGCGCGCCGTGGTGACCGCCGTCGACGTGGCCGTCGTGGGCGCCGGACCCGCCGGACTGGCCACCGCCCACCTGCTGACCGCCGCCGGGCACACCGTGCGGGTGCTGGAGTCCGTCCACGCCGTGGGCGGGCGGATGCGCACCCTGCGCACCGACGGCCACCTCATCGACACCGGCGCGGAGATGATCCCGTCGGCCGACGCCTACCCGGCGACCTGGCGGCTCATCCGCGCCACCGGCCTGGACGCCGACCCCGAGGCGGTGCCCCTGGTCCGCGACGCCCTGTCGGTGTGGTGGAAGGGCCGGGCCCGCCGTCACGCCGGGCGCCCCCTGGGGCTGCTCACCGGCATGGGGCTGTCCCCGCGGGCCCGCCTGGACCTGGTGCGGCTGCAACTGCGCCTGGGCCGGGCCGGACTGGACCCGGAGCACCCCGAACGGGGCGGCCTGGACGAGGCGACCGTCGCCGACCTGCTCCGCCACCGCCACCCGCAGCTGGGCGAGCGCCTGCTGGGCCCGCTGGCCGCCGGGTTCTTCGGCTGGCCTCAGGAGGCGGCCGCCGCCGGTCCCTTCGCCGCCCACCTCGCCGCCTCCGGCAGCACCGCGACCTGGCGCACCTACCGCGACGGGATGGACACCCTGGCCCGCGCCCTGGCCGCCGGGCTCGACGTGCGCACCGACCACCCCGTCACCGGGGTGGTCCCCGGGCCGGACGGCGTGCTCGTCGACTCGCCCGCGGGTGCGTTCACGGCCCGGGCCGCCGTCCTGGCGGTGCCCGCGCCCGAGGCGGCCCGCCTGCACCCGGCCGCGCCCCCGGCCGAGCGCGACTACCTGCGGGCCTGCGAGTACGCGCCGATGCTGCGGATGACCGCGCTGCTGGACGCGCCGCTGGCCCCGCGCGGGGCGCGCCGGGGCTTCGCGCTGCTGGTGCCCGACGACCCCCTGCTGGGGGTGGTCACCATGGACCACGCCAAGCACCCCGGCCGGGTGCCCCGCGGCCGCGGCCTGATCTCCCTGGTCACCCGCCCCGAGGCGACCGGCGCGCTGATGGACGCCCCCGACGAGGACGTGGACCGCGCACTGCTGGCCCGGGCCGAGCACATCCTCCCCGGGGTGGACGCGCACGTGCGGGGCACGGTCGTGCACCGGTTCCCGCACGGGCTCCCGCTGCCGCGCCCCACGGCGCTGGCCGCGCGCCCCGCGTTCACGGCGCGGCCCCTGTCCGCCGTCGACTACGCCGGGGACTGGACCTCGCTGCGCCCGTGCAGCGAGGGCGCGGTGGCCTCCGCGTTCACGGCCGCCGAACGCACGGCGGCCTACCTCGCCCAGACCCGCGAACCGACCCCGATCGAGGCATGAGAGGCATGATGCTCACGAGCAAACCCATCCACCTGGGCACCCTCTTCGACGACCTGGCCCGGCGCGGCTCCACCACCGCGATCCGGCTGAGCAGGCCCCTGGACACCGCCCCCGAGGCGGGCGTGGAACTCGACGTCCCCAGCGCCGCCGCCCTGGTCCGGCGGTTCGCCGGCTGGTTCGCCGAGGCCGGGGTGCGCCCCGGAGACCGGGTGGCCATCGCCAAGCGCAACCACTGGGACTACGTGCTGCTGTCGTGCGCCGCCGCGCGCCTGGGCGCCGTCCCGGCGTCGCTGTCGGCCCACCTGGCACCGGAGACCCTCGACACCCTGCTGCGGAGGCTGGGGCCGGCCCTGCTGGTCACCGACGCCGACCTGCTCCACACCGCCCGCTCCGCGGGCCGCGACATCAGCGGCCGCGCCACCCGCACCCTGGTCGTGGACGGGGCGCGGCAGGGGGAGCTGTCCCCGGCCGACCTGCACGGCGCCGCCGCCCCGCCGCCGCGCCGCCCGCACCTGGACGCGCCGCTGGCGATCATGCACACCTCCGGGACCACCGGCACCCCCAAACTGGTCGTGCACACCACCCGCACCATCATGCGCAGGCTGGCCGGGTTCGAGTCGCACCGGTGGCCGGTCCTGGGCAGCCGCCGCGACGACACCGTCACCTCCTCCTACTCCTACGCCCACGGCCGGGCGCTGGCCTGGACGGCGGGCGTGCTGTGGCTGTTCCCCGAGGCGCTCTCGGTGATCGCCGACCCCGACTGGGAGCAGGCCGCGCCCGCGCTGCGCCGGCACCGCCCCACCACCCTGGAGGTCCAGCCCGCCACCCTGGCGCGCTGGCAGCGGCACCTGGACCGGGAGGGGGACCTGTTCGCGCGGGTGCGGCTGTTCGTCAGCACCTTCGACGCCGTCCACCCCTCGACCGTGCGGGCGTTCCTCGGCGCCAGCGAACGCCGGGCCCCGGTGTGGATGCAGGGCTGGGGGCAGAGCGAGACCGGTCCGCTGACCTTCCGGTTCTTCACCCGGCGGTCCCTGGCGGAGCGCCAGGGGGCCGACCCCACCACCCGCGACCTGGGGCGCCCCATCCCGGGCCGGACCCGGCTCCGAGTCGTGGACCAGAAGACCCTCCGCCCCCTGCCGACGGGGGAGACCGGCCTGATCTACTGCCGCACCGACGCCCTGTGCACGGGCTACGTCGGCGAGGAGGGGCGCTGGCGCAGCAAGCTCATCGGCCAGTGGTGGAACACCGGGGACATCGGCTCCATCGACCGCACCGGAGCGGTCCGGCTGGTGGACCGGGAGGTCGACTCCCTCACCGAGGGCGGCTGCCTGGAGATCGAGGACGTCGTCGACGAGCGGCTGCCCCAGGTGCTGGAGTGCGTCGTCCTGGGGGTGCCCGACGGGCCGCCCGTCCCGGTCGTGGCCGTGCGGGACGGCGCCCTGGACGTCGGGGCCTGGAAGGAGGCCGTGGCGGACCTGCCGGAGATGGCCGAGCCGGTGGTCGTGGACTGGGAGGACCTGCCCCGCACCGGCACCGGCAAGGTCCGGCGCGGGACGCTGCGCGAGCGCCTGGGCCTGCCCCGCACCGCCGCGGGCACGGGGAAGTGGACGTGATGACCGCCGCGACGGTCGCCGCCGCCGCGCCCCTTGCGGGGACCGCGGTACGGGCGGCGGGCGACACCCTGCCGGTGCGGATCGCGGCGGCCCGCCTGCGGGCGCTGGGGTGCGCCGTCGACACGGGCGGGGCGTGGGAGGGCGCCGGGCGGATCGACCTGCCGGGCACCGGCGGCGCCGGGTGCGACATCGGCTGGTCGGCCGGCGGCGCGGACCCGGCCGACGAGCGCGACGTGCAGGCCGCCTGCGGCCTGGCCCACCTGCACGGGCTGGCCCGGGGCGGGCCGCGCTTCCTGCCGGTGGACTACGCGTCGGTGTGCGCCGGGGTGCTGGCCGCCCAGGCGGTCGCGGCGGTGCTCCTGGCCCGGGAGAGGGGCGGCCCCGCCCTGCGGGCGTCGGTGTCGGTGTCCGGGGCGGCCCTGCTCGCGGTCGCCCCCTACGCCGCCGAGGCCACCGCGGACCCGGACGGCGCGCCCGTCCCCGTGCCGGGGGAGCCGCCGCCGTTCCGCTCCGCCGACGGGGTCCGCTTCGAGATCGAGACCCTCGACCCGGAGGCCTGGCTGCGGTTCTGGGAGCTGCTGGGCGCGCCCCGGGAGGCGATCGCCGCCGGGTGGGCGCCGTTCCAGCGCCGCTTCGCCACCGCCGTGTGCCCGCTGCCCGCCGCCCTGTCCGCCGTCCTGGAGGCGCTGCCGTTCGCCGCGGCCGCCGAGGCGGCCCGGGCGTGCGGGGTGGGCGCGGTGCCCCTGCGGACGCCCGAGGAGGAGGCGGAGGAGGAGCCGCCCTCGCCGTGGCGGCTGCGCGGCACCGGCCCGGCCGGGGCGCTGCCGCCGTTCACCGAACCGGGACCCCTGTCCGGGCTGCGGGTGGTGGAGGCCACCAACCGCGTCCAGGGCCCGCTGGCCGGACTGCTGCTCACCCTGCTGGGCGCCGACACCGTGCGCGTCGAACCGCCCGGCGGGGACCCCATGCGCGGAGTCCCGCCGCTGGCCGGCGGGCTCTCGGCCCGCTTCGCCGCGTTCAACCGGGGCAAGGGCGCCGTCGAGTGCGACCTCAAGACCGGGCAGGGGCGCCGTGCCGCCGCGGACCTGGCGGCCGCCGGGGACGTGTTCCTCTACAACTGGCCGCCGGGCCGGGCCGAGCGGTTCGGCCTGGGCGCCGACGACCTGGCCGCCCGCGCCCCCGGCCTGGTGCACGTCCACGCCGACGGGTGGGCCGGCCGGGACCCCGCGCCGGGCACCCCGGCCACGGACTTCCTGGTCCAGGCCCACGGCGGGATCGCCCACCTGCTGGCCGACGGCGGCGAACCCGCGCCGTCCCTGGTCACGCTCACCGACGTGCTCGGCGGGCTGCTCGCCGCCGAGGCCGCCCTGGCCGGGCTGCTGCTGCGCGCCCGCGCGGGCACCGGTGCCGCCGCCCGCACCGCCCTGGCCGACGCCGCCCGGCTGCTGCGCACCGCCGGGCGGGGCACCGCCCACCGCCCCCGCCCCGGCACGCCGGCGGCCGCCGACCCGGCCGCCGCGGCCGAGGCCTTCCCCGAGGCGTTCACCCGCGTCCACGGAACCGCCCTGCCCCGGGCCCCGTGGACCTTCACCGAAGCGGAGGACCACCGATGACCTGGACGTCCGCGGCGGGCCTGGTGCTCACCGACCTCGTTCCGGCGCAGCTGCGGGAACGCTGGGTGCGGGAGGGGCTCTGCCCGGGGCGGGACCTCTACTCCCTGTTCCTGGACCGGGTCCGGGAGGACCCGGCCCGCGAGGCGGTGGTGGACGGGCACGGCACCCTGGACCGGGCCGGGCTGGCGGCGCGGGTCGGCCGGGCCGCCTCGCTGCTGCGCGCCCGCGGCTGCGGTGAACGCGACGTCATCGGCGTCCTGCTCCCCGACGGCCGGGACGCGCTCGCCGTCGAACTCGCCGCCGCCGCGCTGGGCGCCGTCTCCCTGCCGGTCCCGCACGGCCGCTCCGCCGCCGACGTGGCCTGCCTGCTGGCCCGCTCCCGGGCCGCCCTCGTGGTGACCGACCGGGACGACACCGGGGGCGCGCCCGTCCTGCGCCCGGATCCCGGGGCCCTGGACGGCGGCGGCCCGCCGCCCGCCGCGGCCGCCCCCGACCCGGAGTCGCCCGCCCGCATCCTCGTCTCCTCGGGCTCGGAGGGCGAGCCGAGCATGGTCGCCTACAGCCACAACGCGATGGCGGGGGGCCGGGGCGCCTACGCCCGGGCGGTCCTGGGCGGGGGCCCCGTCCGCCCGCTGATCGCGGTCCCGCTGGCCTCCTCCTTCGGGTCGCTGGGCCTGGTCTCCCTGGTCGCGCTCGGCGCGACGCTGGTCCTGCCCGGCCCGTTCGACCCGGTGCGGGTGCTGCGCGCGATCGAGCGCCACCGCCCCACCCACCTGGTCGGCGTCCCCACCATGCTGCGGCGCACCGCCCTGGCCGAACAGGACGCCGACACCTCCTCGCTGCGCGCGCTCGTGGCCAGCGGCGCGCCCCTGCACCGCGAGGTCCGCGACCTGTGCGTGCGGCGCTTCGGCCGGCCCGTGGTCAACGTGTACGGGTCCACCGACGGGGTCAACTGCCACACCGCGCACGACCCCGCCGCGTGGGAGCCGGGGGTGGCCGGGCGCCCCGACCCCGCCGTCTGCGAGATCCGGGTGTGCGACCCCCGGGGCGGGCCGCTGCCCGCCGGCGGGACGGGGGAGATCCTCGCCCGCGGGCCGATGACGCCCCTGTGCCACGTGGCCGCACCCGACCTCGACGCCCGCCGGCGCGCCCCGGGCGGGTGGGTGCGCACCGGGGACCTGGGGCGGATCGACGCCGACGGGACCCTGCGGGTGGTGGACCGGCTGCGCCGCACCGTCATCCGGGGCGGCGTGACCCTCCACCCCGCCGAGGTGGAGCGCGCCCTGGCCGCCCACCCCGCCCTGGCCGAGGCCCAGTGCGTGCCCGTGCCCGACCCCGACCTGGGCGAGCGCGTGTGCGCCTGTGTCTGCCCGCTGCCCGGGGTGGACCCGCCCACCCCCCGCGAACTGCTCTCCCACCTGTGCGAAGGGCACGGCGTGGACGTGCGCGCCCTGCCCGAGCACGTGGTCTTCCTGCCCGCGCTACCGCTCGGCCCCACCGGCAAGGTGTGCACCGCCACCCTGACCCGGATGGCCGCCGAGGCGGTCCGCGACCGACCGACCGTACTCTCTGGAGGCCCCCGATGAACGGCACCGCCACGGCGCCCGGCTACGTCTTCGACAACCACAACGAGAACGCGCCCGACCAGCACCGCTTCCTGGCCGCCGCCTACGACCCGCTGACCACCCGCAGACTGGCGCAGACCGGCGTCGGCCCCGGCTGGCGCTGCCTGGAGGTGGGCGCCGGCGGCGGCAGCGTCGCCCACTGGCTGGCCGACCGGGTCGCCCCGGGCGGCTCGGTCACCGCCACCGACGTCAAGCCCGAGCACATCGCCCCCGCCGAGGGGCTGGAGGTGCTGCGGCACGACGTCGTCCGGGACCCGCTGCCCGAGGGGGCCTTCGACCTCGTCCACTCCCGCCTGGTCCTGCTCCACCTGCCCGAACGCGTCAAGGTCCTGGACAGGCTGGTGCGCGCCCTCAAGCCCGGCGGCGTGCTCCAGTTGGACGAGTTCGACATCACCTACGGCCCGTCCCTGCTCATGCCCGACGAGGGCGCCCGGGACCTGTACGAGCGGTTCCTGGACGCGAAGATCCGGCTGATGGCCCGGGCCGGCGCCGACCCCGCGTGGGGCCGCAACGCCGCGGTGGCGATGCGCCGTGCCGGACTGGTGGAGGTGGACCCGCAGCCGCACCTGGAGCTGTGGACCGCCGAGTCCCCCGGCGTGCACCTCATCTCCCACCACACCCGCCACCTGCGGGACGCGTTCGTGCGGGAGGGGATGACCGACGGGGAGCTGGCCCGGGTGCGGGACCTGCTGGCCGATCCGTCGTTCCGGGCCTGCTCCTGCGCGGTCTACTCCGTGCAGGGCCGCAAACCGCTCTGACCCGCCGCCCGGGGCGGGGCGCCTGGCGCGGCGCCCCGCGGGCGGGGCCCGGTCAGCGCACCGGCGGGGTCATGCCGGTGCCGATCCCGAGGCGGTTGTAGAGGTTGACCAGGCCGACGGCGGTGACGAGCGCGACCATCTCCCGTTCCGACAGGTGCGCGGCGGCCGCGTCGTGGACCTCGTCCGGCAGGCCGTCGCCGTCCAGGCGGGTGAGGGCGTCCACGACCGCCAGCACGGCGCGCTCGACCTCGGTGAAGTGGGCGCCGGCCTCGCGCCAGGCCGCCACCAGCGCGACCCGCTGCGGGGACGTCCCCGCCTCCAGGGCCTCCCGGGTGTGCATGTCGACGCAGAAGGCGCAGCCGTTGAGGACGGAGGCGCGGAGCTTGACGAGCGTGTGCAGCCCGTCGTCGAGGACACCGTCCAGGACCGCGCTCAGGCGGGCCAGTTCCGTGTACGCCTCGGGGAGGTGGTGCGCCATCTGCGCGCGGGGGCTGCCCATGGGATTCCTCGTGTTCCTCTCGGTGGCCGCGGGCGGAGGGGACCGCCGGACACAGGGAAACTACCAAGGGTGAGGGTGACGGCACGCGGGGTTTCCGAATGGTCGCTTCGGTGGGGATCGGTCCCCGTACGCCCCCCGCGCCCCGGGGGTCCGGTCAGATGCGGGCCCCGATGGCGCCGGCCCCCCGCGACAGCTCCGGCAGCCAGGCGAGCAGCTCCTCGGCGCTGGTGACGTCGGTCGTCGTCACCAGGTTGATCGCCCCGATGACCTCCTTGTCGGCGTCGCGCACCGGCAGGCTGAGGCTCAGCGCGCCCAGTTCACGCTCGGACTCGGCGAGGTGGTAGCCGTTCTCCCGCACGCGCTCGACCTCCTCCTTCAGCTCCCGCGCCCCCTGGGTCCCGCCCGACGCCAGCGCGGCCTCCGGGAAGCGGTGGAGGTACTCCTCGAACTCCTCGTCCGGCAGGGCGGCGAGCAGCACCTTCCCGCCGCCGATGTTCAGGGGCACGCGGCGCCCGATCGGGAACTGGTAGCGCAGGGGGTCGGCGCCGCTGACGCGGGCGACCAGGATGCGCTCGTCCCCCGACCGGACGAACACCGACGAGGTCAGCCGCGTGGTCGCGGACAGCTCGGTGAGCACCGGTGTGGCGACCGTGCTCAGCCGGTCGTTGACCACGAAGCCGTGGGCCAGTGACAGCACGACCGGGCCGAGCGAGTAGCCCAGGCGGCCCTGCTGGACGTAGCCGCGCCGCACGAGCTGGTTGACCGTCCGCTGGGTGGTGGCCAGGTGCAGGTCGGCCTCCCGCGCGATGTCGCTCAGCCGCAGCGGGCCGCGCGCGCGTTCCAGGCATTCGAGGACGTCCAGCGCACGGTCGAGCGTGCGCCCCTGGTTCCCGCCTTCGGCTGTGGCGCCCATGCTCGCCTCGCCGCTCCTTCGCTCGTGTGTCCTCGGGGGTCCTCCGCGTCCCGGGCGGGGCCCGCGAAGCCCGCCGGGGACGGCGTTCCCGCCCGGTATGGCCCTCCCCAAGGTAGCGGAGATGTTTCCGGCGGGTTGACAGCCGGAAGAGCCACAGGTCACACTCCCTATCAACCAGCAAGAGAAACTATCACCCAATGATAGATGGTGGAGTAATGAAGGTAGCTGTCCTGGGGCTCGGCGAAGCCGGCGCGATCTACGCGGAGGCCTTCGCGTCCGCCGGCCGGCGGACGGTCGGCTTCGACCCCGCGCCCGCGATCCCGACGCCCGCGGGCGTCACACGGGCCCCGTCGACGGCCGAGGCGGTCGCGGACGCCGACCTCGTCCTGAGCCTGACCACGGCCGCCCACGCGGTCTCCGCCGCCCGCGACGCCGCGCCCGCCCTGCGCGAGGACGCCCTCTACATCGACCTGAACGCGGCCTCGCCGCAGGTCAAGGCCGAGGTGGCCCGTACCATCGGTGACGCGGCCCGCGTCGTGGACGGGGCCGTCATCGGTTCCGTCGTCAAGTTCGGGGCGGCGGTCGAGGTCCTCCTCGCCGGCCCGGCGGCGGATGCGGCCGCAGAGGCCCTGAAGGCCGTGGGCTCCGCCGCCGAGCCGATCGGGGACACCGTCGGAGCGGCGTCCGGACGCAAACTGCTGCGCAGCGTGTTCATGAAGGGCCTCGGCGCACTGATCACCGAGTCCGTCGACGCGGGGACCGCGGCGGGTGAAGAGGAGTGGATGCGCAAGCAGATCGCCGACGTGCTCGCCGGGGGCTCCGAAACGCTCGACCGCCTGGACCGCGGCACCCGCCTGCACGCCGTGCGGCGGTCCCGCGAGCTGGACGCGAGCATCGAGCTGCTGGCCGGCCTCTCGGTCGAGACACCGGTGAGCCGGGGCGCGGCCGACCGCCACCGGTACCTGGCGCGCTCGGCCGGCGACGGCGCCCGGGAGCTGATCGACGCCTTCGCGGAGATCCCCACCGCCGCCATCGGGGACGCCCGCGACCGCCTCGGGTTCCTCTCCTCCCGGATCAGGCCGGTCTGGGCCGGGGCACGGCTGGCGGGCCGCGCGCTGACCGTCCAGACGCGCCCCGGCGACAACAAGGCCCTGCACCGCGCCCTGGCCGTCGCGCGCCCCGGCGACGTGCTGGTCGTGGACGGCGGGGGCGACGACTCCCGGGCGCTGCTGGGCGAGCTGATCGCCGAGCGCGCCGTCAACAGGGGGGTGCGCGGCATGGTGGTCGACGGCGCGGTGCGCGACGTCGACGAGCTGCGCGGGCTCGGATTCCCCGTCTGGGCCGCCGCGGTCTCCCCCGCGGGCCCCTACAAGGACGGGCCCGGCCACATCGGCCGCACCATCTCCGTGGGGGGCGCGGTCTGCGCCCCGGGGGACATCGTGGTCGCCGACGGCGACGGCGTGTTCATCGTCCCGCGCCTGGAGGCCGAGCAGACCCTCGCAGCGGCCCGGCTCGTCCTGGAGGACGAGGCCGAGCGCCTGCGGACCATCCGCCGGGAACGCGCGTGAGCGCGCCCCGGCCCCCGCGGTCGCTCCGCCCGAGCGACACCCCGCCCGCCCGCGGGCACCGGCACACCCCCGCA
The DNA here is from genome assembly GCF_040614155.1 of Nocardiopsis sp. NPDC006139. NCBI lineage: Bacteria > Bacillati > Actinomycetota > Actinomycetes > Streptosporangiales > Nocardiopsidaceae > Nocardiopsis > Nocardiopsis sp. NPDC006139. The sequence continues at coordinate 159,797 of NZ_JBEXTT010000005.1, forward strand.
CCGAAGGTCTCCCCATGCCCATCGCCCTGCTAGCCCTCGCGGCGTTCATCGCCGTGATCATCGTGTGGAACGTCGTGTTCAAGCGGAACATGGGCGAGGCCATGCTGCTCGGACTCGTGGCCACCTCCCTGTTCGCCGGGGCGCAGGCCCCCGCCTACCTCCTGGGCGGACTGGCCGACGCGCTCACCCACGACGTGCTCTACGCGGCCCTGGCCTTCGTGTTCATGGCCTACCTCATCGACGCCACGGGGCTGATCCAGAGGATCCTGGCCATCCTCAACTCCGTGTTCGGCCGCATCCGCGGCGGCCCCGGCTACATCGACACGGTCGCCTCGGCCGTCTTCGGGTCCCTGTCGGGGTCCAACTCGGCCAACACCGCCTCCAGCGGCTCCTTCACCGGACCCTGGATGGTGCGCACCGGGTGGACGCCCACCCGGGCCGCGACCGTCCTGGCCGGGAACGGCGGCATGGGCGCCGCCCTGCCGCCCAGCGCGTCCATGGTCATCATGATCGGCTTCGCCGGGGGCATGGTCACCACCGGCCAGGTGTACCTGGGCCTGCTCGTGGCGGGGCTCTACCAGATCCTGCTGCGCATCGGCCTGGTGGCGTACTTCGTGCGCCGCGACGGCGTCCCCCGGGTCGACGAGCACGACCTGGTCCCGCTGCGCACCTCGCTGCGGCAGGGGGCCGGGGCGCTCTCGATCTTCCTGGGCGCGCTGATCCCCATCGGCGTCACCGTGGGCCCGCTGGGCGAGTACCTCACCGAGTCGACCCCGCTGGGCGACGCGATGGGCGAGATCTCCCTGCTGACCTGGATCCCCATCCTCATCATCGGCTTCTCGCTCCTCGCCGGACGGGACCGCCTCCCGCGGACGGTGGGCGGCTGGTCCCGCCTGCTCGACGGGGCCCTGCCCAAGTTCGCGACCATCGGCGCGCTGCTGTTCTTCGCGATCGCCGCGAGCGAGATCCTCGGGCGGCTCGGCCTGGCCGAGGACGTCAACACCATGCTGGAGTCCCTGCCGGTCGGCTCCACCCTGATGGTGATCGTGGTCGGGCTGGTGATCGCGCTGGTGGCCGGCCCGCTCTCCTCCACCGCCACCCTGACCGCCGTCGGCCAGATCTCCTTCCTGGCCCTGGTCGGGGTGGGCGTCGACCCGCTGCTCGCGATCATCGCCATCCTGGTCTTCGCCTCCACCGAGGGGGCCTCCCCGCCCGCCTCGGGGTCGATCTTCGTGGCCGCGGGGCTGACCGGGGCGCGGCCGGAGAGCACCTTCCTGCCGCTCATCGTCTACTACATGATCCCGATCTTCCTGATCGGCTGTCTGATCGGTTGGGGCGTCCTTCCGGTCCTGGGGGGATGACCGTGACCGATCTCAAGTCCCGCGCCTACACCGTGGTCCGCGTGCTGTTCAAGGTCGGGCTCCTGTGCTGCTTCGCGCTGGGCACGCTCCTGGTCCTGGGCCAGGCGGCTGGCGTCGTCGCGCAGCGCCCCGAGTGGGTGACCGGCACGTCCGAGCTGCTGTTCGTGCCGACCGTCGGAGCGGCGGCCGCCTTCGGTGTCCTGGGCTTCATCGGCAACTACCTCCGGCCCGCGGGGGAGGCGGAGGCCGAGGAGGACTGATCAGGACCGGCGACGGCGGGGCGGGGGCGCTGCGGCCCCCGCCCCGCCGCGGCCGTGCCGCTCCGAACCGCCGCCGCGCTCCGGCCCGCCCAGCGGACGGTGGAGGGCCCTCGACGGACCGCCTGCGGCCCCGGCCCTCCCCTGAGGACGCCTCCTCCGGGCCTTCAGGCCCCCGGCGGCGGTACCGGAGGGCATCCGAGAACCGGGTCCCATGGCGTGTTCGGTGGATGCTTTCGTGTGGCTCGGCGCTTGCGCCGGGTGCCGGGAGCGGTCGTCGGGCGATTATGCCCTAGGGGTCAGGGGCGGTGCCGTGGTGCTCCCGGCCCGCCTCCTCCCGGGTGGCGGTGAGGGTGCCCAGCAGGGCGACGGCGTCCGCCGAGGGGGTGCCGGGCCAGGGGCCGGTCGACGCAGCAGTCCCGGGTGCGGGGGCCGAAAAGACGAACCCCACCATGTCGGGCGGCCGCCGGTCCGTGTCGAAGTGCGGGGAGTGCGGGGCGCGGCCCAGCCGGTCGGCGGCCACCAGGCCCTGGCGGGCGTCCAGGTCGAGTCGATGGGGGCCCTGCCGGTACCCCCATCGACAGGGGCTCCCTCCCGGGGCGCGGACGTGGTGGCCTGGAGGGGTACACCGCCGCGCCCGCGTCCTCCCCGCTGTGGGCGGCCCCGGGAGTGACTCCCGTGCCATGGGCGGGCGCGGTGTCGTGGACGGGTAGCCGAGAGAACGAGGATGGGAAGACCATGCGCGCTGTCGTCATGCACGCACCCGGCGACGTCCGGGTCGAGGACGTCGAGAAGCCGGTGATCGTGGAGCCGACCGACGCGGTCATCCGCGTGACCGCCGCCTGCATCTGCGGCTCGGACCTGTGGCCCTACCGCGGTGTCGAGAAGCAGGACGGGCCCGCACGGATGGGCCACGAGTACATCGGGGTCGTCGAGCAGGTCGGCGCCCGGGTGGAGGAGATCGCGGTGGGCGACTTCGTCGTGGGGTCGTTCGTGGCCTCCGACAACACCTGCGAGATCTGCCGGGCCGGGTTCCAGTCCCGCTGCGTCCACCAGGTGATGATGGGCGCGATCGGCACCCAGGCCGAGTACGCGCGCATCCCGCTCGCCGACGGCACCCTGGTCAAGGTCCCCGGGGAGCCCACCGAGGCGCAGGCGCGCAGCCTGCTGGCCGCCTCCGACGTGCTCGGCACCGGCTGGTTCGCCGCCGTCGCCGCCCAGGCCGGTCCCGGGAAGACCGTCGCGGTGGTCGGTGACGGCGCGGTGGGGCTGCTGGGGGTCCTGGCGGCCAGGAGACTGGGCGCCGAGCGGGTCATCGCGATGTCGCGCCACGCGGACCGGCAGGCGCTGGCCCGGCGGTTCGGCGCGACCGACGTCGTCGGGGAGCGGGGCGAGGCGGGCGTCGCCCGGGTCAAGGAGCTGACCGGCGGCTACGGCGCCCACTCCACGATCGAGGCGGTGGGCACCCAGGAGTCCATGATGCAGGCGATCCACTCCACGCGCCCGGGCGGGCACGTCGGGTACGTGGGCGTCGCCCACGGGGTCGAGCTGGACGGCATGGACCTGTTCTTCTCCACCGTGAGCCTGCTGGGCGGGCCGGCGCCGGTGCGCCGGTTCCTGCCCGAGCTGATCGACCTGATCATGACCGACCGGATCGACCCGGGAGCGGTCTTCGACCTCACCCTGCCCATCGAGGAGGCCGCCGAGGGCTACCGGGCGATGGACGAGCGCCGCGCCACCAAGGTGCTCCTCACCCTCTGATCCGGGGTCCGTCCGTCCCCGGGCCGTGCCGGGGGCGGACCGCCGGCCCCGGCACGGTGTCGACTCAACATATCAACGAGTGTTAGTTTGTTGGTATGTCTTCCGACTCCTGTGACCTCCTCTGCCTCGACCTGCCCCAGGCCGAGGCGGTCCGTGCCGTCGTCCCCGCCGACGAGGACGTCCGGGCCGCCGCCGAACGGGCGCACGCCCTGGCCGACCCCACCCGGCTGCGCATCGCCCGCGCCCTGGCGGCCGGCGGGGAGCTGTGCGTGTGCGACCTGGCGTGGGTCTGCTCCGCCGCGCAGAACCTCGTCTCCCACCACGTCCGCCGGCTGCGCGCCGCCGGGCTGGCGGCCTCCCGGCGCGACGGCAAGCTCGTCATGTACCGCCTCACCGACACCGGACACGCCCTGCTGTCCCTGCTGCTGCCCGAGGCCGCCCCCGTGCCCGCGGCGGGAGAGGGCTGAGCCGTGTCCGACCTGTGCTGCGGTGACGACGGCGCCCCCGAGCCGCCCCGTGTCCGCCCGCTGCCGAACCCGACCGCCGCCCCCGCGTCCCGCGCGCCGGCCGAGGTCGCCTGCCCCTGCTGCGCGGACGGAGGCGTCCGCGACCGGGACCTCCCGGGCACCGCCGCCGACGGCCGCCGTGCGGACGATGGCCACGGCCGTGCCTCCGCCGAGGCGGCCGCCGACGGCGACGGGTGCGGCGACCCGACCTGCGGCTCACCTATCCCGGATCCGGAGCGGGCACCGGGGGCGTGGTGGCACTCGGCCGCCGTGCGCTGGGCCGCGGCCGCCGGGGTGTTCTGGCTGTCCGGGCTGCTCACCGAGTGGCTGGTCGGCCTTCCCGCGGTCGCGACCGCGCTGTTCGCCGCCGCGATCGCGGCGGGCGGGCGGACGTTCGTGCCCGGCACCCTGCGGGCGCTGGCCCGGGGAAGGCTCGGCGTGGGCACGCTGATGACGGTGGCCATGGCTGGCGCCGTCCTGCTCGGCGAGGTGGGCGAGGCCGCCATGCTCGCCTTCCTGTTCTCCCTGGCCGAAGCGCTGGAGGACCACGCCGTGGCGCACACCCGCCGCGGCCTGCGCGCCCTGCTCGACCTGGTCCCGGCGAAGGCGACCGTGCTGCGCGGCGGCCGCGAGGCCACCGTCGCCCCCGGCGAACTACGGGAGGGCGACCTGCTGCTGGTCCGCCCCGGCGAGCGCGTCGCCACCGACGGCGTGGTCCGCTCGGGCCGCTCCACCGTGGACACCTCGACCGTCACCGGCGAGTCCGTGCCGGTGGAGGCGGTCGAGGGCACCGGGGTGTTCGCGGGCACCGTCAACGGCGGCGGCGCCCTGGAGGTCGAGGTCACCGCCCGGGTGGCCGACAACTCCCTGTCCCGGATCGTGCACATCGTCGAGCGCGAGCAGGCCCGCAAGGGCGCCGCCCAGCGCCTGGCCGCCGGGATCGCCCGGCCCCTGGTCCCCGGCGTCCTCATCGCCGCGGCCCTGATCGCCGTCGCCGGCTCGGTGTTCGGCGACCCGGGGGTCTGGATCGAGCGCGCCCTGGTGGTGCTCGTGGCCGCCTCCCCGTGCGCGTTCGCCATCTCCGTCCCCGTCACCGTGGTCGCCGCCGTCGGCGCGGCGAGCCGGTCGGGCGTGCTGGTCAAGGGCGGGGCCGCCCTGGAGGCGTTCGGGACCGTGCGGGTCGTCGCCCTGGACAAGACCGGGACCCTCACCCGCAACCGGCCCGCCGTGGTGGCCGTCGAGCCCGCCCCCGGGCACACCCGCGAGGAGGTCCTCGCCGCGGCCGCCGCCCTGGAGGCGCGCAGCGAGCACCCCCTGGCCGCCGCGATCCTGGCCGCCCGCCCCGACCCGGAGCCGGCCCGGGACGTGGCGGCGGTGCCCGGCAGCGGCCTGGCCGGAACCTCCGCCGACGGCACGCCCCTGCGGCTGGGCCGCCCCGGCTACATCGACCCCGGCCCCCTGGCCCCGGCCGTGGTCCGCCTCCAGGAGCAGGGCGCCACCACCGTCCTGGTCGAGGCGGCCGGCTCGGTGGTCGGGGCGGTCGCGATCCGCGACGAGCCGCGCCCCGAGGCGGTCGAGGCGGTGGCCGCCCTGCACCGCATGGGCGTGCGCACCGTCATGCTCACCGGAGACAACGAGCGCACCGCCCGCGCCCTGGCCGCACAGGTCGGCGTCACCGAGGTCCACGCCGACCTGCGCCCCGAGGACAAGGCGGCCCTGGTCGCCGGCCTGCGCCGCCACGGGCCGGTGGCGATGGTCGGCGACGGTGTCAACGACGCCCCCGCCCTGGCCACCGCCGACACCGGGGTGGCCATGGGCGCCATGGGCACCGACGTCGCGATCGAGACCGCCGACGTGGCGCTCATGGGCGAGGACCTGCGCGCCCTGCCCCGGGCCCTGGCCCACGCCCGCCGCTCCCGGCGCATCATGCTCCAGAGCCTGGTGCTGTCGGGCGGGATCCTGCTCGCCCTCGTCCCGCTGTCGGCGTTCGGCGTCCTGGGGCTGGCGGCCGTCATCCTCACCCACGAGCTAGCCGAGGTCCTGGTCATCGCCAACGGCGTCCGCGCCGGGCACCGCCCCGATCCGCGCTGATCCCCGCTGCCCCGGTTTCTCAGGGGGTGTGCTCCCCGTCCCGGTTCTGTTCGACACCGCCCACGGCAAGGCGCACCAGGTCCTCGAAGCCCAGACCGCGGCCCCGGTCCATCAGTTCCTCCGCCCGCTCCCGCCCCAGGGCCCGCACGATGCGTTCGCGGGTCCCCCGGTGCAGGGTCACCAGGCCGTCGAACCTGAACAGCCGCGGGGCGGTGGTCCCCCACAGCGCCTCGGCCCCGCCCAGCAGCAGCGCGGCGTGTTCGTCATCACCCTGCTCTTGGGCGTGCCAGGCCAGCGACTCCACCACCGCCGGCAGCCCGAGGCGGTCGCCGAGCGATGCCTTGATGACGAGGGCCCGCCGCAGGTGCCCCTCGGCCGCCGGGTCGCCTCGCAACAGCAGGTTCAGGCCGACCACCCACAGGTTGTACGAGTAGTGCCAGGTCTCCTCCCGCTCCGCGGCCATCTCGCCCGACCGCGCCAGCCAGGCCGCCCCCTCGTCCAGCCGGCCCTGGAGCGTATAGGCCAGCCCGGTGACGGACGCGCAGAGCTGGTTCATGAACCCCGGCCGGTCGGGCATCCGCCAGAAGTCGCCGGCCAGCTCCAGCGAACGCGACAGGCCCCCCTGGCCGAGGGCGACCAGGGACAGGAGAACGCGGGCCCCGTACTCCGCCTCGGCGTTGTCCAGGCGCGAGGCGATCTCCAGGGCCAGCGCGGCGCTCTCTCCGGTCGCGCGGTGGTCACCATGGACGAAGGCCAGGTAGCCGTAGGCCCACAGTGCCCGGGCCCGCGCGTAGGTGGGCTCGGCCGACAACGACAGCGCGCGCTCCAACCGGCCGCGCCCCTCGGACAGGCGCCCGGTGACCATCCAGTACAGCCACAGGTCGGCCTCGGTGACCTGGATGTGTCCGGGGTCCGTCCCGTCGTCGTAGGCGTGCTCCAGCGCCAGCCGCATGTCGTTGGTGCAGGTGCGCAGCCTCGCCAGCCAGTAGGCCTGGTCGGACCCGTACCCGTGCGCGTGGGCCCGGTGGGCCAGCGCCATGAACCATTCCCGGTGCCGGGCGCGCAGCCGCGCCTCCTCGCCCAGGTCGGCCAGCCTGCCGTGTCCGTAGCCGCGCACGGTCTCCAAGAGGGTGTACGCGCGCCCGGCGGGGGTGTCCACGGGGACGACGATGGACTGGTCGACGAGGGAGTCCAGGGCGCTCAGGGCCGAGTCGGAGTCCAGCGGATCGAATCCGGCGACGGAGCACACGTCCTCGGTCGTGGCGGGCCCGGTGAACACCGACATGCGCGCCCACAGAGTCCTCTGCGCGGGAGAGCACAGGTTGTGGCTGCGCTCCAGCACGGCGTGCAGGCTCTGGTGGCGGGGCCGGGCCGGACCGGTGACGCGCAGGCTGTGCCGGTCGAGGAAGTGTTCGCGGATCTGGCGGGGGGAGAGGGTGCGCGTCCAGCGGGCGGCCAGCTCGATGGACAGGGGGAGCCCCTCCAGGTGGCGGCACAGCGCCGCGATGTCGTGGAGGTCCCCCCGGGGCGGGGAGAAGCCGGGCCAGGCCGCGGCGGCCCGGTCGGTGAAGAGCCGGACCGCAGGGTTGTCGGCGACCCGGTTCCCGTCGTCCTCCCCGGGTACGGCCAGCGGAGCCAGGGGCCGCACGTGTTCGCCGGTGGCGCCGAGGGAGCGTCGGCTGGTGGCCAGCACCCTCAGGCCGGGAACGGTGCCCAGCAGTACGTCGACCAGGCGTGTGCAGGCGTCCAGGACGTGCTCGCAGTTGTCCAGGACCAGCAGAAGACGGCGGTCGCGCAGCTGGTGCGCCAGTTGCGCGACGGCGTCGGAGGTGTCGTCCTCCTGGATGCCGAGCGTGGTGGCGACGGTCCAGGCCACCGCCTCGGGGTCGGTCACGGGGGCGAGTTCCACCAGCCAGGCGCCGTCCCGGTGGGCGCCGGCCAGCCGCACGGCCGTGTGGCGGGCCAGCCGGGACTTGCCCACACCGCCGATGCCGGTCAACGTCACCAGCCGAGCGTCCTTCAGCACCTCGGTGAGCGCTCCGATCTCGTCGTCGCGCCCGACGAAGCTGTCCGACTCCGCGGGCAGGTTCCCCTTCGCCCGCCGCGGGGGCCGGGGCTCCTCCGCCCCGCGGTCGCGTCCCCCCGCGGTGTCGCCGTCCGCCTCGACCAGGCGCCTCCAGCGCAGCCGCCACCGGTCGAGGACGGCCTCCTCGTCCTCCGGTTCCGCCTCGGAGGCCGCTGCGAGTGACAGGCACACCCGGACGAAGGAGGTGACGGTGGCCAGGGTGGGCGGCTTCTCGCCCGCGGCGGCGTTGCGCAGGGAAGTGGCCGATACGCGCAGGCCCAGTGCGCTGGCCTGTTCGGCCATGCGCTGGAAACTGGGCGAGCCCACTGCCGTTCGCAGCTCCCGCAGCCCGAGGGCGAAGGCCCCCAGAGGGCTGTCCGGGGCCGGTACCGGGTTGGGGGGACGCCCCGGGCGGAGGTCATTGATCATCGTTCATCATCCACGGCGTCCTGGGGTGTGACGGGGACAGGACCTTGATTATCCCCGGTTCTTCCTCCGGTGACCCCCACCCCAGAGGGCCGGGACCGGATTTCCGTGTCAATGCGCATCGATGAATTGATCACCCCCGCAGCCCCGCCGGGAGGCGAGGGTGATGAATTCCTTCCTGGGAAACGGACGAGGCGTAGCATCACTGTGCGGAATTTCGACCGAGGACCGGGGTGACCGACATCGGCCTCCTGCGCCCCCGAGAAGCGAAGAAGGAGTGCGATGTCATATCCCCCTGGCTGGTATCCCGACGGGAACGGATACAAGCGCTTCTGGGACGGCGAACAGTGGCGCAGCGAGGTCTCCACGGGACAGGGGTTCCGCTGGCGGGACGAAACGGTGCACAAACCGTCGGGCCCGCCACGGTCGGCCTTCGAACGCGATGGAGTCAAACCCGCGCCCACGATCCACACCCGGTGGGATTCCGATACGAACGCGGCTGGGGGAGGGTGCTTTGCAGTCGTCATCCTGTTCGTCGTCACGGTGGTGGTGCTCCGCGAAGCCGTGGTGGCCCTCCGGTGGCCGCTGTTGGTGCTGTGCGCGGTACTGGCTGTGGCGGTAGCGGTCGCTTTTCTTCGGAAGACGGAGCTGCGGCGCTCCCGGGTGCTCCTCGCGGGGGTCGCCGCCTGTCTGGTGGCGGGCGTGGCCGCGAGATGGGGGTTCGCGCTGCATGAGGAGGCACGGGACCCCGACCCGTGGGAGGTCGGTGAGCTGAGGGAGCAGCTCGCCGGTATCGGGTCGGGCTCGGCCAACCCCTGCGGGCACATGCCCGAAGAGGAGTGGCAGGGGTTGGCCGAGCATTACGGCGGATCGACTTGCGGGGACACCTTCATCGAGATCGGCGATGCGATGTCCTCCGACACGTTCGACGATGTGCCCATGACAGTGGTGGGAGAGGAGTGGATCACTGGCGAGGACGGTTTCCGGGAACGCCGGGTCACGGTCGAACTCGGAGAGAACGAACTCGGATGGCGCTGGTTGGAAGCGGTCGGAGAGCACCCGCACGCAGACCTGTACGCCATCCGGTTCGAGTGAGCCCGCGGATCGGGGCCGCCGTCACCCACTGATACGGGAGCTACGGAAAGGAGACACCTGGAGCATGGCCGTATCGAAACCCGACCCGGACGAAGCGCGGAGGCTGCTGGGGGTCGGTCCCGGTGCCCGGGAGGAGGAGGTGGGCAGGGCTTTCCGACGCAAGGCCGCGCAGTGGCACCCCGACCGGCATTCGACAACAGGGGCGCAGGAGGCGAGGACGATGTTCGAGCGTGTCGCTCTGGCCCGGGAGGTCCTCCTGGCCGAACTGCGCACACCGGGACCCGAAGCCGACCCTGTTCCTCCGTCGGCTTCGGAACCCGGGCCTGATCCTGCCGATCCGTGGGGATCGGAGCCTGGGTCCGGCCCGACGAATACGGCACCGCCTCCCGGAGCGCGGACACCATCGGACCCATGGGACCATGCGCCCCCTCCTGGAGCCCGTTCGCCCTGGGACGCCGCCCGTCCGTATCCGACCCCGGATCCACAGGCCGCGTACCGAACCCACCCCTATCCGCCCCCATCGGCCTCCGGAGGTCGGGCGATGCCGTCGGGGCGAGGTTCCACTGTCGCGGCCTTGGTGACGGCGGGGCTCCTGTTGTTCGCCTGTAACGCTCTGGCGATTCCTGCCGTCATCCTCGCGATCATGGCCCTCTGCGAGAACGATGACCACGGGAAAGCCGCCAGGTACAAGCGCTATGCGTGGACCGCTAACGGGGTGAACCTGGTGCTGTTCGTGCTATTAGGGGGGCTCATGAGCCTGCTCGGGGGGTGACATCGTGCCAGTGGAGTGGATCAGGAAGTTCGTCCGGTCGAAAAAATGAGAAAAAAAGATATTTCACGGTTCATCCGATTTCCTGGATATTCGTTTCGACACTGAATTTCCCCAAGGCGATGGTTCGGGCCGACCCGGCTGCGATGATCGCCGTTTTCCCTGTTCTTCCCTTCAGGAGGCGTGAGTGGACCACTTGCCCGTACACAGGACGACCGGTGCGCACGGCCGCGAGGCCATCCGCCCGCACCGATCGCAGGAGCGAGCCGTCCAACGCATCGGTCCGCAGCTGTGCGCGGCCGGCGAGATGGGTTTCACTTCCGGGCCCGGGCGCGACGTCCTATGGTTGCGGGTCCCCGAGGCCGTGCGGAGGAGGATGCGGGAGTACGCCGGGTCGGAGTCCCTGCTCTGGTGGGCATCGGCTGCGGACGGTCGACGCCCAGAAGCGGTTCTGTTCGGCGACCGGGCCCTGTGCTTCGCCGACCCCCGGGTGGACACCCGGCACAAGCCGGTCTACGCGATCTCGGCCTACCATCTGGACCCCGTATCACTGCGCCGGGCCGAGGTGGTGCACCGACCTGGCCCGCAGGGGCGGCAAAGGACGTCAGGCCCACCCAGGAGGGCTTCCACGCCTCCGCCTGACGCACGTCCAGGCGCCCTGGCGATCCGGACCGGTGTTCAGGAGGTGCTCGGCCATCTGCCACCTCGCGCCCAGGAACTCCTCCAAGCCCCTTTCCTGGCCGGACAGGAGATTCTGCGCCAGGACTACCACTACTACGGGGAGGCGGGTGGTGACCTGAGCGTCTTCTGCATGGTCTTCGCCGGGCCCCAAGACGTCACCGCGGTCGAAGGGAGCCGCACCATCCCGGTCGGGCACACCGAGACCGACGCCCACTGGGACCTGCGGTGCTACCGCGGGACGGTGGTCAAGCGGCGCGGCCGCTGACCGGAATCCACTCGGAACGAGAGGTGTTGTCGTGTCGCGAATCCCGGTGGAAGCACCACTCGAAGAACTGGAAAGGCTGTGCGGTGAGGACCACTCCCCACTGGATTGTGTTCAGGTCGCCCAGGACTGCATCGCGGGGGTACAGGGTGGGGCGCCGCTCGATGTCGCCGAACGAGTGGCCGAACTGCTGGCGGCTCGGAGGAAACGGCTGTCGGAGGACGATGAGGGGCGCGTTTCGCTGTACTACGTCGAGGCCAACGCCTGGCGGGTCCGGTACCTGCATGCCGGGCGGGAACACGACCTGCGCCGGGCGATCGAGGCGATCGACGGTGCATTCGCAGCGGCCGGGCCCGACCATTCCATGTACAGCCAGATCCGAGCAGACCGAGCCATCATCCATGTGTTGCGGCCCGGCACCGATGTGATCGGTGAACTGCGGGCAACAGTGCAGGACCCGGATATCGATTCGCGGACCAGGGCCAGGGTCATGCTCAACCTCGTCAACGAGTTGCAGCAGCGCTACATCGCCACTCAGGACTCCACCGCACTGGACGAGGCGGTCGACCTCGCCGACCAGGCATTGGAACTCGACTCCCGCACGGACGACGACAAGTACTGGTGGCGGCTCATGCGTGCCGGGCAGGCCCATGTGTTCAAAGGCGCCCATAACCGTGATGCGGCATCGTTCGACCAGGGGATCGCTTTGCACCTGCGGTCCGTCGCCCGACTGCGGCCCGGCCATCCCTACTGGCCCGGTGCACTCAACCAGTTCGCGTCCGCCCTGCACGGGCGGGCCTTGATGACCGGCTCGGGAGACTCCCAGAGGCGTGAACTGGCCCTTGCCGTGCACCTCCTGCGGACATCGGTACACATGGCCGACCCCGCGGCCCCTGATTACCCCACCTTCGCAGAGAACCTCGCCACGGCCCTGCGGGGGTTGTGGAGAGTGACGGGGGAGCAGTCCCTCTTGGACGAGGCGATCACCGTCATGGAAAGAGGCCGAGCGAGCAGTGAGGCGAGCCCCACCGCTCGGGAGCGGGATTCTCTCGCCATGGTCACCGCGATGTTGCGCATCGCACGAGATCCTCGGGATCCGGAATTCCCGGACCTTCTTGCCGAGGGGTTGTCGAACGCCCACCCTCACAGCGCCGTGCTGGGCGGTCTGTTGGGCGCCTATCTGGAGACGGAGGCCGAGGATTGGCAGGGTGCGGCCGACCTGCTCCGTCATGTGGTCGAGCGGCTTCCGCACGCGATCTCCGAAGCGATCCCGTTGGAGGACCGGGAAAGAGGACTCGCCACGATCGCGACGGACCTCGCCCGCGACGCCGGTGCGGTCTTCCTCCGAGCAGGCCGACCCGTGGGCGAAGCACTCCAGATCCTGGAATCGGGGAGGGCCCTTCTCATCGGACAGGCGCTGGCCCGCCACCGCAACGCCGATCTCGACCCCGTTCGTGCAATGTCCCCGCCCCTGGCGGCGCGAGTGGAGGAACTGCGCGCGGAGCTGGCCCGGGTGCAGGATGCCGGCCACGGCCCGAACGCCGACCGGCGGCACCGCCTGGTGGGGGAACTTCGGGAGGTCACCGAGCAGATCCGGTCCCTCCCGGGGTTGGACCGTTACCTGTTGCCGCCCGCTCCGGGAGAACTCGCCCGCAGGGTGGGCGCCGTCCCTGTGGCCACGGTCAATGTGAGCCGTTTCCGTTGTGATGCACTGATCCTGCGGGAGGGAGGGGGGACCCAGCTCGTGCCTCTGCCGGACCTCACCCAGGAGGAGGCGGCGCGTCGGGCCGAGGAGTTCACCGCGGCGGTCACAGTGCTCTCCCGGCCTCTGCAGCAGGGAGGGCCGACCCTGAAGGAGCGGCTCCATCACGGCGCTGTACTGGTCGAGGTCCTGTCCTGGCTTTGGGAAACGGTAGCCGAACCGGTCCTTGCCGCACTGGGGATCACCTCGGTACCGGGCACCGGGACACTGCCTCCTCACCTGCGCTGGTCGCCGACCGGTCCGTTGACACTGCTTCCGCTGCACGCTGCCGAACGGCCCGGGACGCCCGGCGACTCCGTCATGGCCAGGGTCGTCTCCTCATACATACCGACCCTGCGCTTGCTCGACGATCCCCGTGCCGAGGCCGCACCCTCTCCGCCTCGGGAGGGGTACCTGGTCGTTCCGGTCCCGCACTCGTCTCTCATGCCGGAGGAGCCGCTGGAGCAGGCCGGGGAGGAGGCCGCGCACCTCGGGGCCGTCCTGCCCCAGGCCCGTTCGTTGGAGCCGGAAGGGGTATCGGCTCCGGTGGTACAGGCCGGCCTCGGCGGGGCCCGGGGTGTGCACTTCGCCGGTCACGGAATCAGTGACGCGCACCACCCGTCGCGCAGCCACCTGGTGCTGCGAGACGAGATCCTCACCGTGGCGGACCTGATTGCACAGCGCCTGGACGGTCTGGGACTGGCCTTCCTCTCCGCCTGTCACACCGCCCATGCGGGGGCACGGCTGCCCGACGAGATCCTGCACCTCACCTCCGCCTTCCGTGCCGCGGGGGCGCGCAACGCGGTCGGGGCCCTGTGGAAGACGGGAGACGAACACGCACGCAGGTTCACCGAGGTGTTCTACGAGCGCCTGGGCTCGCCCGTGGACGGTGACACGGGCGGGCCGGACCCTGAACGGGTCGCGGCTGCGGTGCACCATGCCGCCGTGAGAGTGCGGGAGGAATATGAGTCCCCTATGGCCTGGGCGCCGTTCGTGCACGTGGGCTGAGCGGAGGCGGTTGCGCGTCCAAGGACTCACTCTTCGAACTGCGCGTCCGCGGGTGAGGCGGAGGTCTCCGGTACAGCATCCTTCCGCTGTCGTTCTTTAAGGCGCCGGATTTCCTTCGGCGTCCCCTGGGAGACGACGACCCACCCCTCGCCCGCGGATGCGGCCACCGCCGCTCTCTTGTTCAGGAACGGGGAGACCAGGCGCCCCAGGTCTGCTGGGGACGAGGCCGGAGGGGGTGTGACGCCCAGCGAACGTGCGACCGGGCGCAGGCCGATGTCAACCGCGGTCTCCATCAGCGCCGCCAGGTCGGCGGCGCGTTCACGTGCCATGAACAGGCCGACGGCCAGCATGGCGGCCCCGCCCACCGCCGCGGGCCACCACCACAGGCCCAACACGAGGTACACGACCCCCCACGCGCCCACCCCGACCGCAGTGTCCACCGCCGTGATCGCGGCCCGGAGCTCATTGCGTACAGTTGGGGACAGTACGAGCCATAACCGGGGCCAGAGCAGCTTCAGGTCGACCCGGTAATACAGGCCGACCTGTTCCTCGGTATCCCGTATCGGCTTGTTCAGGGGATTCTCGCTGGCGTCGAACCACAGCCATCCCATCCCATGGGCCACTACCCTGCAGCCCAGTCCGGCCAGGGTAGCCGTCAGCGCCGTGCCCACAGCGGCCACGGCGAGTGTACCTGGGCGGGCGCCCTGTGCTTTCTCATACCAGTCGGAGGCCGCCTCGACCAGGTGATGCCGGTCCACGGCGTGCTCCTGCCCCAGAGCGAAGGCCAGGCACAGCGCCGCGAGGAACAGGCAGCCGGGGAGCGTGAGCCGGGAGAGCCACCGTTCGGCGAGCTTACCGCCCAGCCCGGCGAGGAAGCCGGTCACAGCCACCGTTCCACGAAGGGTCGCCCCTGAAGAGCACAGTACCGCTCCTCCGGGGGTGCGCCGGGATCCTGGGAGCGTGAGCACACACCGTTCGGGCAGGCGGGCCGCAGAACCGCGCCCTTGCCTCCGGTCACGCCCACTGCCCTTCTGTAGCCGCCGGGAGACGTGTCGGGGCCACCGCGGAACTTCTGGGTTTCGATCCCCAAGGCGCGCAGTACCGAGTTCAGGAGGTCGGAGCAATCCTCACCGCGGACCGCTGCCGCTACACAAGCCTCGAGGTCCGGCCTCAGCTCGGCTCCGGTCACCTCCCGTAGTTCCTCCAGGTTCTCGCAGCTCCACGCGATGAGTTCCGAACCCGCCACGTCGTTCCCGTTCTAGTCGGTGGAGGCATCAGGGCCAAGGTGCCGTCCTGCGGTGTTGGTCGGAGGACCGGCGGCGACCGGGAGTGCGGCCGGTCGCGGAACGGCTCCGCCGTGTACGCCACCGATTCTGCCGAGTGGAAGCCCGCAGGGTAAGGGGTTCTGTATGAAACGGCCCCATACGAGCATCCAGGCACCGGACGGGGCCGGGAGCGCCCGGTGCCGAGAGGGAGGTCGGATGCGGTGGTGGGGGAGATGGGACATGGTCGTACTCTCCTCACCCACGAGCTAGCCGAGGTCCTGGTCATCGCCAACGGCGTCCGCGCCGGGCGCCGCCCCGCCGCGGACGGCCCCCGGGCCCGCCGGCCCGGGGCCGGGGCGCGCGGGTAGGAGGAGGGCCAGGAGCGCGGTCGCGGCCTGCACCGCCGCGAGGGCCCAGAAGACGGCGGAGTACCCGGCGGCCGGGCCGCCCCCGGCGGACCCGGCGGAGGCCAGGGGGACCAGGAGCGCGAGCCCCACCGCGCCGCCGGCCTGTTTGGCGGTGTTCATCAGCCCCGACACGGCCCCGGCGTCCTCGGCGCGCGCCCCGGAGGTGACGACGGCGGTCAGCGGCGTGGCGAACAGCCCCGCGCCCAGCGCGATCGCCACCGCCGGGCCCGCGACCGCCGTGAGGTAGGTGCCCGAGGACAGGGCGGCCGCCTGCCAGGCGAAGCCCGCCGCGGCGGTGAGGGCCCCGGCGGCCACCAGGGTGCGGGCCCGGAAGCGCTCCATGAGCCGGGGCGCCACCCGCCAGCCGACGAGCATGGTGACCAGGGTGTGGGGGAGGAACCCCAGTCCGGTGGCCAGCGCCCCGAACCCCAGGACGTCGTGCATGGCGAAGGCGAGGAAGTACCACATCGGGATCTGGAGACAGGCCCCCGACAGCAGCATCAGGAGGTTGCCCAGGCCGGTCGCGCGTTCCCGCAGCAGCCGCGGCGGCAGCAGCGGGGCGGCCGCCGTGCGGGTCTCGACCACGGCCAGGACGGCCAGCGCGAGGACCCCTGCGGCCAGGCAGGCGACCGCGCCCGGGTCCGCCCGCCCGTGGTCGGCGGCGCGGGTGAGGCCGTAGGTGAGCGCGGTGAGTCCGACGGCGGCCGCCAGGGCGCCGGGCACGTCCAGGCCGCCGCGCACCGCCGCGCGGCGGTGCCCGCCGGTCAGCACGCGCAGGGCCGTGCCCACGGCGAGCAGCCCCAGGGGGACGTTGACCAGCAGGACGGCCCGCCAGGACAGCGCCTCGGTGAGCAGCCCGCCGACGAGGTTGCCCGAGGCCCCACCGGCCAGGCCGACCGCCGTCCAGACGGCCAGGGCCCGGACCCGGGCGGGCCCCTCGGGGAAGGCGGAGGTCAGCACGGTCAGCGTGGCCGGGGCCAGCACGGCGGCGCCCAGCCCCTGCGCGGCGCGGGCGGCGACCAGTACCCACGGTGCGGTGGCCAGCCCGCCGACCAGGCTGGCCGCGGTGAACAGCGCGAGCCCGGCGGTGAACGCCTGCGACCGCCCGTACAGGTCGGCCAGGCGGCCGCCCGGGAGCAGGAACCCGGCGAAGGCCAGCGCATAGGCCCCCGCCACCCACTGCACCCCGCCGGGTGTGAAGTCCAGCGCCTCCCGGATCGGCGGGAGCGCGACGTTGACCACCGACACGTCGAGCACCACCATGAACTGCGCCGTGCAGACCAGGGCGAGCACGCCCCGGTGCGCCGCGCCGGGCCCCGCGCCGGCCGCGCGTTCTCCCATGACGCCCCTCCCCATCAGAACGATGTGACCACATCGGTTTGCCTGAGACCGTAGCCGGGCTACGATGGCCCGGTCAAACCGATGTGCCCACATTGGAAAAGGGGGCGGGGATGGA
The DNA here is from genome assembly GCF_040614155.1 of Nocardiopsis sp. NPDC006139. NCBI lineage: Bacteria > Bacillati > Actinomycetota > Actinomycetes > Streptosporangiales > Nocardiopsidaceae > Nocardiopsis > Nocardiopsis sp. NPDC006139. The sequence goes on from NZ_JBEXTT010000005.1 coordinate 176,948, forward strand.
GCGACGGGCCCGCGGCCGGGGGGCCGCGTACGAACGGCGCCGGAACGAGATCGCGGACGCGGTGCTGGAGGTGGTGGCCGCCGAGGGCCTCTCGGCGGTGTCGCAGAGCACGGTCGCCGCCCGCGCCGGGGTCTCGCCCGGCCGGGTCCAGCACTACTTCCCGGCCCGCCACGAGCTGATCGAGGCCGCCTTCGACCGGGCCAACGCCCTGAGCAGCGCCCGCATCGCCGCCCGGGCCGGCGCGGACTCCCCGCCCCGCGAGGCGCTGACCGCGGTCCTCACCGAGCTGATCCCCTACGACGCGCCCACGCGCACCCACATGCGCATCCGCCAGTCCTTCACCGCGCTGGCCCTGTCGGAGGAGTCCATCGCCGACCGCATGCGCGGCGAGTACGAGCGCTTCCACGGGCGGCTCGCCGACCTGCTGCGCCGGGACCGGGAGGCCGGCGCGCTCCCGGCCGCGGTGGAGCCGGACCGGGAGGCGGTCGCCCTGGCCGCCCTCGCGGAGGGCCTGGCCTACTACGTCCTCATCGGCTGCGAGGACGCCGACGCGGCCCGCGACCGGGTGCTCTCCGCGATCGCCGGCCTCTACACGTCGACCTGACCCGCCCCGGCCGGGCGCCGTGTACATCGGGCGCCCCGCCGCGGCGGGGGAACGGTGGGGGGCGGGGGTTGCCCGAGCCCGCCGGGAACGGATAGAAGGGGAGACCGAGAGGGCCGCCGGTGCGGGCCGCACCGCGCCGGGCGGCCGAACCGACCCCGGGGAGCGAGCATGGAACACACGGCCGCGGACGTGCCCAACCCCTTGGAGCAGCCGACCGTGGAGGACCTGCGCCGGCGCACGAGCATGAAGTGGCGTACCTACCCGGAGGACGTGCTGCCCCTGTGGGTGGCCGAGATGGACGTGCCCCTGGCCGAGCCGGTCGCCCGGGCGCTGCACCGCGCGGTGGAGCTCGGCGACACCGGCTACCCCGTCGGCGGACGCGCCTACGCCGAGGCGCTTGCGGGGTTCGCGCAGCGCCGCTGGGGCTGGAAGGGCCCGGAGGTGGAGCACACCGCCCTCGTCCCCGACGTCATGCTCGGCATCGTCGAGGTCCTGCGCCTGGTCACCGGGCCGGGCGACACGGTGGTCGTCAACCCGCCCGTGTACCCGCCGTTCCACGCCTTCGTCACCCACGCCGACCGGCGGGTGGCCGCGGCGCCGCTCGGCGCGGACGGCCGCCTCGACCTCGACGCGCTGGGGGAGGCCTACGCCGCCGCCCGCGCCCGCGGCGGCCGCCCCGCCCACCTGCTGTGCAACCCCCACAACCCGACCGGCGCGGTGCACACCCCCGACGAGCTCGCGGCCGTGGCCGCCCTCGCCCGGGAGTACGGCGTCCGGGTGGTCGCCGACGAGATCCACGCCCCGCTGGTGCTCGACGGCGCGCGGTTCACCCCCTACCTCAGCGTCGACGGCGCGGAGGACGCCTTCGCCGTCACCTCGGCCTCCAAGGCCTGGAACCTCGCCGGGCTCAAGGCGGGCCTCGTGCTCGCCGGACCCGGTGCGGCGGACGACCTGGCCCGCATGCCCGAGGAGGTCGGCCACGGGCCCAGCCACCTCGGCGCGCTGGCGCACACCGCCGCCCTGAACGAGGGCGGCGCGTGGCTCGACGCCCTGCTGGCGGGCCTGGCCGCCAACCGCGAACTGCTGGGGAGGCTGCTCGCCGAGCACCTGCCCGGTGTCGGGTACACCCCACCGGAGGGCACCTACCTGGCCTGGCTGGACTGCCGGGGGCTGGGGTTCGACGACCCCCGCGACACGGACGGCCCCGGGGTCGTCACCGACCTGGCGGGCCCGGCGCGCGTCTTCCTGGACCGGGCGCGGGTGGCGCTCAGCTCCGGCCACACCTTCGGCTCCGGCGGCGCGGGCCGGGTACGCCTGAACTTCGCCACGTCCGGGGCGGTCCTCACGGAGGCGGTGCGGCGCATGGGGGAGGCGGTGCGGGCCGCCGGCTGAGACGGCCCCGGGCCGGGGCGGCGCCGCGCGGGTGCGGCGCCGCGTCCGGCTCAGATCACCGACAGCTCGCGGAGCTTCGCCTCGACCTGCGCGTTGTCCGGTTCGACGTGGTGGGTCCCGTCGGGGTAGACGACCACCGGGATGTTCGTCCTCCCCGAGATCTCCCGCGCCCGCTCGGTCGCGGCCGGGTCGTGCTCGACGTCGATGTACTCGAAGGGCACCGCCAGGTCGGTGAGCTGCTTCTTCGTGCGTCGGCAGTCCCGGCACCAGTCGGCCCCGTAGACGCGGATCGCCGCCTCGTTCATCCGTCCTCCCTCTGGGTGGTCACCGCCCCAGTGTCCCCTATGCGGACACACGGCCACGAACGGGACGTGCCGCCCGGTCAGGGGAGGAGGCCGCCCACGAGCAGCCCCAGCGCGGAGGCGAGCAGGCCGAGCAGGAGCATTCCCCAGGCGTACACGAGCGCGACGCCCCGGGAGCCCGCGCGCAGCAGCCGGACCGCCTCCACCGAGGCCGTGCCGAACGTCGAGTAGCCGCCCAGGAACCCCACCCCGGCGACCTCGGGGAGGCCGCCGGCGTGCCCGTGGGCGAGGGCGTACCCGGTGAGCAGGCCCAGCAGCAGGCAGGCGGAGATGTTCACGGTGAGCGTGCCCACCGGTAGCCGGGTCCGGCCGCCCCGGGTCAGCGCGGTGTCGACCAGGAACCGGCAGGCGCCCCCCGCCCCGCCGGCCAGCGCTGTCATCAGCAGCAGGACCATCACCGCCCCCGCCCCGCGCGGCGCGCGACCGCCGCCGCCCCCGCGACGCCGACCCCGGCCGCGGCGACCCCGGCGGCGACGCTCGCCACCGCGTAGGCCGCGGCGACGGACGGGTGCCCGGAGTCGGCGAGCCGGCCGACCTCGATCACGTACGTGCTGTAGGTGGTGAACCCCCCGAGCACGCCGGTGCCCGCGCCCAGGCGGACCCGTCTGCGCCACCCGGTGTCCCCGCCCGAGCGGGAGAGCGCCTCCAGGAGGGCGCCCAGCAGGAGGCTCCCCAGGACGTTGACGCCGAAGGTCGCCCACGGCCACTGGCCCGCCCCGGCGGGAAGGGCCGCGCCGATGCCCGCGCGCGCGAGCGTGCCGACCGCGGACCCGGCCGCGACCAGCAGTGCCGTGCCGAGGATGTGCGTGCGGGGTCCTGGGGCGGTCCCCGCGGCCGCGGGCCGCGCCGGTGTGCGTGTCATCGCCGAACCCTTCCGGGCAGGCCGGACCCGCCCCGTGGAAACGGTGCAGGAACCATCAGCCGACCGGCGGTTCGGGCGGGCGCCCCGGCGGGATCCATCGCCGCCGCGAGTCTATCCCGGCCGGTGGGGGCCGGGGCGGAGCCGGGCCGTGCGGAGGGCGGCCGAGGGCGGACACCCGGCATGCGGGGCCCGGGACGGGGGAGGGCCGCCAGGTTGGGCACAATGCCCCTATGGGTGGAACCGACGTCACCACGTCCGTGCTCTGGTCCGCGCTGGGCGGCCCGCCCGGCCTGGCGGAGGGGGTGTCCTACCGGGGTGCCGGGGCGGTGCTCCCCGCCCGGCTGCCGGTGCGGGAGCTGGCCCGCGCCACCGTCGGGGTGTGCTCGCTGGCCGCCGCCGAGCTGCTGGCCGCCCGCGGCGGCGCCCCGGTGCGGCCGGTGGAGGTGGACGAGGGCTCGGTGGCCACCGCCTTCGTCAGCGAGCGCCACCTGCGGGTGGACGGGCGCCCGATGGTGCCGTTCGCGCCCCTGTCCGGGTTCTGGCGCACCGCCGACGGCTGGGTGCGCACCCACGCCAACTACCCCCACCACCGCGAGCGGCTGCTGGCCGCCCTGGAGCTGTCCGGGGACACCGACGCCGAGGCCCTGGGCCGGGTGCTGGCCGGGCGGCGGGCCCGGCAGGTGCAGGAGGAGGTGTACGCCGCCGGGGGACTGGCGGTGGCCGTGGCCGACCACCCCGACCCCACCCGCCCTCCCGTCGTGGAGGAGCGCCCCATGTGGGGCCCGGCCGACCGCCTCCTGGGCCCCGCGGACCTGCCGGCCGCCGGGGTGCGGGTGCTGGACCTGACCCGGGTGATCGCCGGACCGGTCGCCACCCGCACCCTGGCCCTGCTCGGCGCCGACGTGCTGCGGGTGGACACCCCCCGCCTGCCCGAGGACCGCGACACCCACATCGACACCGCGCCCGGCAAGCGCTCCACCCTGCTGGACCTGGCCGAGCCCGCGGACCGGGAGGTGTTCGAGGGCCTGCTGGCCTCGGCGGACGTGGTGGTCACCGGCTACCGCCCCGGGGTCCTGGACCGGTACGGGCTGTCGCCCGAGGACCTGGCCGAGCGGCGCCCCGGGGTGATCACCGCGGCCCTGTGCGCCTGGGGCTGGTCCGGCCCCCGCTCCGGGCGCCGCGGGTTCGACAGCCTGGTGCAGGCCGGGGTCGGCATCGCCGCCGCGGAGGCCGGGGAGGACGGCGCCCCCGGCGCGCTGCCCGCCCAGGCCCTGGACCACGGGACCGGGTACCTGCTGGCCGCCGCCGTCCTGCGCGCCCTCACCGACCGGGCCGCCGACGGCCTCGGACGCGACCTGCGCCTGTCCCTGGCCGGGACCGCCGGGCTGCTGCTGCACGGTATCGACCCCGTGCCCGCGGCCGAGGGCGCCCACGACCCCGAACGGTGGCTGACCACCGCGGACTCCCCGTACGGCGGGCTGCGCTACGCCCGCCCGCCGGTCGGCTACGCCGGGGCGCCCACCGACTGGGCGACCCCGCCCACCCGGTGGGGCTCGGACGCCCCGGCCTGGCTCTGACGGCTCCGGCGCCGACGGCTCAGTACCGGTGCTCCAGCAGGACCCCGGCGACGGCGGCCCCCTCCGGTTCCAGGAGGTCGTCGCCGTCCTCCACCTGCCACAGCGCGTCCTGGAGCACCCGCCCCAGCGTCCATCCCGCGGCGCGCGACCGGTCCAGCCCCAGCCGCTCGGTGAGCAGGTCGAACCGGCGCAGCACCGCCCGCGGCACGTCGCCGCGGGCCCGGACCTCCTCCCACCGGTTGGTCAGGGCCGGGAGCAGGTCGAACCCGGGGTCCCCGGCCAGGGGCTCGGGGTCGATGGCCAGCCACGGCTCGCGGTCGGCGGCCAGCACGTTGTCGTAGTGCAGGTCCCAGTGCAGCAGCCGGTCGCCGGGGGAGTCCAGGAGCTCGGCGACCGCGGCGGCGCAGGCGCGCACCAGGGCGCGGTCCTCCTCGCGGCGCAGCTCCGGGACGGCTCCGGGGGCCTGCGCCACCATGGCGGACGCCACGTCGGCGAGGGTGCGCAGCCCCGCCGGGGCGGGCACGGCGGTCAGCCGGGCCAGCAGGTCGGCGAGGATCCCCAGGGCCTCGGTGTCGTCGGGCACCGCCGACAGCGGGCGGGCGGCGTCCAGCCGTTCCAGCAGCAGGCCGCCGGTGGCCGGGTCGTGGTCCAGCAGGCGGACCGCGCCGTCGCCGTTCCAGGTGCGCAGGCCCAGGGCCGTGCCCGCGCTCTCCTCGGTGACGGGCTGGGCCTTGAGCACGGCCGGCGTGCCGTCGGGGCGCACCACCGGCAGGACCAGGCCCGCCATGCCGTTGCGGACGGGGCCGTCGGGGCGCAGCGACCAGCGGTCCACGAGGTCGCGGACCAGGGCGGGCAGCGCGGCGAGCCAGGCGCGGCCCCGCGGGCTGGAGCCGTGCGAGGCGACCAGCGCCTCGGGGACGTCGATGTGCAGGGAAAAGGACACGGGTGAGATCTCCTTCGCGGTGGATGTTCCAGGGGTCGCGAAGGAGCGGGGCGGTGCCCGGATGCGCCCGGGCCGGGGTCAACGCATGGTCAACACTGTAGGGCCTGCCGGGGGTCGGGGGACGGCGGTGTCGGAGGCGGTGGATAACTTACCGCCATAGAACACCGAGGAGTCGTCCATGCCCCCGCTGCACCCCGAGCTGCGCCGTATCCGCTACCTCCCCGTGCCCCCGGTCACCAGGGGCACCAGCGGGGTCATGCGCTGGTTCACGTCCCGGATGCGGCCCGGCCGAGTGCCCGCGGACATGACCGTGCGGCACCGCACGGTGCCCGGCCCCGCCGGGGCGCCGCCGGTCGAGGCGTGGGTCTACCGGCCCCGGTCCGCCCCGTCCACCACCCCCGCGCTGCTGTGGGTCCACGGCGGCGGGCACCTGATCGGCCATCCCGCGCAGGACGAGAGGGGCAGTGTCGGGTTCGCCCGCGAGCTGGGCATCACCGTGGTCGCCGTCCGCTACCGCCTGGCGCCGCGCCACCCGGCCCCGGCCGGCCTGGAGGACGTCCACGCCGCGCTGGAGTGGATGGCAGCCTCCGCCGGTGAGCTGGGCATCGACCCCGGGCGCATCGCCGTCGGCGGGGCCAGCGCCGGGGGCGGCCTGGCCGCCGCGCTGGCGCTGCTGTGCCACGACCGGGGCGGGCCGCGGCCGGTGTTCCAGCTGCTCGTGTACCCGATGCTCGACGACCGCACGGCGCTGCGCACCGATATCGACACGGCGAACATGTACCTGTGGTCGCCCTCGGCCAACCGCTACGCCTGGAGCGCCCTGCTGGGCCGCCCGCCGGGCTCGGAGGGGGTGTCGCCCTACGCCGCGCCCGCGCGCCGGGAGGACCTGTCGGGGCTGCCCCCGGCGTGGATCGGGGTGGGCACCAACGACCTGTTCCACGACGAGGACGTGGCCTACGCACGCCGCCTGGAGGAGGCCGGGGTGCCGTGCGCGCTGAGCATCGTGCCCGGGGCCTTCCACGGGTTCGAGGTCCCCTTCGCGGACACCGGGGTGGTCAGGGGCTTCCGCCGCGCGCAGACCGACGCCCTGCGCGCCGCGCTCTTCCCCGACGCCTGACGGCCCCCGCCGTCACGGCGTGCCGGACGGTCAGCCGGTGAGGGTCAGCTCGAAGGAGTACCGCGAGGCCCGGTACAGGTGGGAGCCGTGCTCCACCACCCGGCCCACGTCGTCGTAGACGGTGCGGTCCATGGTGAGGAGCGGCGCCCCGCGCCGCTCCTCTAGCACCCGCGCCTCGGCGGCGGTGGCGCCGCGCGCGCCGATGCTCTGCGAGGCAACCTTGAGCCGCACCCCCGCCGCCCGCAGCAGCTGGTACAGCCCGTGGTCGCGCAGGGCGTCCTCGTCCAGGCGGACCAGGTCCGCGGGCACGTGGTTGCGCATCAGCGCCAGCGGCCCGTCGCCGATGCGGCGCAGCCGCTCGATCGTGTACGCCCGGCCCCCCTCGGGCAGTTCCAGGACGGCCGCCACGGCCGGGGGCGGCTCCTCCACGGCCAGCCGCAGCACCTCGGTGCGCGGCTCCTCCCCGGCGCGGGTGAGGTCGTCGTAGAGGCTGGACAGCTCCACCGGGCGGCGCACCCGGGGGCGCACCACCTGGGTGCCCACCCCGCGCCTGCGCACCAGCAGGCCCCGGTCGACCAGGTACTCGATGGCGCGGCGCAGGGTCGGCCGGGACAGGCCGAGCCGGTCGGCCAGCACCACCTCGTTCTCCAGGCGGGTGCCCGCCGCCAGCTCCCCCTCCAGGATGCGGCGCTCGATCTCCCGGGCCACCTGGAAGTAGAGGGGGATCGGGCTGGCGCGGTCCAACGGGATCGACAGGGGCGTCTGGGTCACGGTGCCAGTGTACAGATTGACCGGAGATCATGATGTCCATATGTCTAGACAAAGTCTTGACACCGGGGAGGGTCGGCGTGACGATGGGGGCGCCGGTGTGACGTGACGCACACACCCCCCGTTCTCGAAAGGGCGCTCCATGCGCATTGGCCTCATCGGAACCGGACGCATCGGACTCTCGCACGCCGCCGCCCTGGCGGCCCGACCCGAGGTCGGCGACCTGCTCGTCGCCGACCTCGACCCCGCCCGCGCCCGCGCGGCCGCCGAGCGCACCGGCGCCCGGGCCGCCGAGAGGGTCGAGGACCTCCTCGCCCCCGGCGCGGTCGACGCCCTCGTGGTCACCGCCGCCACCGGCGCCCACCCCGGCCTCATCCTCGCCGGGGCCGCCGCCGGGATCCCCGTCTTCTGCGAGAAGCCCGTCGCCCCCACCGTCGCCGAGACCGTGCACGTGCTCACCGAGGTCGAACGCGCCCGGGCCCGGGTGCACATCGGTTTCATGCGCCGCTTCGACGCCGGGTACCGGCGCGCCCACAGGGCCCTGCGCGACGGCGAGCTGGGCGAGCTGCACCGGGTCCACGCCACCACCTGCGACATGGCCCCGCCGCCCGCCGCCTACGTCGCCGGGTCCGGGGGCCTGTTCCGCGACTGCCACGTCCACGACTTCGACATCCTGCGCTGGGTCACCGGCCGGGAGGTCGAGGAGGTCTTCGCCTACGGGGCCGGCCGGGGCGCCGACTACTTCGCCGAACACGGCGACGTCGACACCTCCGCCGCCGTGCTGCGGCTGTCCGACGGAACCCTGGCCACCCTCCAGGGGTCGAGGTACAACGGCGCGGGGTACGACGTGCGCATGGAACTGGCCGGAACACACGCCACCCTGGCCGTCGGACTCGACGACCGGGTTCCCCTGCGCTCGGCCGAACCCGGCACCGCGTTCCCCTCGGGCGACCCCTGGGAGGAGTTCTGGTCCCGGTTCACCCCCGCCTACGAGGCGGAGATCGCCGCGTTCATCGCCATGGTCCGCGACGGCACGCCCAGCCCGTGCACGGTCGCCGACGCGCTGGAGGCCGTGCTCGTCGCCGACGCCGCCGACCTGTCCAGGCGCGAGCACCGCCCGGTCCGGGTGGACGAGGTCCGGCCCTGAACCGGCGCCGGCGAGCAGAGAGGGAGGAGACCGCGTGACCACCGCCCCCGACGGACCCGCGACCGGGCCCTACCCCGCCGGACCGTCCGCCCCCGCCGAGGTCCTCACCATGGGCCGGGTCGGCGTCGACATCTACCCCGACCAGGTCGGAGTGGGCCTGGACGAGGTCACCTCCTTCGGCAAGTACCTGGGAGGGAGCCCCACCAACGTCGCCGTGGCCGCCGCCCGGCACGGCCGCTCGGCCGCCGTCCTCACCCGGGTGGGCGACGACCCGCTGGGCCGGTTCGTGCGCCGGGCCCTGGCCGGGTTCGGGGTGGACGACCGGCACGTGCGCGCCGTCCCGGGCACCGCCACCCCCGTCACCCTGTGCGAGGTCTTCCCGCCCGACGACTTCCCGCTGTACTTCTACGGCCGCGACCCCGCCCCCGACCTGCTCATCGGCGCCGACGAACTGGACGAAGCCGCCATCGCCGGGGCCGGCCTGTTCTGGGTCACCGGCACCGGCCTGTGCCGGGAGCCCTCCCGTACCGCCACCCTGGAGGCCCTGCGCGTCCGCGGCCGCCGCGGCCACACCGTCCTGGACCTGGACCACCGGCCGATGTTCTGGGACTCCCGCGAGGACGCCCGTGCCCAGGCCGCCAGGGCCCTGCCCCTGGTCACCGCCGCCTGCGGCAACCTCGACGAGTGGGAGGTCGCCGTGGGCACCCGCGACCCCGACGAGGCGGCCCGGCGCGGCCTGGACCTGGGCCTGGAGACCGCCGTGGTCAAACAGGGCCCCGAGGGGGTCCTGGTCGCGACCGCCGTGGCCGTACACCGCGAACCCCCGGTCCCCGTGGAGGTGGTCAACGGCCTGGGCGCCGGGGACGCCTTCGGCGGCGCCCTGTGCCACGGGCTGCTCGCCGGCTGGGGCGTCGCCGAGACCGCCCGGTTCGCCAACGCCGCCGGGGCCATCGTCGCCTCCCGGCTGTCCTGCGCCGACGCCATGCCCACCACCGCCGAGGTCCGCCGCCTGCTGGGGGAGCCCGGGCGGGAGCCCCCGCCCGCCGACCGCGGACCGGCGGGGGAGGCACCGTGATCGCCGACCGCTACCGCGACCTGGTCGCCACCCGGGTCCACCACCCCGACGCCATCGCCCGGGCCGCCGCCGACCGGGCCCGGCCCGCCTCCCCGGTCGGGCCCACCGGGCGGGTCCTCATCATCGCCGCCGACCACCCGGCCCGCGGCGCCCTGGCCACCGGGGGCCGCCCGCTCGCCATGGCCGACCGCGTCGACCTGCTCGACCGGCTGTGCACCGCACTGGCCCGGCCCGGGGTGACCGGGGTGCTGGCCACCGCCGACCTCGTCGAGGACCTGCTGCTGCTCGGCGCCCTGAACGGCAAGTCCGTGTTCGGCTCCATGAACCGGGGCGGCCTGGCCGGGGCCGACTGGGAGGTCGACGACCGCTTCACCGGCTACACCCCCGACGGCCTGGTCCGCGCCGGACTCCAGGGCGGCAAGATGCTGCTGCGCCTGGACTACGCCGACGGCCGCACCGCGCCCGTCCTGGAGCACTGCGGCCGGGCGGTGAGCCTGCTCAACGCCGCCCGCCTGGTGGCGATGGTCGAACCCTTCGTCTCCCGGCGCAGCGGCGGCGTGCTGCGCAACGACCTGTCCACCGAGGCGGTGGCCCGCGCCGCCGCGATCGCCTCGGGGCTGGGCGACTCCTCCGCCCGCACCTGGCTCAAGCTGCCGGTGGTGGACGGGATGGAGCGCGTCGCCGCCGCCAGCACCCTGCCCGTGGTCCTGCTGGGCGGCGAGGCCGCCGCCGACCCCGAGGCCGCCTACGAGCGCTGGGCCGAGGCCCTGACCCTGCCCACCGTCATCGGACTGACGGTGGGCCGTTCACTCCTGTACCCGGCCGACGACGACGTCGAGGCCGCAGTCGACACCGCAGTGGGGCTCCTGTGACATCCACCGAACACCGCCACCACCTCCCGGCGCTCAGCACCGCGGCGCCGCCCTTCCGCACGGTCGTCACCCCCGAGGCCGCCGGATGGACCTACTCCGGGCTGCGGGTGCTGCACCTGGCCCCGGGCGCGAGCGCGCGCATCGCCACCGGCGGGGCCGAGACCCTGGTCCTGCCCCTGGACGGCGGCTGCACCGTCACCACCGGCGAGGGGGAGGTGTTCGGGCTGACCGGCCGCAGGGACGTGTTCTCGCGGGTCAGCGACTTCGCCTACCTGCCCCGGGACGCCCACGCGACCGTCGCCTCCGCCGGGGGCGGCCGCTTCGCCCTGCCCTCGGCCCGCTGCGAGCGGCGCCTGCCCGCCCGCTACGGGCCCGCCGAGAAGGTCCCGGTCGAGCTGCGCGGCGCCGGGCAGGCCTCCCGCCAGGTCAACAACCTGTGCACCCCCGAGAGCTTCGAGGCCGACCGGCTCATCTGCTGCGAGGTCCTCACCCCGGCCGCCAACTGGTCCTCCTACCCGCCGCACAAGCACGACGAGGCCACCGGCACCGAGTGCGAGCTGGAGGAGATCTACTACTTCGAGGTCGCCCGCGGACCCCGCGGCCCCGGCATGGGCTACCAGCGGGTCTACGGCGACCACGACCGGCCCGCCGACCTGCTCGCCGAGGTGCGCTCCGAGGACGTCGTCCTCATCCCGCACGGCTGGCACGGGCCCTCCATGGCCGCCCCGGGCTACGACCTGTACTACCTGAACGTCATGGCCGGGCCGGGCGAGGAGCGCGCCTGGCACATCACCGACGACCCCGCCCACGGCTGGGTCCGCGACACCTGGGCCGGTCTGCCGACGGACCCGCGGCTGCCGCTGTGCACCGCCCAGGGGCCGGGGGAGGGCCGATGAGCGACACCGTGCGCCTGACCACCGCCCAGGCACTGGTCCGGTTCCTGGCCGCCCAGTACACCGAACGCGACGGCGAGCGCCGCCGCCTCATCGCCGGGGTGTGGGGCGTCTTCGGCCACGGCAACGTCGCCGGGCTGGGCCAGGCCCTGCTCCAGGCCGCCGTCACCGGCGAGGCCGACCTGCCCTACCACCCGGCCCGCAACGAGCAGGCCATGGTGCACGCCGCCACCGCTTACGCCAAGGCGAGCGACCGGCTGTCGGCCTTCGCCTGCACCGCCTCCACCGGGCCCGGCTCCACCAACATGGTCACCGGGGCCGCCCTGGCCACCACCAACCGGCTCCCGGTCCTGCTGCTGCCCTCGGACATGTTCGCCACCCGCGCGGTGGATCCGGCGCTCCAGCAGCTGGAGGACACCCGGGCGGGGGACGCCACCGTCAACGACGCCCTGCGCCCGGTCTCCAAGTACTGGGACCGCGTCACCCGGCCCGAACAGCTGGTCCCCGCGGCCCTGGCCGCGATGCGGGTGCTCACCGACCCCGCCGAGACCGGCGCCGTCACCCTGTGCCTGCCCCAGGACGTGCAGGCCGAGGCCCACGACTGGCCCGAGGCGTTCTTCCGCGACCGCGTCTGGCACGTGGACCGGCCCCGCCCCGACACCGCCGCCCTGGAACGCGCCGCCGCCGCGGTCCGCGCCGCGCGGCGCCCGCTGCTGGTCGCCGGGGGCGGGGTGGTGTACTCCGGGGCGGCGGCCGAGCTGCGGGCGCTGGCCGAGGCCACCGGCATCCCCGTCGCCGACACCCACGCCGGCAAGGGGGCCCTGCCCTGGGACCACCCGTGCTCGGTCGGCGGGCTGGGCGCCACCGGGACCGCCGCCGCCAACGCCCTGGCCGCCGACGCCGACGTGGTCGTCGGGGTGGGCACCCGCTACAGCGACTTCACCACCGCCAGCCGCAGCGTGTTCGGCGACCCCGGCGTGCGGCTGGTCAACGTCAACATCGCCCGCGCGGACGCCGCCAAGCTCGGCGCCCTCACCGTGGTCGCCGACGCCCGCGAGGCCCTGGCCGCCCTGCGCGCCGCCCTGGACGGGTACCGCGTCCCCGCCGCGCAGGAACGCCGCGCCCGGGAGCTGGCCGCGGACTGGGCCGCCGAGGTCGACCGCCTGCACCGCGCCCCGGCGGCCGACGGCCTGCTCGCCCAGACCGCCGTCCTGGGCGTGCTCAACGACGTCCTCGACGACCGCGACGTGGTGGTCAACGCCGCCGGGAGCATGCCCGGCGACCTCCAGGCGCTCTGGCGGGCCCGCGACCCCAAGGCCTACCACGTCGAGTACGCCTACTCCTGCATGGGCTACGAGGTCGCCGCCGGGCTGGGGGTGCGCATGGCCGCCCCCGACCGGGAGGTCGTCGTCCTGGTCGGCGACGGCTCCTACCTGATGATGGCCCAGGAGATCGCCACCATGGTCGCCGAGGACCTCAAGGTCACCGTCGTCGTCGTGGACAACCGCGGCTTCGCCTCCATCGGCGGGCTGTCGGAGTCGGTCGGCTCCCAGCGCCTGGGCACCGCCCACCGCCGCCGCGACCCCGTCACCGGGCGCGACGACGGACCGCCGCTGCCGATCGACCTGGCCGCCAACGCCGCCTCCCTGGGCGCCCGCGCGGTGCGCGCCCGCACCCTGGACGACCTGCGCGACGCCCTGCGCGGCGCCCGCGACGGCACGGGGGTCACCGTCATCGAGGTGCGCACCGACCCCCGCGCCCCCGGGCCCGACTCCGGCGCCTGGTGGGACGTGCCCGTCGCCCAGACCTCCGAGCTCGACACCACGCGCCGGGCCCGCGAGGCCTACGAGCGCGCCCGCACCGCCCGCCGCCACCACCTGTAGCCCCGTCACCTTCAGAAAGGGACCGAACGGATGACAGAGGCCACCGGCCCCGCCCAGGACCGGCTGATCCTGGGATCGGCCCCCGACTCCTGGGGGGTGTGGTTCCCCGACGACGAACGCCAGGTCCCCTGGGACCGCTTCCTCGACGAGCTCGCCGCCACCGGCTACGAGTGGCTCGAACTGGGCCCCTACGGCTACCTGCCCACCGACCCCGACCGGCTCGCCGACGAGGTGGGCCGCCGGGGGCTGAAGGTCAGCGGCGGCACCGCGTTCGGCAACCTCCACGACCCCCGCGCCCGCGAGGACACCGTGGCCGTGGTGCGCGCCGTCGCCGGGCTCACCGCCGCCGTGGGCGCCCGCCACCTCGTGCTGATCCCGCCCATGTTCCGCGACGAGAAGACCGGCGCCTACACCGAACCGCCCCACCTGGACGCCCGCCAGTGGGCCGAGCTCACCGCCACCGCCGACGAGCTGGGCCGCATGCTCCTGGGCGACTACGGCGTGCGGCTGTGCCTGCACCCCCACGCCGACACCCACGTGCTCACCCAGCCCGAGATCGAGCGCTTCCTCGACGCCACCGACCCCGACCTGGTGTCGCTGTGCCTGGACACCGGGCACGTGGCCTACGGTGGCGGCGACGCCGTGGACCTGATCCACCGCTACGCCGAACGCGTCGGCTACGTCCACATCAAGCAGATGGACCCGGCGGTCCTGCGCCGCGTCCACGCCGAGGGCCTGTCCTTCGGCGAGGCCGTCGAACTGGGGGTGTGCGTGGAACCGCCCGCCGGGGAGCCCGCCCCCGCCGCCGTCATCGAAGCGCTCCGCGACGTCGACGCCCGCCTGTTCGTCATCGTCGAACAGGACCTGTACCCGTGCGAGCCCGACGTGCCCGCGCCCATCGCCGAGCGCACCCGCCGCTACCTCAACTCCTGCGGCCTGGGCGCCCGCCGCCAGAGGAGGCCCTGACCCGGCCCGCCGCACCACCGAACCGTCCCCCGACCGAGAGGGCCCACGACCCATGCAACGCCCGAAACCCCGCACCTCACTGGCCCTGGCCGCCGCCGCGACACTGCTGGCCGCCACCGCGTGCAGCTCCGAGGGGGGACGCGGGGAACCCGCCGGAGACGGCGCCCCGGCCCCCGAGCTGACCATCGCGATGATCACCCACCAGGTCCAGGGCGACACCTTCTGGGACATCGTCCGCACCGGCGCCGAGGCCGCGGCCGAGAAGAGCGGCGTGAACCTGGAGTACACCGCCGACCCCGAGGCCTCCGAGCAGGCCAACCTCGTGCAGAACGCCGTCGACCGCGGCGTCGACGGCATCGCCGTCACCCTGCCCTCGCCCGACGCCATGCGGGACGCCGTCACCGCCGCCACCGAGGCGGGCATCCCCGTGGTCGCCCTCAACGCCGGCATGGACCAGTGGCAGGACATGGGCGTCCAGCAGTACTTCGGCACCGACGAGCGCCTGGCCGGGGAGGCCTACGGCGAGCGCCTCAACGAGGAGGGGGCCCGGAACGCCGTCTGCGTCATCCACGAGCAGGGCAACATCTCCCTGGAGGCCCGCTGCGAGGGCCTGGCCGAGGCCTTCGACGGCGAGTCCGAGGTCCTGTACGTCGACAGCGCCAACATGCCCGAGGTGCGCTCCACCATCTCCTCCCGCCTGGAGGAGTCCGCCGACGTCGACCACGTGGCGGCCCTGGGCGCGCCCATCGCCGTCACCGCCGTGGACGCCGTCGCCGACGCGGGGTCCCAGGCCACCGTGGCCACCTTCGACACCAGCGCCGAACTCGTCGAGCTGGTCCGCGCCGGCGACGTCGCCTGGGCCGTCGACCAGCAGCCCTACCTCCAGGGCTACCTGGCGGTCGACTCCCTGTGGCTGTTCAACACCAACGGCAACACCCTCGGCGGCGGCGAGGCCGTCCTGACCGGCCCGGCGTTCATCGACGGGACCAACATCGAGCAGGTCGCCGAGTACGCGGAGAGGGGGACCCGGTAGCCATGGCGGGCACGGAGGCGCTCCGGGCGCCGGACCCCGCCGCGGGCGGGGGGCAGGGCACGGCGGGGCCGAACCGCCGGTCGCCGCTGCGCCGCCTGGCCACCCGGCCCGAGCTGGGGTCGCTGCTGGGCGCGGTGGTGGTGTTCGCGGTGTTCTTCGCCGTGGCCGAGCCCTTCCGCACCGCCTCGGCCATGGGCACGGTCCTGTACGCCGCGTCGACCATCGGCATCATGGCGGTCGGGGTGTCGCTGCTGATGATCGGCGGCGAGTTCGACCTGTCGGCCGGGGTCGCGGTGGTCTCCTCGGCGCTCACCGCCTCGATGACCGCCTGGTGGTTCGGGCTCAACGTGTGGGCCGGGGTGGCGATCGCGCTGGCGGTGTCGCTGGGCATCGGGTTCCTCAACGGGTGGATCCTGGTGCGCACCCGGCTGCCCAGCTTCCTGGTGACGCTGGCGATGTTCCTCATGCTCCAGGGGCTCAACGTCGCGATCACCCGGATCGTCGTGGACGGGGTGTCCACCCGGAACATCTCCGACATGGACGGGTTCGCCTCGGCCCGGGCGGTGTTCGCGTCGTCCTTCCCGGTGGGCGGGCTGGACCTGCGCGTCACCGTGCTGTGGTGGGCGCTGTTCACCGCGCTGGCCACCTGGGTGCTGCTGCGCACCCGGGTCGGCAACTGGATCCAGGCGGTGGGCGGGGACGCAGAGGCCGCCCGGGCGATGGGCGTGCCGGTGGCGGGGGTGAGGATCGGGCTGTTCATGACGGTGGGGTTCTTCGCCTGGTTCTCCGGCATGCACCTGCTCTTCGCGTTCAACACCGTCCAGTCCGGCGAGGGCATCGGCAACGAGCTGCTGTACATCATGGCGGCGGTGGTCGGCGGCTGCCTGCTCACCGGCGGGTACGGGACGGTGGTGGGCGCGGCGGTCGGCGCGTTCATCTACGGGATGACCCGGCAGGGCATCGTGTACGCGGGCTGGGACAACTACTGGGTGATGTTCTTCGTCGGCGCGATGCTGCTGGCCGCCGTCGTCCTCAACGCGTGGTTCCGCGCCCAGGCCGACAGGGGGACGACATGACCGATGCGCCGCTGCTGGAACTGGCCGGGGTCGGCAAGGCCTTCGGCACCGTCCGGGCGCTCACCGGGGTGGACCTGGTGGTGCGGGCCGGGGAGGTGACCTGCATCCTCGGCGACAACGGCGCGGGCAAGTCCACGCTGATCAAGATCATCGCGGGGCTGCACCCGCCCACCACCGGGGTGTACCGGGTGGACGGGCGGGAGGTCGCCCTGTCCTCCCCGCGCCAGGCCCGCGACCTGGGCATCGCCACCGTCCACCAGGACCTGGCGATGGCGCCGCTGATGCCGGTGTGGCGCAACTTCTTCCTCGGGAAGGAGAAGCTGCTGCGGTGGGGCCCGTTCTCGATGGCGGACGCCGCGGGGATGCGGCGGATCGCCGACGCCGAGCTGCGCCGGATGGGCATCGTCCTGCCCGACATCGACGCGCCCGTGGGGAAGCTGTCCGGCGGCCAGCGCCAGGTGGTGGCGATCGCCCGGGCCGTGTACTTCGGCGCGCGGGTGCTGATCCTGGACGAGCCCACCGCCGCCCTGGGCGTCAAGCAGTCGGGGATGGTGCTCAAGTACATCGCCGCCGCCCGCGAGGAGGGGCTGGGGGTCGTGTTCATCACCCACAACCCGCACCACGCCCACCTGGTCGGAGACCACTTCGTGGTGCTCGACCTGGGCGAGGTCGTGCTGGACGCCGCCCGCTCCGAGGTCCGGCCCGAGGACCTGGTCCACCGGATGTCCGGCGGCGCCGAGCTGGAGGGCCTGCGGCACGAGCTCGAACGCGGCGGGAGCGCCTGAGGGCGCCCGCGGACCGGCCCGGGAGCCCCGGTCCGCGGGCAGGGGGGCGCCGCGCCCCGGCGGAGGCCGGGCCGCGGCGCCCTTCCGCGTGCCCGGCCCACCCTGCCGGGGGCGCGCGACCTTGACGGATCTCCGGTGGCGGGGTTACGGTCTCCTCAGTTGTTCGCCTTGAGAACAATAGTTCGCTATACGAACGGAAGGTCCTTCATGATCGCGCCACTGGACGAGGCGATCGCCGAACTCGTCCACGACGGCGACACGGTCGCCCTGGAGGGGTTCACCCACCTCATCCCCGTCGAGGCCGGGCACGAGATCATCCGCCAGGGGCTGCGCGACCTCACCCTGGTCCGGATGACCCCCGACATCGTCTACGACCGGATGATCGGCGCCGGCTGCGCCCGCAGGCTCGTGTTCTCCTGGGGCGGCAACCCCGGGGTCGGCTCCCTGCACCGGTTCCGCGACGCCGTCACCACCGGCTGGCCCGTCCCCCTGGAGATCGAGGAGCACAGCCACGCCGGGATGGCCAACCGCTACCTCGCCGGCGCCTCCGGACTGCCCTTCGCCGTCCTGCGCGGCTACAGCGGGACCGACCTGGTCGCGCACAACCCCCACATCAAGACCGTCGTCTGCCCCTTCACCGGGCAGGAGCTGGCCGCCGTCCCCGCCCTCAACCCCGACGTCACGGTCATCCACGCCCAGCGCGCCGACCGCGCGGGCAACGTCCAGATGTGGGGCATCATCGGCATCCAGAAGGAGGCCGCCCTGGCGGCCGACCGGGTCCTGGTGACCGTCGAGGAGGTCGTCGACACCCTCGAACCCGTCCCCGGCCAGGTCGTCCTCCCCGCCCGGGTGGTCGACCGCGTCAGCGTCGTCCCCGGCGGCGCCGCCCCCTCCTACGCGCACGGCTACTACGAGCGCGACAACGAGGCGTACAGGTCCTGGGACGCCGTCGGCCGCGACCGCGAGGCCTTCACCCGCTGGCTCGCCGACCTCACCGCCACCGCGCCCGCCGCCACCCCCGAGGGGACCGCCCTGTGACCACCGCGACCCGGACCTCCGACTGGACCTCCGACGAGATCATGACCGTGGCCGCGGCCCGCGCCCTGGGCGACGGCATGTCCTGCTTCGTCGGCATCGGCCTGCCCAGCACCGCCGCCAACCTGGCCCGCCGCACCCACGCCCCCGGCCTGTGGATGATCTACGAGTCCGGCACCCTGGGCACCGTCCCCGCCCACCTGCCGCTGTCCATCGGCGACGGCGTGCTGGCCGAGAGCGCCGACGCGGTCGTCTCCGTGCCCGAGGTGTTCAACCTCTGGCTCCAGGCCGGGCGCATCGACGTCGGCTTCCTGGGCGCCGCCCAGATCGACCGCTACGCCAACATCAACACCACCGTCATCGGCGACTACGCCGACCCCGAGGTGCGCCTGCCCGGCGCGGGCGGCGCCCCCGAGATCGCCGCCTCCTGCGGGGAGGTCGTCATCATCGTCCGGCACAGCACGCGCGCGTTCGTCGACCGGGTCGACTTCGTGACCTCCGTCGGCCACGGCTCGGGCCCCGGCGACCGCGAGCGCCTGGGCCTGCGCGGCCGGGGCCCCACCCGCGTCATCACCGACCTGGGCGTCCTGGAACCCGACCCCGACACCCGCGAACTGGTCCTCACCGGCGTGCACCCCGGGGTGACCGTCGACGAGGTGCGCGCCGCCACCGGCTGGGACCTCAGGGTCGCCCCGGACCCGGAGACCACCCCCGAGCCCACCACGACCGAGCTGTCGGTGCTGCGCTCCCTGACCGGAACGGGGGCCCGGTGATGGCCGACGTCCACATCCTCGACGCGGTGCGCACCCCCTTCGGCCGCTACGGCGGCGCCCTGTCCGGGGTGCGCCCCGACGACCTCGCCGCCCACGTGGTCGGCGCCCTGGTCGAACGCACCCCCGCCCTGGAGGGCGGGGCCGTCGACGAGGTCGTCCTGGGCAACGCCAACGGCGCCGGGGAGGAGAACCGCAACGTCGCCCGCATGGCCGCCCTGCTCGCCGGGCTGCCCACCACCGTCCCCGGCGTCACCGTCAACCGCCTGTGCGGCTCGGGCATGGAGGCCGCGATCCAGGCAGCCCGCGCCGTCCAGACCGGCGACGCCCGCCTGGTCCTGGCCGGGGGAGTGGAGTCCATGAGCCGCGCCCCCTGGGTGCTGCCCAAACCCGCCAAGGGCTTCCCCGCCGCCGACGCCGCCCTGCACTCCACCACCCTGGGCTGGCGCATGGTCAACCCGCGCATGCCCGGCCGGTGGACCGTGTCGCTGGGCGAGGCCACCGAGGGGCTCGCCGCCGCCCACGGCATCGGCCGCGACGACCAGGACGCCTTCGCCCTGGCCAGCCACACCAGGGCCGCCCGGGCCTGGGAACAGGGCGTGTTCGACGACGAGATCGTCCAGGTCCCCGGCGCCGCGCTCGACCGCGACGAGTCCGTCCGCGCCACCTCCGCCGACCGGCTCGCCGCCCTCAAGCCCTCCTTCCGGGAGGACGGCACCATCACCGCGGGCAACGCCTCCCCCCTCAACGACGGCGCCGCCGCCCTGCTCATCGGCGATACCTCCGCCGCCGAGGCCCTGGGCGTGCGGCCGCTGGCCCGCATCGCGGGACGCGGCGCGGCCGGGGTCGACCCCGACGTGTTCGGCATCGGCCCGGTCCGCGCCGCCGAGATCGCCCTGGAGCGCGCCGGGATCGGCTGGGGCGACCTGTCCGTCGTGGAGCTGAACGAGGCCTTCGCCGCCCAGGCCCTGGCCTGCATCCGGTCCTGGAGCGAACTGGACCCGGCAATCGTCAACCCGAACGGCGGAGCCCTCGCCATCGGCCACCCCCTGGGCGCCTCCGGCGCCCGCATCCTGGGCGCCCTCGCCCACGAGCTGCGCCGCCGCGGCGGCGGCTGGGGCCTGGCCGCCCTGTGCATCGGCGTCGGCCAGGGACTGGCCGTCGTCCTGCACGCCGACTGACCGAAACCGTCCCCACCACCCCCCGGGAAGGCCCGTACCCATGACCGAGACCCTGCTGGCGGACGGCCGCTGGTCGTCACGCATCCACACCGACGGCTGGCGGCCCGCCCCCGCCACCCGTACCGTCACCGCCCCCGCCACCGGCGAGGCCCTGGGCGAGGTCGGCCTGGCCACCGCCGCCGACGCCGCCGAGGCCGCCGAACGCGCCGACGGCGCCCGCCGCGCGTGGGCCGCCCGCACCCCCGCCGAGCGCGCCGCCGTGCTGCGCCGCGCCGGGGACCTGTTCGAGCGGCACGCCGAGGAGATCCGGGACTGGATCGTCAGGGAGGCCGGGAGCATCCCGCCCAAGGCCGCCATGGAGACGACCATCGCCGCCGCCGAATGCCACGAGGCGGCCGCCCTGCCCACCCACCCGCACGGCGACGTCCTCACCTCCAACGACGACCACTGGTCGTTCGCCCGCCGCCGCCCGGCCGGGGTGGTGAGCGTCATCGCCCCGTTCAACTTCCCGCTCATCCTGGCCATCCGCTCGGTCGCGCCCGCCCTGGCCCTGGGCAACGCCGTCCTGCTCAAGCCCGACCCGCGCACCACCGTCTCGGGCGGGGTGTCCATCGTCCGCGTCTTCGAGGAGGCCGGGCTGCCCGCGGGGGTGCTCCAGCTGCTGCCCGGCGGCGCCGACGTGGGCGAGGCCGTCGTGACCGCGCCCGCGGTGCGCGTGGTGTCCTTCACCGGCTCCACCCCGGCCGGCCGCAGGGTGGGCGAGGCCGCCGCCCGCCACCTCAAGCGCGCCCACCTGGAGCTGGGCGGCAACAACGCCCAGGTCGTGCTGCCCGGAGCGGACCTGGCCAGGGCCGTCTCCGCCGGGGCGACGGGGTCGTTCCTGCACCAGGGCCAGATCTGCATGAGCACCGGCCGCCACCTGGTCCACGAGTCCCTGTACGAGGAGTACGTGGCGGCGCTGGCGGAGAAGGCCGGCCGCCTGCCCGTCGGCGACCCGGCCGCCGGGTCGGTCGCCCTGGGGCCGATCATCGACCGGGGCCAGCTGGAGCGGGTGCACGGCATCGTCACCGCCACCGTCGAGGCGGGCGGCAGGCTCGCCGCGGGCGGCACCTTCGAGGGGCTGTTCTACCGGCCGACCGTGCTGTGCGACCTCACCCCGGACATGCCCGCCTGGCGGGAGGAGCTGTTCGGCCCGGTCGCCCCGGTGCTGCCGTTCGCCACGCCGGCCGAGGCGGTCGCGCTGGTCAACGACTCCGAGTACGCGCTGTCGGTCAGCCTGCTGGGCGAGGTCGGCGAGGCCATGCGGATCGCCGACCGCATCGACACCGGCAAGCTGCACATCAACGAGCACACCGTCGCCGACGAGGCCAACGCCCCGTTCGGCGGGTGGCGCGACTCCGGCACCGGTTCCCGGTTCGGCGGGGCGCAGGCCAACATCGAGGCGTTCACCGAGACCCAGTGGCTCACCGTCCGCCCCGACATCCCCGGCTACCCCTTCTGACCCGTCCGGCCCGGGCGCCCCGCGGGGCACCCGGGCCGGTGTCGGCGGCCTGCGGTAGCCTGCGCCCTCCGGGGCCGGAGCGCCCGGCGCCGCCGGCGAACGGAGAGAGGGGACGGCCATGGCCTCGATGACCCACCTGTACGCGGTCCTGCCGGTCACGGACGTGGAGGCCTCGCTCGGCTGGTACACGGCGCTCTTCGGCCGGCCCGCCGACGAGGTGGTCGGGGAGGAGACGATGTGGCGGGTGGACGAGGCGGCCTGGGTCGTCGTCGCCGCCCACCCCGACCGCGCAGGCGGCGGCATACTCACCCTCGGCGTCACCGGACTCGACCGGATCCTGGCGCGGCTGACCGCCCACGGCGCCGGCCGCGAACCGGTGGAGACCTACGGCAACGGCGTCCGGCACGTCGTCGCCCGCGACCCCGACGGCAACAGCGTGTCGCTGGCCGAGGCGCCCCCGGCCGAGTCCCCGTGAGCGCCGGTCAGGGCAGGAGGCCCGCCCGGCGGGCCGCCACGACCGTCTCCATCCGGGTGTGGGTGCCGAGCTTGCGCATCGCGCCGCGCAGGTAGCTCTTGACGGTCTCCGCGCCCAGTCCCAGGCGGCGGCCCACCTCCGCGTTGCCGCAGCCCACGGCCACCAGCGCGAGCACGTCCACCTCCCGCGGCGCCAGCGCCGGGGCCGGCGCCCGCCCGGGGGCCGGGCCGGACAGCCGGTCGCACACGCCGCGCAGCCGGTCGCGCAGCTCCGGGTCGGTCACCTCCTGGGCGATCGCCCGCAGCTCGGCGTGCGCCTCGCGCAGCCGCTCCCAGTCGGGCCCCGTACGCGGGTCGCGCGCCGCCCGCGTGATCTCGGCGGTCTCCACCCCCGCCACCCGGCGCTCCACCTCCGCGCGCACCGCCAGCTCGGCGGCCAGCCGGGACGCCGCGTGCTCCAGCGCGGCCACCGTGCGCGCGCCGATCGGCAGCGGCTCGCGCACCCCGCCGTACAGCAGCGCCGCCACCGACCCCGCCACCACGACCGGCACCGCGGCGACCGCGCGCAGCCCCTCGGCGCCCACCGGCGCGTCGTACTCGTGGCTGATCCGCCGGTCGGCGACGTAGTCGTCCACGCTGCCCGGCCGACCGGTGACCAGCACCCGCCCGCCCAGGCCGCTGCCGCCCCGGATCACCAGCCCCCGCAGGGCGTCGGTGCGCGCCCCCGCGATCTCGGTCAGCCGCACCGCCGTCCGCTCCGGCGCCGCCGTGCCGCCGAACAGCACGGGCAGGCCGGTGGTGCGCCGCGCCCGGCCCAGGGCGGCGCGGACGAGCACGGACACCCGGGGCACCAGGGAACCGGACGGGAGATGCGCGAGGGC
Source organism: Nocardiopsis sp. NPDC006139 (assembly GCF_040614155.1). Classification (NCBI taxonomy): domain Bacteria; kingdom Bacillati; phylum Actinomycetota; class Actinomycetes; order Streptosporangiales; family Nocardiopsidaceae; genus Nocardiopsis; species Nocardiopsis sp. NPDC006139. Next base: position 200,145 of record NZ_JBEXTT010000005.1, read on the forward strand.
CATCGGATCCTCCTGTGGGCCACCGGGCGCGGCGGGTGCGGGCGGACGCCCCGTCGGCACGGGGCACGGCCGCCGCCTCCCGCCGTGCGGACGGCGGCCGGAACGGCCGTGTGACCAGGATTACACACCGGCGCCGCCGGGAGACCACCCCCGAAAGGGGGTGGCGGGCCCCGGCGGCGTGCCCGATGCTCGGCCCCATGGGCGACACACGACTCTCCTACGCGTCCGGGACCTCCGACACCCCCCTGCTGGGCGACACCATCGGCGCGAACCTGGCGCGCACCGCCGCCCGCCACCCCGACCGCGAAGCGCTGGTGGAGGCCGAGACCGGCCGCCGCTGGACCTACGCCGAGTTCGACGCGGCCGTCGACGCGGTGGCCCGGGGCCTGCTGGCCCGCGGCGTCGCCCGGGGCGACCGGGTCGGCATCTGGTCCCCCAACAACGCCGAATGGGTCCTCACCCAGTACGCCACCGCGCGCATCGGGGCGGTCCTGACCAACGTCAACCCCGCCTACCGCTCCCACGAGCTCGACTACGTGGTCCGCCAGTCCGGCATGCGGCTCATGGTCGCCGCCACCGCGCACAGGTCCAGCGACTACCGGGCGATGCTCGCCGAGATCCGGTTCACCGAGACCGTGTTCATCGGCACCCCCGACTGGGACGCCCTGGTGGAGGCCGGGAGCGCCGTCGACCCCGGCGCCCTGGACGCCCGCGCCGCCGAGCTGTCCTGCGACGACCCCGTCAACATCCAGTACACGTCGGGCACCACCGGGTTCCCCAAGGGCGCGACCCTGTCGCACCACAACATCCTCAACAACGGGTACTTCGTCGCCCGTGGCCTGGGCTACACCGAACACGACCGGGTCTGCCTGCCCGTCCCGCTGTACCACTGCTTCGGCATGGTCATGGGCAACCTGGCGGCCACCTCCCACGGCGCGTGCATGGTGCTGCCCTCCGCGGCGTTCGACCCCGCGGCCGCGCTGCGCGCCGTCCAGGACGAGCGCTGCACCTCCCTGTACGGGGTGCCGACCATGTTCATCGCCGAGCTCGACCACCCCGACTTCGCCCGCTACGACCTGTCCACCCTGCGCACCGGCATCATGGCGGGCTCGCCCTGCCCGGTAGAGGTCATGAAGCGGGTCGTCGGCGAGATGAACATGGCCGAGGTCGCCATCTGCTACGGGATGACCGAGACCTCCCCGGTGTCCACCATGACCCGCCGCGACGACGACCTGCGCCGCCGCACCGAGACCGTCGGCCGGGTCATGCCGCACCTGGAGGTGAAGGTGGTCCGCCCCGGCACCACGGTCACCGCGCCGCGCGGCGAGGCGGGGGAGCTGTGCACCCGCGGCTACTCGGTGATGCTCGGCTACTGGGACGAACCGGACAAGACCGTCGAGGCCATCGACTCCGCCCGCTGGATGCACACCGGCGACCTGGCCGTCATGGACGACGAGGGCTACGTCGACATCGTCGGCCGGATCAAGGACATGGTCATCCGCGGCGGCGAGAACATCTACCCCCGCGAGGTCGAGGAGTACCTGTACACCCACCCCGACATCGCGGACGTACAGGTCATCGGCGTCCCCGACCGCAAGTACGGCGAGGAGCTCATGGCCTGGGTGATCATGCGCCCGGGCGCCGAACCCCTCACCGAGCGGGCGCTGGCGGAGTTCTGCGAGGGGCGGCTGGCCCACTACAAGATCCCGCGCCGCGTCCACGTCGTCGACGCGTTCCCCATGACCGTCACCGGCAAGGTCCGCAAGGTCGAGATGCGCCAGGCCGCCATCGACCTGCTCGGACTGCACGACCACCGGGGATGACGGGCCGGGGCCGGGCCCCTGAAAGGGGAGGGGCCCGCCCCGGCGCGGCCGGCCCGGTCAGCGGCCGGCGACCTCCCGCAGGCCGGGCAGGCCCGCGGCCGCCTCCGGCTCGTAGACCCGCGCGAGGACGAGGAACAGCAGCGCCACCCCCAGGGCACCGGGGTCGGGGACCCCGACGGCGCGCTCGCCCACGTAGCTGGCGCGGCCGCGCCGCGGGGTGAGGTCCGCCGTACCCGCCGCGCCCCGGGCCGCGGCCTCGGCCGCGGCGCTGAAGGGGGCGTCCGACCCGTCCCGGGCGGCGTCCCCCAGCGCCCGGGCGGCGGGCGCGAGCGCGTCCACCAGGGTGCTGTCGCCGACCTCGGCGCCGCCCACCCGCCGGACGGCGGCCAGGCCCGCCTCCGCGGCCTCCGCCGCCGAGCGCGCGTCTGGCACCCCCTCCTCCGGCCAGGCCACCGCGCCGAGCTGCTGGAACAGGAGGCCGAAGAGCGGCCCGCTGGTACCGCCCACGTCGTCCAGGAACGCCCGGGCCAGCGCCCCCATGCCGCCGCCCGCCGCCCCGTCCAGGGCCTGAGCCCGGCGCACCCCGCCCAGGAGGTTGTCGCCGAAGTCGCCGTCGCCGACGAGCTGGTCGAGCGCGGTGAGGTCGTCGCGCGACTCCGCGACGGCCTCGGCGAAGCGGTCCAGGACGGTCCGGCCGGACGGGTCGGCGGCGCCCTCCGCCTCCGGGGCCGGCCCGGGCCGCACCACCGCCCCGGCCGCGGCCTCCGCCGTCAGCGTGCGGGAGGGGAGCACCAGCGGGGTGTCCGAGGGCGCGGTCCACAGCTGTACCCACTCCGGTTCCATCCGGGTCAGGGTGAGGGAGAACCCGGACATGTCCAGGGCCGCGGTGAAGGTCCCGGGCACCACCGCCAGGGGCTCGGCGCCGCGCGCGGACAGCGCGTTGTACAGCAGCGAGCCGACGGCGTGCAGCTCCAGGCCGGTGGTGGCGCCCAGGCCGTTGACCAGCGCCAGCACGCGCTCCTGCCCGGCGGGTAGGGCCGCGAGCAGGTCGTCGGCCATGCGTTCCACCAGCTTCTCGACGGGGAGGCGCTCGACGGTGCCGGTGCCGCGCTCGCCGTGGATCCCCACCCCGTACTCCAGGGTCCCGGCGTCCAGGGCGAAGGCGGGCTCCCCGGTCGCCGGGGAGGTCTGCGCCCGGGCGGCCACCGCGATGCTGCGCGAGCGCGCCACGATCCGCGCGCCCAGGTCGGCGAGCTCGTCGAGCCCGGCCCCCTGGTCGGCGCGGGCGCCGAGCAGCTTCTCCAGCACGACGGTCGCCGCGGTGCCGCGGCGGCCGGTCGCGGAGTCCTCGCCGTCGGTGGCCAGGTCGTCGTCGACCAGGACGGTGGCGACCGGGACCCCCTCGTGGCGCAGGCGCTCGGCGGCGATCCCGAAGTTGATGACGTCGCCGGTGTAGTTCTTCACGATGAGCAGGACCCCGCCGTCCCCGGCGACGGCCGCGCAGGCCGCGTGGATCTGCCGGTTGTGCGGGGAGGCGAAGACCGCGCCCGGGCAGACGGCGTCCAGGCCGCCGGGCCCCAGCAGGCCGGTGTGCAGCGGCTCGTGCCCGGAGCCGCCGCCCGACACCAGCGCGACGGTGCGGCCCGGGGCGCGGGTCCTCGCGCGCAGGAACAGGGGGTCCTCGTGGACCTCGATCAGGCCGGGGTGGGCCAGGGCGAGACCGCGCGCGGCGGTCGCGACCGGGTCGGCGGACGGCAGGAAGTGGGTCATCGGTGCTCCGTTCGGTGTGGGGACGGTCGGGCGGGTCTCAGTGCCAGGCCAGCCGGGACCGCCGCGCCCAGTAGGCGTCGGCGGGCTCGGCCAGCGCGGCGAGCCCGTCCCGCTGTTCGGGGTCCAGGACGATGTCGGCGGCGCGGAGGTTGGCGGCGAGCTGGTCGACGGTGGCGGCCCCGGAGAGCACGATGTCGGCCCAGGGCTGCGCGATGACGGCCGCCAACGCGACGGCGTCACTCGTCGTACCCGTTTCGCGGGCGATCCGCGCCACCGGCTCCAGCTCCGGTGCCAGGTGCGGGCCGGCCAGGCGGCCGTTGGCCATGGCCTCCTTGACGATCACCGTGCGGCCCTCGGCGTGCGCCTGCGCCAGCGCCTCGCCCGCGGAGCGCTCCAGCACGTTGTAGGTGCTCTGCACGCTGTTGAACAGGGGCCGCCCGCCCACCGTGACCTCCAGCGCCGCGCGGATGGTCTCCGCCTGGCGGGGGCCGCTGGTGGACAGGCCGACGGTCACCCCCTCGGCGGCCAGCCGGGCCAGCTCCCCGTGCAGCTCGGTGTCGCCCAGCGCCGGGCTCTCGGGGGTCACCGAGTGGACCTGGTAGACGCCCAGCCGGCCGCCGAGCAGCGCGCGGGTCTCGGCGAGCTGGCGGCGGTACTCGGCGACGCCGTGGTCCTTGACCTCGTGGACATCGGCGTCGGTGCGCCAGCCGGCGGTGTAGGTGTAGCCCCACTTGCTGCCGACCACCACGTCCGCGACCCGGGGCCGGGCCGCCAGCCACCCGGCCAGGAACTCCTCGGCCAGGCCGTAGGAGCGGGCGGCGTCGAAGTAGCGCACGCCGCGCTCGTAGGCGGCGTCCATCAGGGCGAACGCCCGCTCCCGCAGCGCCTCGGGCGAGCGCACGGCGGGCAGGTCCGTGTCCCGGCCCAGGTTGATGTAGCCGGGCCGCCCGACGGCGGCCAGGCCCAGGCCGATGCGCAGGGGCGGTGCGGTCCGTGGAGTCGCGGTCAAGAGAGGAGCCTTCCGAGCGGTCTGCGGTCGGTGCCGTGCGGGCGGCGGTCCGCCCGCTCCGGTCACCCATCCTGCGCGATCCGGGCGCCGATCGCCACGAGGGCGGTCCGGCGCCCCGGCTCCGGCGGCGTTTCACACCGGGCCACCGGCGCGTGGACACCGCGCCGCGGCGGCGGGCGCTTGTAGGGTCCCAGGGGTACGGGCGGATCGCGCCACGGCCCGCCGGGCGGCGCTCCGTCGAGAGGATTCGGGTTCTCGGTCCAGGAGCGGACGAACATGGGCAGTACGGCTCAGATCGGTGTCACAGGCCTCGCGGTGATGGGGCGCAACCTCGCACGCAACTTCGCGCGCAACGGCTACACGGTGGCCGTGCACAACCGGACGGCGGCGCGCACCCGCGCCCTCGTCGAGGAGTTCGGCGGCGAAGGCGACTTCGTCGCGACGGAGACCGCCGAGGAGTTCGTGGCGGCCCTGGAGCGGCCGCGCCGCCTCGTCGTCATGGTCAAGGCGGGCGAGCCCACCGACGCGGTGATCGCCGAGTTCGCCCCGCTGCTGGAACCCGGCGACATGATCGTCGACGGCGGCAACGCGCACTTCGCCGACACCCGGCGCCGCGAGCGCGAACTGCGCGAGCGCGGCATCCACTTCGTCGGCACCGGGGTCTCCGGCGGCGAGGAGGGCGCACTGAACGGGCCCAGCATCATGCCCGGCGGGTCCGCGGAGTCCTACGAGGCCCTGGGCCCGATGCTGGAGAGGATCGCCGCCAGGGCCGACGACGGCGCGCCCTGCGTCACCCACGTCGGCCCCGACGGCGCCGGGCACTTCGTCAAGATGGTGCACAACGGCATCGAGTACGCCGACATGCAGCTCATCGGCGAGGCCTACCAGCTGCTGCGCGACATCGCGGGGTACGACCCGGCGCGGATCGCCGACGTGTTCCGGCGCTGGAACACCGGCCGCCTCGACTCCTATCTCATCGAGATCACCGCCGAGGTGCTCTCCCACGTGGACGCCGCCACCGGGAAGCCCTTCGTGGACGTGGTCCAGGACCGGGCCGAGCAGAAGGGCACCGGCCGCTGGACGGTGCAGACCGCCCTGGACCTGGGCGTCCCCGTGTCGGGGATCGCCGAGGCGGTGTTCGCCCGGTCGTTGTCGGGCCACGCCGACCTGCGCGCCGCCTCCCGCGGGCTGCCGGGGCCGACGGCCCGGCCGCTGCCGCCGGAGCGGGCCGAGGCGTTCGCCGACCGGGTGGAGCAGGCGCTGTACGCGTCCAAGATCGTGTCGTACACGCAGGGGTTCCACCAGATCGCCGCCGCGAGCGCGGAGTACGGCTGGGGGATCGACGCGGGCGCGGTGGCCCGGATCTGGCGCGGCGGCTGCATCATCCGGGCCGCGTTCCTGGACCGGATCACGGCCGCCTACGAGGCCGACCCGGGACTGGTGTCGCTGCTGTCGGACGCGGAGTTCGCGCGGGAGATCGGCCGGGCCCAGGACGACTGGCGGTCCGTCGTGTCCCTCGCCGTCGCCGAGGGGGTGCCGGTGCCGGGGTTCGCCGCGGCGCTGGCGTACTACGACGGGATGCGCGCGGACCGGCTGCCCGCCGCCCTCACCCAGGGCCAGCGGGACTACTTCGGCGCGCACACCTACCGCCGCACCGACCGCGAGGGGGTCTTCCACACCCTCTGGGGCGGCGACCGCTCCGAGGTCGAGGGCTGAGGCGCCCCGGCCTCCGGGCCCGGCCCCGCGGCGTCAGTCGGCGGAACGCTGCCGCGGGGCCCGCTCCACGTCCAGGCCCTCGGCGGACACGCCGGTCACCCCGTGGGTGGCGGCGGCGATCTCGATCGCCTCGCGCCGCTGCTCCTCGGTGACCGGCAGGACCGAGGACAAGGTCACGCGGCCCCCGGTGCTCTCGACCGAGATCGCCTCCTCGGGCAGGCCCAGTCGCTCGGCCAGATCCCCGCGGATCTTGGAGCCGATGAGTCGGTCCGAAAGCGCGCTCCGTGTGGCACCGGCCATCGCGGTCCCCTTCCTCTCCTCGCGGGCGTGCGCCCTGCTTCGGACATCCTCCTGGTCACCGGCGGCCGGAGCCAAGAGCCCACCCGCCGCGCCCCGCCGGGGGCGGAGCTTCGTGGTTCTCTGTGGTGTTTCGTCCCTGCCCCGCGCCCGACGGGACCCGGGATTCGGCCCTGCTGAGCGCCCCCTTTCGGTCCGGCTCCTCGCCGCCCTCCCGCCCCCGGCGGTACGCTGCGACCCCCGACCGAAAGCGAGCGCCCCCATGCCCCCCGAGCCCCGCCCACCCGGGCCCGGGCCGTGGCCGTGCCCGTGCTGCGGGTACCTCGTGCACGGGGACGGGCCCGGAGGGCACGGCATCTGCCCGATCTGCCGCTGGCAGGACGACCCCGTCCAGCTGCGGTGGCCGCTGTCCGGGGGAGGCGCGAACCGGTCGTCGCTGCTGGAGGCCCAGCGCCACTACGCCGCCCACGGCGTGTCCCGCGAGGCCGGACGCGCCCACGCCCGGCCCGCGACGGAGCACGACGTGCGCGACCGGGGGTTCCGCCACATCGACCTGCTCATCGACGACATCGAGCTCGCCGCCGACCCCCGCGTGCCCTGGCCCGCCGACCGCACCGAGCTGTACTGGTGGCGCCCCGGCTTCGGCCACTGGCGGAGAGGCCCCCACCACGGAGAGACCCCATGACCCTGACCGACCCCCGCACGCTCTTCGACGCCGCCGTGGCCGCCGTCGACGGGCCCCCCGGGGGGCGTCCATGTACTGTCGCGCGCCCCGACGCCTGAGCGTCCGGCGGCGGTGGTGCGGGGGAGCGCCGGCCCCGCCGTCTAGCATGGCCGGTACCGCAGCAGGAACCATCCGCAGAGAGGTGCGCGCCCCGTGACGTTCGCAGATCTCCACCGGCCCGGCCGACCGTTCGTGCTGCCCAACGCCTGGGACGTCGCCTCGGCCCGGCTGCTCGCCCGCGAGGGCTTCCCCGCGGTCGGCACCACCAGCCTGGGCGTGGCCGCCGCGCACGGCCTGGCCGACGCCTCCCGCAGCGGCGGGGAGGCCACCGCCCGCCTCGCCCGCGACCTGGTCGGCGCGCGCCTGGGCCGGTACCTGACCGTCGACATCGAGGACGGGTTCTCCGACGACCCGGCCGCCGTCGCCGAGTTCGTCGCCGGACTGGGCGTCGACGGGGTGAACATCGAGGACAGCACCCGCGGGGAGCTGATCGCCCCCGAGGCGGCCGCCCGCAAGATCGCCGCCGTCAAGGAGGCGGCCCCCGCCGTCTTCGTCAACGCCCGCACCGACGTCCACTGGCTCGGCGGCACCGACCTCGACGACACGCTCGCCCGGCTCGCGGCCTACGCCGAGGCGGGGGCGGACGGCGTGTTCGCGCCCGGGCTCGCGGACCCCGGCGCCATCGAGGCCGTCGCCGTCGAGATCGCCCTGCCCCTCAACGTCCTGGCCACCCCGGCGCTCGACCTCCGCCGGCTGGGGGAGCTGGGCGTGGCCCGGGTCAGCACCGGCTCCCTGCTCTATCGGGCCGCCCTCGGTCGCGCCGTGGACACAGCCCTGGCCGTCCGCGACGGGCTGCCGCTGCCCGGCGCCGTCTCCTACGCGGACGTGCAGGCCCTCGCCGGGGACGCCCCGCCCGCGGAGTAGTCCGGCCGGGAGCCCCCGCGCCGGGCGGGCGGCGAGGGGGTCGGACCCCCGTCGCCCCCCGCCCGGGTGGAACACGGCTCCGCCGCCGGTCACCCCTCGTCGCCGGGCGCACCGTCCCCCGGGGCCCCGGAGGGCGGCTCGCCCGTTCCGGGCCCGCCCTCTCCAGGGTCGCCCTCCCCGGGCCCACCCATGCCGGTCGCCTCCTGCTGGGTGACGCTGCCGGCGTAGTCGTTGGCGGGGTCGCGGTAGACGGTGTGGATGTGGCCCCACCCGGACGTGGTGTACCCGTCCACGTCGGCGCCCGCCGACCCCTGCTGGTCGGCGAACTCCACGTAGACGTCCGGCCCCGAGATCTGGAAGTAGATGCCGTCGCCCCGGGACATGTCGTACTCGGTGGCCCCGGACCAGTTCACGTAGGTCTCGTCCAGGGTCGCCTCGATCTCGGCCAGGGCCGCGGCCGTGGTCTCCTCGTCCGCCAAGCCGACCCAGTTCGCGACCACGTCCAGGAGCAGTTGCTTCTGCTCGTCGGTCAGGTCCGCCCCGGCCAGACCGGTCCCCGTCGGGTACGAGCAGGTCCCGCCGGGCGCGCAGGTCAGGTTCCGGACCTCCGACCCCTGGTACAGGTCGGCCTTCTGCTCCTCGGTCAGGCTGTCGTAGAAGGCGAAGGCCGTCTCGTACATGCCCGCGAGCGGCTGGACCTCCTCGCCCTCCTCGTTCGTGTAGACCGCGGGCTGGGAGCCCAGGTGCGTGGGTGCGAACGTGACCGAGTCGTCGGAGCCGTCCAGCGTGGCGTTCAGGCCCAGGTGGTGCCCGCCGAACTGCACCTGCCACGCGCCGGTGTCGGAGGGGTCGCCGAAGAAGGCGATGTAGTACCGCCCCAGCGAGTCCTCGGTGCTGGAGCTGTTCTCCAACAGGAACTCATCGCCGCCCATGATGCCGGTGACGGTCTCGTACCCCTCCTCGCTCAGCAGCGCTTCGAGGACCTCCATGGCCGCCGCCCGCTGCTTCCCGGTCAGGTCGTCCAGGTCCAGCCCGGCCCGGTCGACGAACGTGACCGGGAAGTTCGACCACGTCGTGGTCTTGGACTCGTCGTCGTAGGCGTAAAGCAGTTGCTCGCGCTGCTCGTCCGACAGCGTCTCCATGAACGCCTGGGCGGCGGCCGCGGTGCCGGTGACCGTCTCCTCGCGCGTCGAGGCCGGGGCCGCCGCGTCCGCCGTCGAGGACGTGGTCGCGGCCGGGGCCCCGTCGGCGGAGCCCGTGGCGGCGCACCCGCCGAGCACGAGGACCGCCGACAGGGCCGCCGCGATCCATGCCTTCTTCGTGCGCGCCGGCCGGCGCCGGGCACGCGCGGTTCTCTGGTCGGTGGTGTTCGTCATGGACACGACGGTAGGAAGCGGACCTGGGAGTTCCCTGAGCGCCGACCGTGAGAAGCGCGGGAACGGCGGGTCTCCGCGCCGCACCGCCCGTACCCGGCCCGGGGCCCGCAGGGCCCCGGAGGCCGCCCCCTCGCCTGCTGGAACACGGCCGCGGCGCCGCCGCGGCCGTCCTCCCGGGCGCACGCCGGAGGGGACGCCCGTCACAGGGCGGGGAGACGGGCGCCACCGTGTGCTCCGCGCCACGGCGGCGCCCCGCGGCCCGGAACGGCTGTGCCCGCCTCTCAGCCGTGCAGGGCGGGCCGGTAGACGAGCTCCTGGATACGGCCGTCGAACGTCCGGCTCGCCACCAGTTCGAGGTCGAAGTCGGCCGCCCCCTCGAAGATCCGGCCGGTCCCGGTCCGGCCGCTGACCACGGGGAAGAGCGTCACCTGGAGGAGGTCGACGAGCCCGGCGGCCATCAGCGCCCGGTTCATCGACAGGCTGCCGTGCGAGCGCAGCGGCACCCCGGACTCCTCCTTGAGCCGGGCGACCACGTCCACGGCGTCACCGGCCGCGAGGGTCGCGTCCGGCCAGTCCAGGGGGCCGGTGAGCGTCGTCGACACCACCGTGGTCGGCATGCTCCGCATCCGGGCGTTCACCGGGTCGATGTCGGCCTCGGGGATCGGGCCCAGCAGCTCCGTGAACTGCCGGAAGGTGGTCGCCCCGAGGACCAGGCGCTGGTCCGCGCCGAGCACGGCGCGGCGGTCGGCGAGGAACTCCGGTCCCTGCTTGCCCCAGTACCCTCCCCAGTCCCCGTCGGGGCCGTAGGAGCCGTAGCCGTCAAGGGTGGAGAAGACGTCCCAGGTGTAGGTGGCGGTCATGGCGCTCTCCTCGCGTTCGTTCGACGACGTGTCGGTGGTACCGACCAGGCTCCGCCGCGGAACTCATCGTGCTCGACGCCCCGGATCCCCGCCATCTCCCGGGCCCGTGCCCCGAGGGCCGCCGGGGCGCCGTGCCCGCCCGCTTCCCGGAGCCCCCGGCCCGGCGGGAGGACGGCGGGGGCGCGGGCCCGGATCGGCCCGCGCCCCCGGAGGCGTTCGCGCCTACTCCTCGTCCGCTTCGTCGTCCTGCGCGCCGAACGGCGACCCCGGCGGGTTGGAGCCGTCGGTGACCTGCGGCTCGCCCGTGGCGCTCTCGGCCAGCCACTCGTCCCAGCTCAGCTGCCAGTAGCCCCAGCCGTTGTCCCACTCCTTGACGCGGTCGGTCCCGGTGGTCTCCAGGACGTCGCCCATCAGGGTGTTCTCGAAGAACCACCGGGCGTCGTCCATCCGCAGGTTGGTGCACCCGTTGGAGGTGTTGGCGCTGCCGATGTTGCCGTTGTAGGACGCCTCGTGGACGAACTCGCCGCTGTTGGACGTCCGCACCGCGTACTGCACCGTGGTGCTGTACCCGTTGCGCCCCGCGGGCAGTTCGACCGTGTCGGAGTCCATGAGCAGCGTCTCGTACCGCTCCATGAGCACGTGGACGCCGCTGCTGGTGGTGGAGAAGTTCGACGTCCCGTCGCCGTTGCTCACCGGGATGGTGCGCACCTCCTCGCCGTCGACGGTGACGACCATCTCGTGGTCGGGCACGTTCATGTCCATGCGCAGCTCGCGGCCGATCTCGAACTCCAGGCGGTGGTCCCGCACCCCGTACACCCCCTCGGCGGCCCGCACGCCCGCCAGGTGCATCTCCACGCTCACCTGCTGGTACGGCTCCCAGTAGGTCTCGGGCCGGAACACGACGGTCTTGTCGTCGAGCCACCGCCACGACCCCGCCACGCCCTGCTCGGAGACCACCTTGAGGGAGTTCTCCACCGCGGTCTTCTCGGTGACCGGGAGATCGAACCCGATGGTGATCGGCATGCCCACGCCCACGGTCTCACCCGAGGTGGGGAAGTTGTGGCTCAGCTCCAGGCGCTGCCCCTCGACCGCCGCCTCGGTGGTGAACTCGTGCACCAGTTCGGTGGGCTCGCCGTCCGCGTTCTCCGCGGTGGCGGTGACGGTCACGTCGGCGCCGGGGGCCAGGTTCCAGTCGGCGGTCCAGGCGGTGCCGTCCTCGCTGAGGGTGCCGGTCATCTCGAAGGGGGAGGCCTCGTCTTCGGCCTGGCCGGGGACCACCTGGTCGACCGTGACCTCGGAGATGGTCCCGTTCTCCGCGGTGACGGTGACCGGTGTGTTCGGGGCGACGGCCTCCGCGCCGGCCTCGGGGGCGATGGTGAGGACCGCGGCCTCGGAGCCCGAACCGCCGGGGTCGTCGCCTCCGCCCGAGGAGGTGCAGGCGGTCGCCGCGAGCGCGAGCGCCGCCAGAGCGATGCCGAACCGGCCCGGAGCCGACGGGGGGATCGTGCCCATCACTGTGGGTCCTCGTTTCCTTAGAACGCTGGTGTCCTATAAGACTCCCGTCCCCGGAAAAGGTTCGCTCATACGGGGCATCCCGGGGCATATTTCGCTCACAGCCGGAGCGCCCCGACCCCCGGCGGGAACGACCGGGGCGGAAGGCGGACCGCTGCGCCGGGTACGCTGCCCGGCCCCGGAGAGGTGCGGGTGCCGGCCTGCGGGATGTGCCGCACCGCCCCGCACGTGGCCGGGGGCCTGCCGGTGTACTGGCCCCGGGTGGTGCCCGGGCGCGAGGCCGTCGGCGAGGTCGCCGCGACGGGGAGGACGTCACCGCGCCCCGGGCGGGCGAACGCGTGGACGCCGCCTGGCTGCGGCACACCTGCGGCCGCTGCCAGCCCTGCCTCCGCGGCGCCGAGAACCTGTGCCCGGACTCCCGCTACACCGGCTGGGACGCCGACGGCGGCTACGCCGGGTACGCCGTGCCCCGGCCGCCTGCGCGCACCCCTTGCCGGACGGGAACGGTGACCGCGACCCGGCGCCGCTGTCATGCGCGGACATCATCGGATACGAGGAGGCGCCCAGAGCGCTGGAGGACTTGAAGGCGGGCCGGTTCGCGGGCGCCCGGGACGCCGACCGGCTGTGCGGGACCGGTCCTGGAGGGGACCGGGTGGGCGGGGCCCGGCGCGCCGGTGGCACGCCGGGCCCCGCACGGGCGGATCAGTGCCCCTCGTGCCCCTCGGGGGACCCGGAGGGCGCGTCCGGGGCGGGCCCGGTGCCCAGCATCCCCTGCATCTCCGCGATCTCCTCCTCCTGCGCGTCCACGATCTCCTGCGCCAGCGCGCGGGCCTCGGGGTCGACCCCCTCGGCCAGCTCGGCCTCGGCCATCGCCACCGCGCCCTCGTGGTGGGCGATCATGTGCTCCAGGAACAGGCGGTCGAACTCCTCGCCCTCGGCGGACTCCAGATCGGCCATCTGCTCCTCGGAGAGCATGCCCTCCATCATCCCGTCCGAGTGCTCCATCCCCTCCGGGGAGGTGTCCGCGCCCCAGGACTCCAGCAGCCCGGTCATCTGCTCGATCTCGGGCCCCTGGGCGTCGCGGATGCGCTCGGCCAGGTCGGAGACCTCCTCCCCGGCGCGGGTCTGCGCCAGGTCGGCCATGGCCACGGCCTGCTCGTGGTGCGGGATCATCATCTGCGCGAAGTGCACGTCGGCGTCGTTGAACTCCGCGGCGCTCTCCTGCGCGGCCGGCTCCCGGGGGTCGGCCGGGGCGTCGTCGGTGCCGCAGGCGGCCAGGGCCAGTGCGGCGAAGAGTGCGGCGGCGGTGCCCTTGAGGGCACGGTTCACGAAGGTCATGGCGACCTCGCTTCCTCTCGTCTGTGGGTGTTCTCCGTGTATCGGCGAGAGGCGGGCGCGGAGCGGCCGCGCGGGACCGTCCGGCGCCCGCGCGGATCCTATATACGGAACACCTGGAGATCGGAGAGGACCGGACGCTTCCCGGCGGCCACCGACGGCGGGTCGTCGCCGCGCAGGGCACCGGTCGCGGCGGCGGGCGCGGGCGGCCCGGGCCAGGGCGTGAAGGCCGTTGCGGCGAGCCCGGCCCACGGCAGCCCGGGGCCGGCGAGCGTGGGGCACACCGACGTGGGGTCCAGCTCCGGCAGCGCGGAGGAGGCGGTCTCCAGGACCGGCTCCACGTGTGCCCCGGAGAGGGTGTGCGCGACGGGCGCCGTGTGGGCGGCGGGCGCGGGGTGCGCACCGTGCGCCGCCTGGGCGGCGGGTGCCGCGTGCGCGGCACCGTGGCCGCGGCCCCCGTGGTCGGCGTGGCCGAGCGTGTGCATGGCACCGAAGGCGGCCAGCAGCACCGCGAGCAGCAGCGCCCGCACCCACGGGGAGAGCCCCGGGGCGAAGGCGGGTCGCTGCGTCGTCGCGGTCACGGCGGCAGTCTACATTCCCCAACCAGGTAGGGGTATCGGGGTCGCCTCCAGGGCGCCCGTGCCGCCCCCCGTGCCCATGAGCGCTGCACCTGGGCGCCGCCTTCCCTCCCCACCTCTGTGGGGAGCCGCTTCCGGATGCCGTCTCCCCGCCCGGACGCCCTCGTTCCCACCCCGGCCGTGGGGCGCCCTCTCCGGCCGACCGCCCCTCCGTCCCGCCGGGACCGCTCACGCGGACCCCTCCCGCCGCACCTTCGCGCAACGGATCTGATTCGTGTTCGCGCAGTTCAACAGGGCTGTTCGCGCCCTCCATTACCCGAGAGGTAATCGACGCCCTTCCCTCCGGCCGGGATGCTCGGTGGTGTCGACGGACACGACCCGGAAGGGGAACCACCATGACCACCCGTACCGCTCCCGCCACCGCCTCCGCCACCCGGCCGCTGCGCCTGCTGCTGGGCACCGACGCCGCCACCTGCCTCGCCGCCGGAGCGCTGCTCACCGCCGCCTCCCCGTGGCTGCCGGGCCTGCTCGCCCTGCCCGCCGCCCTGCTCGTCCCGGCGGGGGTCTTCCTGTTGGGCTTCGGCGCCTGGCTGGCCCTGCTGGCCTCGGGGCGCGGCCTGACCCGCGCGGCGGTGCGGGCCGTCATCGCGATCAACGCCGTCTGGGTCGCGGCCACCGGGGCCCTGGGCCTGGGCGTCCTGGTCGACCCGAACGGGTTCGGCACGGCGTTCCTGCTGGTGCAGGCGGGCGCCGTCGCCGGGCTGGCCGCCCTGGAGGCCGTCGCTCTGGGCCGCGCGGACCTGGCCTGACGCACCGCCCGTCTAAGGTGGTCCGCAGCAACCGGGGAAGGGGGCGGAGTGACCGGGACGACCGAGCGCGCGGAGGCCGGCGGGCTCCTCAGGGAGTGGCGCGGCCGCCGCAGGCTCAGCCAGCTGGAGCTGTCGCTGCGTGCCGGGGTCTCCGCCCGCCACCTGAGCTTCGTGGAGACCGGCCGCTCCCGCCCGGGCCGCGAGATGATCCTGCGGCTGGCCGAGTGCCTGGACATCCCCCTGCGCGAGCGCAACCGGCTGCTGCTCGCCGCGGGGTACGCCCCGGTCTTCGCCGAACGCCCGCTGGACGACGCCGACATGGGCCCGGTGCGGGAGGCCGTCCGCCGGATCCTGGCCGGGCACGACCCGTATCCGGCGGTGGTCGTCGACCGCGACTGGACCCTCATCGAGGCCAATACCGGGATCGGCCTGTTCCTGGAGGCGGTCGATCCCGACCTGCTGGCCCCGCCCGTGAACGTGCTGCGGCTGGGCCTGCACCCGCGCGGCATGGCGCCCGCCATCGTCAACCTCGACCAGTGGCGGGCGCACCTGCTGCACCGGCTGCGCCTCCAGGCCGACTGGTCCGGCGACGCCGGCCTGGCCGGGCTCTACCGGGAACTGGCCGCCTACCCGGGCGGCGACCCGGGGCCGCCCCGCGAGACGCCGCCCATCGCGGTGCCCCTGCGGCTGCGCCTGGGCGGGCGGGAGCTGTCGTTCCTGTCCACGGTGGCGACGTTCGGCACCCCGCTGGACGTCACCGTCTCCGAGCTCGCCATCGAGTCGTTCTTCCCGGCCGACGACGCGACGGCCCGGGCCCTGGGCGCCGTCCGCGCCCCCGCCTGACCCCGGGCCTCCGGAGTTCGGCCCCGGTTCCCGGCTCCGGATCACCCTCCGGGCCGGGACGCGGGACCCCGGGGCCGCCTCAGTGGTAGGACCACATCACCATTTCCGCCGCCGCGAAGTTCCGGGCCCGGAGCTCGTCGCGCTGGATGATCCAGAACGGGCACGCCACGATCCCGGGGTCCTCGGGCATGTCCAGCTGGGCCTGGGCCAGCAGCACCCAGCCCCCCTTCTCGTCCTCGGGGGAGGAGTCCATGATGGGCGGGTCCTGCGGCGAGTAGGCGTATCCGCCCAGGATGATGCCGTCCTCCCACTCCACCGTCCGGTGGCCGTGGTCCTCCAGTCGGTACTCCTCGTAGAGGCGCGCGGTCTCCGGGTCGGAGAGGACCGCGTCGTCGGCGCTCGTCGGCAGGCTCGGGACGACCCGGGCGTAGAGAGGGCGCGGTTCGATGACGGGGAGGGCGCTGCCGTCCTCGGGGAGTGCGCGCTCGGTCGTGGGCGTCCCCGCGGGGACGTAGACCACGGAGTCGGAGACCTGCCTCGACGTCTGGCAGTCGGGGTCGGTCCTGTCGGTGAAGAACAACAGGTGGCCCTCGCGCGGCAGCGGGAGGTGGCAGCCGTCCGGGGGGAGGGCGGCGCAGTCGACGGTCGCGACCAGGTCCAGGCCGTTGTCCCACTCCACGCCCTCGGGAAGCGAGGGGAGGCCGCCGTACCGCCCGACCGGGGCGCCGCCGTCCCTGTTCGAGGGGCTGAGCTCGGTCTGGGGCAGGACGAGGCTCAGCGCCAGGTCGATGGCGTGTTCGGGGACGCCCGCTTCGCGCGCTCTGTCGCGGTATGCCTGGGAGGGGTTCATACCGGACATGCTGCCGCAGCCGGGGGACACTCCGCACCGTAGCGGTGGCGGTCGCGGTGGCGGGCGCCCTGCTCAGGCGGGTGTGTCCGGGTCGCCGTCGACGGCGGCGGCGATGCGCGGGACCAGCTGCTCCAGTGCGTACGGCAGGCTCAGCACCGTGCTCCAGGTCAGCGCGCCCGACACCACCACGTCGTCCACGATGAGCGCGCGCCCCTGCGCCGCCACGTCCAGGCTCTGGTACACCCGGTGGTCGGCCAGGTCCTCGCGCAGCCCCGGGCTGAACCCGGCGTTCCACAGCAGCAGGTCGCGGTCGAGCAGCTCGAAGTCCTCCTCCGGCAGCGGGGCGGCGTCGGAGTCCCCGGTCAGCTCGGCGATCTCCGCCGGCGACTCGAACCCCAGCGCCTCCAGGAACCGCGTGCGCGGGTCGGTGGGGGAGCGCACCACGAAGGTCCGGTCGAACCGCTCGGCGACCACGGCTCCGGCCCCCTGGAACCGCGGGTGGGCCGCGCTCATCTCGGCGAACCGCGCCTCCACCCCGGCGACGAGCCCGGCGGCCTCCTCCTCCCGGTCCAGCGCCCGGCCGATCGCCAGCGTCATCTCGTCCCAGGGCGCACCCCAGTCGGGGAAGTCGCCGAGCTGGGCGACCGTGGGCGCCAGCACCGACAGGGCGTCGTAGTCCTCCTGCGTCAGGCCGCTGTACAGCCCGACGATCAGATCCGGTTCCAGGGTGGCGATGAGCTCCAGGTCGGGCCGGTCGCCCTCCGGCCGCGGCATCACCTCCGGCGCGGCCCCGCCCAGCGAGCCCTGCGCCCACGGCCAGACCCCGTGGGCGAACTCCTCGTAGAAGTTGGTGACGCCCACCAGCCGCGGGCCCGCGCCCAGGGCCAGCACGGCGTCCACGTCGGTCAGGCCCACGGTGACGATCCGCTGGGGTTCGGCGGGGATCTCGGTGGCGCCGAACCTGTGCTCCACGGTCAGCGGGTACCCGCCGCGGCCCGCGGACGCGCCCGGGTCCGCGTCGTCGCGGCCCCGGCCGCAGCCGGCCGCGGCCAGCCCCAGCGCGCCCGCGGTACCGGCCAGCAGGGCGCGTCGGCTGAGGGAGGGGTGGGGCACGGCGACCTCCGGGGGAAGGGGGGCGATTCGGTCAGCCTTGCCTAACACCACCCCGCCCCACCGCGCAACAGCCCAGCCCTCGCCATCCCCATCGGACCCGCCATCCCCACCGGCCGCGCCGGGCCGACCTGGCGCGGGGCCGGGCACTCGGGTCCGCCCCAAGCGCCGGACACGGCCGGGTCAAGACACCGTCCGCGGGCCATGCCCGGACCCCGACGGGGGAACCACTCCGGGTGCGGCCGCCCGGCCGCGCCCGAAAGGACCGGACACGGCGGGGGACGGATGAAGGCGCTCACGGTGGAACCCATGAGGAACGGATCGGTGCGGGTGGAGGACGTCGAGCCCCCCGTGCCCGGGGAGAACGACCTCCTCGTCGACGGGATCGCCCTGGGGGTGTGCGGCACCGACCGCGAGATCGCCGGCGGCGAGTACGGCGCCGCCCCGCCCGGCCGCGACCGCCTCATCCTGGGACACGAGTCCCTGGGCCGGGTCCGCCAGGCCCCGCCCGGCAGCGGGTTCTCCCCGGGCGACCTGGTGGTGGGCATCGTGCGCCGCCCCGACCCGCTGCCCTGCGGGCCCTGCGGCCACGGCGAGTTCGACATGTGCCGCAACGGTGAATTCACCGAGCGCGGCATCAAGGAACTCGACGGCTTCGGTTCCCAGCAGTGGACGGTGGAGGCCGACTACGCGGTGGCCCTGGCCCCGGCCCTGGAGCGGGTCGGCGTCCTCATGGAGCCCGCCACCGTCGTCGCCAAGGCCTGGGAGCAGATCGAGCGCATCGGCGGCCGCGCCTGGTTCGACCCGGAGACCGTCCTGGTCACCGGGGCCGGCCCGATCGGCCTGCTCGCCGCCCTGTTGGGCGTGCAGCGCGGCCTGGACGTGCACGTCCTGGACCGGGTCGAGGAGGGCGTCAAACCGGAGCTGGTGGCGGCCCTGGGTGCCACCTACCACACCGGCAGCGTGGCCGACCTGGCCGCGCGGGTGCCGCTGGACGTCATCGTCGAGACCACCGGGGCCACCCCGGTCATCCTCGACGCCATGGAGCACAACGCCGCCGACGGCATCGTGTGCTTCGTCGGCCTGGGCAGCGCCGGCGGGCCGGTGCAGATCGACTCCGACCTCATGGGCCGGCGCCTGGTCCTGGAGAACGACGTGCTGTTCGGCTCGGTCAACGCCAACCGGCGCCACTACGAGCAGGCCGCCGGAGCCCTGGAGAAGGCCGACCACGCCTGGCTGGAGCGGCTGATCACCCGGCGGGTGCCGCTGGCCGAGGCCGCCGAGGTGTTCGCCGCCCCGCCCGGCGACCAGGTCAAGGTCGTCGTGGACCTGTGAGCCCCCGCGGCAGGGGGCGTAGGGCCCGCCCCGGCGGGCCCTACGCGGTGTTTTCGGCCCCGGTGCGAGGGCAGGTGACCCGTGAGGACGTCGATACAGGAGGAGTCCGCCGATGACAGACGACGACCCACGGTCCCCCAAGATCGTCCTGGGCGTGGACGGGTCCGGGCACGCCGACGCCGCCCTGGAATGGGCGGCCGCCGAGGCCGAGCGGACCGGGCGCCCGCTGGACATCGTGCTCGCGCTGCCGATGCCGATCGTGGTGATGTCCGAGGGGCCCACGCGCCCCTCGGCGACCCAGCAGCTGATCGCGCACGGGGAACAGACCCTGAGCGCCGCCGCCGACCGGGTGCGCGGGCTGTTCCCGGCGGCCCGGGTGGAGGTGTCCCTGGTGATGGACGACCCCGCCCCGGCGCTGCTGGAGCGGGCCGGGCACGACGACCTGCTGGTGGTGGGCTCGCGCGGGCTGGGCGCGCTGCGCTCGGCGGTGATGGGCTCCACCTCGGTGCGCCTGGCCGCCCGGGCGCACTGCCCGGTGGCGGTGGTTCCGGAGAAGTGGGCGCACGCCGGCCGCAGGAACCGCACCGTGGTCGGGGTGGACGGCTCGGAGGCCTCCCTGCACGTCCTCCGGTTCGCCCTGGGGCGGGCGCGCGAGGACGGGTCCGCGGTGACGGTGGTGCACAGCTGGGAGATGGCCACCCCCTTCGCCCCCGAGGCGCTGGCCGCCTCGGGGTGGACCCCGCCGGAGGAGCTGCTGGAGCAGCGTTCGGGTGAGCTGGTCGCCGCGATGTTCGAGGAGGTCGGCGACGAGGCGGAGGGCGTCGACGTGTCGGTGGTGCGCAGCCGCCAGGCCCCGGAGCGGGCGCTGCTGGCGGAGGCGGAGAACGCCGACCTGGTGGTGGTCGGCTCGCGCGGCCGGGGCGGCCTGCGCGGGCTGTTCCTGGGGTCGGTCAGCCAGGCGGTGCTGCACGGGGCCGAGGTCCCGGTGGTGGTGATCCCGCACCGGGCGGAGGAGCACCCGGAGACGCTGCCCTGGTCCGGCGGGACCGACTGACGGACCGGGCCCGAGAGCCGGGACCCGAGGCCTCGGCCCCGAGGGTCGGGGCCCGAGGACCTGGACGGGTGACCGAGTACGGGCGGCCCGGTACGGGCGACCGAAACGACCGCGGGGAGGTCCGGCGGATCATCGCCGGGCCGCCCTTCGCCGTAGGGCCGCAGCTCCGGGCCGCACCTGGGTAAAAACGATTCATCAACCCGGTGGCCAGGGATGTGTTCCACGGCATAATCGCATCTTGACGCCCTTCCCGCCCCAGGGATAACCTTCGCTCAGCATTGTTTAAAACGATTCAAGTGCCTTGTTCAGGCGGCACCTGGTCGACACAGCAGCAGCGAACGGAGATCCGCCGTGGCCACACCCTCCTCCGACCGTCGCGCGGGCGCCCTGGAGGTCCTGCGGCGCCAGCACATCGAGCTCCCCTCCTGGGCGTTCGGCAACTCCGGCACCCGCTTCAAGGTCTTCGCGCAGCAGGGCGTCCCCCGCGACCCGTGGGAGAAGCTCGCCGACGCCGCCCAGGTCCACCGCCTCACCGGCGTGGCCCCCACCGTCGCCCTGCACATCCCCTGGGACCGGGTCGACGACTACGCCGCCCTGGCCGAGCACGCCCGCGGGCTGGGCATCTCCATCGGAGCCATCAACTCCAACGTGTTCCAGGACGACGACTACATGCTCGGCAGCGTCACCAACCCCGACCCCGCCGTGCGCCGCAAGGCGGTCGACCACCTCCTGGAGTGCGTCGACATCATGGACGCCACCGGCTCGCGCGACCTCAAGCTGTGGTTCTCCGACGGCACCAACTACCCCGGCCAGGACGACCTGCGCGCCCGCCAGGACCGCCTCGCCCAGGCCCTGTCCGAGGTCTACGACCGGCTCGGCCCCGACCAGCGCATGCTGCTGGAGTACAAGCTCTTCGAGCCCGCCTTCTACGCCACCGACGTCCCGGACTGGGGCACCGCCTACGCCCACTGCCTGGAACTGGGCGACCGCGCCGTCGTGTGCGTGGACACCGGCCACCACGCCGCCCACACCAACATCGAGTTCATCGTCGCCTTCCTGCTCCGCGCGGGGAAGCTCGGCGCCTTCGACTTCAACTCGCGCTTCTACGCCGACGACGACCTCATGGTCGGCTCCGCCGACCCCTTCCAGCTCTTCCGCATCATGTACGAGGTCGTCCGCGGCGGCGGGCTGGACGCCGACACGCAGGTCGCGTTCATGCTCGACCAGTGCCACAACATCGAGCCCAAGATCGCCGGCCAGATCCGCTCGGTCATGAACGTGCAGGAGGCCACCGCCAAGGCCCTGCTCGTGGACGCCGACGCCCTGGCCGACGCCCAGCGCGAGGGCGACGTCCTGGCCGCCAACGCCGTCCTCATGGACGCCTACAACACCGACGTGCGCCCGCTGCTGGCCGACCTCCGCGCCGAGCAGGGCCTGGACCCCGACCCCATGGCCGCGCACGCCCGCTCCGGCTACACGGAGCGCGTCGTCGCCGAGCGCAAGGGCGGCACCCAGGCCGGGTGGGGCGCGTGAGCACCACCGGACCCCGGCAGACCGATCGCACCGAACGCGCAGACCGCACCTCAGTACAGGGGGACCCCGTGTCCGACACTGTCGTCGACCAGCTGATCGCCCGCAGCAACACCCTGGGCGCCGACCCGCGCAACACCAACTTCGCCGGCGGCAACACCTCCGCCAAGGGCGAGCGCACCGACCCCGTCACCGGCGAGCCCGTCGAGATCCTGTGGGTCAAGGGCTCCGGCGGCGACCTGGGCACCCTCACCGAGGACGGCCTGGCCGTCCTGCGCCTGGACCGGCTGCGCGCCCTGGTGGACGTCTACCCCGGCGAGGAGCGCGAGGACGAGATGGTCGCCGCGTTCGACCACTGCCTCTTCGGCAAGGGCGGAGCCGCCCCCTCCATCGACACCGCCATGCACGGCCTGGTCGACGCCCCGCACGTCGACCACCTGCACCCCGACTCCGGCATCGCCCTGGCCACCGCCGCCGACGGCGAGGCCCTCACCCGCGAGTGCTTCGGCGACCGCGTCGTGTGGGTGCCCTGGCGCCGTCCCGGCTTCCAGCTCGGCCTGGACATCGCCGCCATCGCGAAGGAGAACCCGAACGCCATCGGCGCCATCCTGGGCGGCCACGGCATCACCGCCTGGGGCGCGACCAGCGAGGAGTCCCAGGCCAACTCCCTGGAGATCATCCGCACCGCCGAGCGCTTCATCGCCGAGCGCGGCCGCCCCGAGCCCTTCGGCCCGGTCCTGCCCGGCCGCGAGGCCCTGCCGGAGGCCGAACGCCGCGAGCGGGCGGCCGCCCTGGCCCCCGTCATCCGCGGCCTGGCCTCCACCGACCACCCCCAGGTCGGGCGGTTCACCGACAGCGACGCGGTCCTGGACTTCCTGTCCCGCGCCGAGCACCCGCGCCTGGCCGCCCTGGGCACCTCCTGCCCGGACCACTTCCTGCGCACCAAGGTCCGGCCGATGGTCCTGGACCTGCCCGCCGACGCCCCGCTGGAGGAGGCCGTCGCGCGGCTGAAGGAGCTGCACGAGGAGTACCGGGCCGAGTACAGCGCCTACTACGAGCGCCACGCCACCCCCGACAGCCCGGCCATCCGCGGCGCCGACCCGGCGATCGTGCTGGTCCCGGGCGTGGGGATGTTCTCCTTCGGCAAGGACGCCAAGACCGCGCGGGTGGCGGGGGAGTTCTACGTCAACGCCATCAACGTGATGCGCGGCGCGGAGGCGCTCTCCACCTACCGGCCCATCGAGGAGTCGGAGAAGTTCCGCATCGAGTACTGGGCACTGGAGGAGGCCAAGCTGGCCCGGCTCCCGAAGCCCAAGCCGCTGGCCACCCGGGTCGCCCTGGTGACCGGTGCCGCCAGCGGCATCGGCAAGGCGATCGCGACCCGGCTGGCGGCCGAGGGGGCGTGCGTGGTCGTGGCCGACCTGGACGCCGACAAGGCCGCCGCGGCCGCCGCCGAACTGGGGAACTCCGACGTCGCCGTCGGCGTGGCCTGCGACGTCAGCGACGCCGACGCCGTGGCCCGCGCGCTGCGCGAGGCCGCCCTGGCGTTCGGCGGCGTGGACCTGGTCGTCAACAACGCGGGGCTGTCCATCTCCAAGCCGCTGCTGGAGACCACCGAACAGGACTGGGACCTCCAGCACGACGTGATGGCCAAGGGGTCGTTCCTGGTGTCCCGCGAGGCGGCGCGCCTCATGATCGCGCAGGGCATGGGCGGCGACATCGTCTACATCGCGTCCAAGAACGCCGTGTTCGCCGGACCCAACAACATCGCCTACTCCGCGGTCAAGGCCGACCAGGCCCACCAGGTGCGGCTGCTCGCCGCCGAGCTGGGCGGCCACGGCATCCGCGTCAACGGGATCAACCCGGACGGCGTGGTGCGCGGGTCGGGAATCTTCGCCGGAGGGTGGGGCGCCCAGCGCGCCAAGGTGTACGGGGTCGAGGAGGAGGACCTGGGCAGGTTCTACGCCCAGCGGACCATCCTGGGCCGGGAGGTCCTGCCCGAGCACGTGGCCAACGCGGTCTTCGCCCTGACGGCGGGGGACCTGTCGCACACCACGGGGCTGCACGTGCCCGTGGACGGCGGCGTGGCCGCGGCGTTCCTGCGATGAGAGCCGTCCACGCGGCGGTCGACCTGGGCGCGTCCAGCGGCCGGGTCATCGCGGGGCGGGTCCGGGACGGGCGGCTCCTCACGGAGGAGGTCACCCGGTTCGCCAACGGCCCCACCGCGGTGCCCGCCGCCGACCGCACCACCCTGCACTGGGACGTGCTGTCCCTGTACGCCGGGGCGGTCGAGGGGCTGCGGCGGGCGGCCGGCGCCCACGGGCTCGCCTCGGTGGGGGTGGACTCCTGGGCGGTGGACTACGGCCTGCTGGACGCCGACGGCGCCCTGCTGGGCAACCCGGTCCACTACCGGGACGCCCGCACCGACGGGATCCCCGAGCAGGTCTTCCGGCACTGGCCCGCCGACGCGATGTACGCGGTCAACGGCCTCCAGGTGCAGCCGTTCAACACGGTGTTCCAGCTGGCCGCCGAGGCGGGGAGCGCCCGCCTGGCGGCGGCCCGGGACCTGCTGCTCGTCCCCGACCTGCTGGGGTACTGGCTGACGGGGGTGAAGGCCGCGGAGCTGACCAACGCCTCCACCACCGGCCTGGTCGACGTCCGCGAACGCCGCTGGGCCCCCCGCGGCCTGGACGTGCTCGCCGAATCCTTCGGCGTGGACGCCCGCGCCCTGCTCCCGGACCTGGTCGAACCCGGAACCGTCGTCGCGCCCCTGCGCGGCGACCTCGGCGGCGCCCCGCTCGTGGCGGTGGGCTCCCACGACACCGCCTCGGCGGTGGTCGCGGTGCCCGCCGCCACGGCGGACTTCGCCTACATCTCCTCGGGGACGTGGTCCCTGGTCGGGGTGGAACTGGACGCCCCCGTCCGCACGGAGGCGTCCCGGGCCGCGAACTTCACCAACGAACTCGGCGTGGACGGCACCGTCCGCTACCTGCGCAACGTCAGCGGCCTGTGGCTCCTCCAGGAGTCGCTGCGCACCTGGCGCGAACAGGGGCGGGAGGCGCACCTGGCCGTCCTGCTGGAGCACGCGGCCCGGGCGCCGGCCCTGGCCTGCGTGGTGGACGTGGACGACCCCCGGTTCCTGCCGCCGGGGGACATGCCCGCGCGCATCGCCGCGTTCGCCGCCGAGACCGGCCAGCGCCCGCCCGAGAGCGAGGCCGGGTTCGTGCGCTGCATCCTGGACTCGCTGGCCCTGGCCTACCGCCGGGCCGTACACCAGGCCGCCGAGCTCAGCGGACGGAACGTGGACGTGGTCCACATCGTCGGCGGGGGCGCCAACAACACGCTGCTCTGCCGGCTCACCGCCGACGCCGTCGGCCTCCCCGTCGTCGCCGGCCCCGCCGAGGGGACCGCCATGGGCAACCTGCTGGTGCAGGCCCGCGCCGTCGGGGCCGTGGACGGCGACCTGGCCGCCCTGCGCCGTATCGTGGCCGCCTCCGCCGAGACGGTCACCTACCGCCCCGAGGGCCCGAGTTCCCGCTGGGAGTCGGCCGCCCGCCGCATCACCCCCTGACACCTGTGGCTCCCCGGGTGGGAGCCACAGGTGCCTTGCCCTCCTTTGCCTTCCCCTCCTTGAGCCCGCCCCGGCCCCCATGCCACAGTGTCCGAAGTCCTCGGCTGCAGCTCATTGGTACTCGCATAACGCAGAGATAACGCCCCGCGTTGTCCCAGGTCATTAACTGTGAGCCCCGCGCACGCGGGGATGGACCGGAGGGTCTGAACCCCACGTCCGTGCTGTTCGAGTGAGCCCCGCGCATGCGGGGATGGACCGAGCACCGCCGTGGCTCACCAGATCCACGAGCAGTGAGCCCCGCGCATGCGGGGATGGACCGAGCACCGCCGTGGCTCACCAGATCCACGAGCAGTGAGCCCCGCGCATGCGGGGATGGACCGGCCGGCGGGGGTGGACGCCCGCGCCCGAGTACGTGAGCCCCGCGCATGCGGGGATGGACCGCCGCTCTCCTGCTCCTCGGAGTTGGTGGTGTCGTGAGCCCCGCGCATGCGGGGATGGACCGGGTTCGTGTCTTCTCCGCGCGGTCCTCCGGGAGTGAGCCCCGCGCATGCGGGGATGGACCGCGGTTCAGCTCGGTGTAGAACCACGTCTTGCGTGAGCCCCGCGCATGCGGGGATGGACCGATTTCCCAGGTCCTGGTCCTGCACGTAGCCCAGTGAGCCCCGCGCATGCGGGGATGGACCGCACGATCAGCCGCCGTCAGGCGGACATGGCCGGTGAGCCCCGCGCATGCGGGGATGGACCGGAGGGCAGCACGCGGCCGGCCTTCTTCGGCGCGTGAGCCCCGCGCATGCGGGGATGGACCGGGCACTCCCTCCGGGTGTGGGGCGGGCCGCCGGTGAGCCCCGCGCACGCGGGGATGGACCGCAGAGGGTTGGGGGACTGAGAGTCCCCCCGCGGTGAGCCCCGCACACGCGGGGATGGACCGTCAGGGCAAGGCCGTAGGGCAGGAATCCACCAGTGAGCCCCGCGCACGCGGGGATGGACCAAACCACACGTCCGCCCGACCGGGCTCGTCCCGGTGAGCCCCGCGCACGCGGGGATGGACCGGAGACGACGATGACCTGGATCTGCGACGGCAAGTGAGCCCCGCGCACGCGGGGATGGACCGAGAACGGGCGACTCAGCATCCGGTTCGGTGACCTGCTGTTTCTCATCACGCTGGCCGCCGAGGCGGGCATCCTGTGGTCTCACGACGCCCCTGACGATCACTCAGAGCGCAACAAGAGGCGGGGAGAGACGAATACCGGTTACGCGATCACCGGCGTCTGCCAAATGCTCCGCCTGGATACACTGCCTCAACCCACCCCGACCGGAGGCCACCTCTGTGTTACCTGCACGAGTATTCGCCGTTGCCCCGCTGGCTCTGGTGATTCTCGTCCTGTCCGGTTGCTCTTCCTGGGGCTGCACCGACACGACGGCGGAGCGCGGTGAGGCCGGTGTCAGGGTGGGGGTTGTGGGCACGGACGGTCAGGCTCTCGGAGTCACCGCCGAAGTCGTTGACTGGCGCCTTGAGCCCCATCCGCAGGTGCCCTCCGAAGGTGACCGGGTCCATTTCTATTTCCGCTTCGACGGCGCCGACGAATATTCCGACCCCGCAGTGGACGCCTGCGCGGTCGACAAGGAGCGCGTGGTGCTGGGGTGCCAGACGGTCTACTCGTCCCAGGCGTTCGGACCGGCCGAGGATCCCCGCGCTGGCGATGACTGGCTCGCCGTCGAGAACCCTGAGCAGGTTGTCGAAGTGTTGTTGATCCCCAATGACCAGTCCTACGACCGCCCCACTTGTGAAGCGGACATCAGGGATGGCGGCGGGATGCACCCTCCGGAATCACCCAGCATGGGGGACCGGCTGTAGGGAGGCCAAGGCGATTGAACGCGTCGGTGACCCACTGACTTCGCACCCTTCGCGGACCTGATCCGCGACATCGGCACTCCCGGAACAGCGGTGTGCACCTTCGCGCTGTGTCAGTTCGTGCTCTAGGTCCTAATCCGATCATCGCCTGGACGCTGGGTTTCCATGAAAAGACCATTGCCCGAGTCGCTGCCCAGGAGGGAGAGACCAGGAGCCGCTGCGCCCCCAGCGACCACAAACGGTGATCGAAGCGGTGAGGCCACGGAAAATGTCGATCGCTCGATCAACGGCTCTTGCAAGTCTCGCCTCCAAGCGGGGGCGGTGGGGGAGAGCAGAGGGTCGACCACGTTCTGGCAGGTGCGGTGGATGCGCAGGCTCAGGGACACGATGTCACTCAGGCCGCCGTCAGCGTCCGCTCGCCCTTGGGAAATCACAGAAGTCCCGCTCATCTTGAGCCAGGCTCGGTTTCCATGCCACAGTGTCTGAAGTCTTCGGTCGTAGCCTGTCGACACTCGTATAACGCGGAGATAACGCCCCGCGTTGTCCCAGGTCATTAACTGTGAGCCCCGCGCACGCGGGGATGGACCAGGCGTCCGGGGTGGTGCAGCGCAGAGCCCAGCGGTGAGCCCCGCGCACGCGGGGATGGACCGGACTTGGGGGAGGACGCCCGGCGGGTGCTGTCGTGAGCCCCGCGCACGCGGGGATGGACCGCGCCAGGTCACCACCGGCCAGTGGGCCGCCGGGTGAGCCCCGCGCACGCGGGGATGGACCGACCGGCCAGCCGCTGCCTTGGGCGGCTTCGTGGTGAGCCCCGCGCACGCGGGGATGGACCGGTGTACGAGATTCCCGACCCGGGTTGGGAAGAGTGAGCCCCGCGCACGCGGGGATGGACCGGGTGAGATCCCACCCGCGCGACCCGATGACCTGTGAGCCCCGCGCACGCGGGGATGGACCGGTGCAGGGCCGGGCCGGGCAGCGGTGGGACCGGTGAGCCCCGCGCACGCGGGGATGGACCGGCGTGGAGAACCTCAAGCTCGCCCGGTGCCCCGTGAGCCCCGCGCATGCGGGGATGGATCGCCAAGGTGGTTGTCACGGCGATCGCCAACATCCTCACTCCGCTCGTTGCGGGGTTCCTGCCGGATGTGGATGGGTCCTCCATCGACGCGCTCGTCATCGGCGTCGTCAGCCTGATAATGACGTTCCCTGCCGGGTATCTCGCCCCGCACGCGTCTCGCCCCGACGTGGAAGTCAAGTACTGACCGCAGACATGCGCCTCTCCCTTCGCGGGAGGGGTGCTTTCATTTTCGTTATGCCCGCTTGCCCTTGGCGATCTGGTCGACCCGGGCAGGAGAGAGGCCGAGTTCGGCGGCGAGAGCGCGGACTGTGTGCCCCTGTTCTCGCAGCTCGGCGACGGCGGGCTGACGGACCGCTTTGAGGGCGTCCTCTACCTCGGCGAGGGCGGCAAGGATCTCGCCGACAATGCGGGCGCGGATGAGCGGGTCTGTCTCTTCAGCCGCGGACTTGGGGAGCTTGCGCAGGTGAGTGAGGGTTTCGGGGATGTCCATGCTGTCAGTGTAGGCGCCTGAACATTTTTCGTCCAGGTGTCCGACTCCTCTGTCTAGGCGCCTATGCAATGAGGGTGCGGCAGACAGATATGGAGGGGAGGTGAAAGGGTTGAATGCCAGCCTGATCCTCCAGATCGTGGTCACCGTGCTCAGAGGCCGAAGGCAATCAAAGTACCCCCGGTCCCGTTCCCTCAGAACGGCACACACCAGCAAGGAGAAGAAGTGGACGCAGGCAAGATCCTCCTCGCCCACAACGTCACCGCCGCGGCCGCCTTGGCCGTGGTCCTGGTGGGCTCCCTCTCCATTGGCATCATCTGGTGGGTGTGGGCCGCGATGGGGCTGATCATCGTGGTGACGATCGGGCTGAACATCGCCTACTCCCGCGGTCGGTAGTCCGGTCCGCCGGCGCCCCGTTCCCTTCCGAGGACGGGGCGTTTCGCCGTCCGAATGCGGCCACTGCCTGCGGGCGATCGGAGGTTCAGGGGTTCCACGCCCGCGCGGCAGCCCTCACGTCAGGCTGAGGGCCCGGTACACGGCGACGACGGTGGACGCCCCGACGATCTCGCCGCGGGCGATCATGGCCACCGCCTCTTCCAGCGGCCACCACTTGATCTCTTGGGCTTCGTTGATGTCCGGCACCGTGTCGGTGGGCGTGGCGCCGCGGGCGAGGTAGATGATCTGCGGCTGGTCCACGGACCCGATGGCGGGCTGGAACGTCACCAGGTGCTCCATGGACTCGGGCCGCCACCCGGTTTCCTCTTCGACCTCGCGGGCCGCCGCCGACCCGGTGTCCTCGGCGGTGTTGACGTACCCGCCGGGCAGCTCCCACACCCACCGGTCGATGATGAACCGGTGCCGCCGCATGAGCAGCACTTCCCGCGCGTCGTTGATGACCAACGTCATCGCCGCCGGGGGCATCTTCACCGCGTACTGGGTGAAGGACACCCCGTCGGGGAGGGCGATGTCGACGGTGGACAGGCGGATGTGCCGGTTCTCGTCCACGAGCTTCTCACCATGGACCGTCCATTGGGTAGTCACACCGGCACCCTAGTGGGGCGTCACTTCTCCCCGGTCGGCTCGGACAAGCCGCCGTTGCGCCATCTCATCGGTGAGCGCTTCGATGGCGGCCCTCAACGACTTGGACTGCTTGCAGTACAGGGCGAGGGGGTGACACGAGGGTGACAAGGGCGGTGGCTGCGGCGGCGATGCCTGAGATGACGACAGCAGTCCGGGTAACAGCATTCGGCAGTGGGCGGCCTGCACGGTGCGTGAGAGGGCGGAGCGGAAGTGAGCGGGCAGGCCCCACGTAGTTGGGGATGTGCCGGCCTCGGTGAGGCAGGTGTAGACGGAGCGCAGATGAGCCCGGTTCAGGCGGAGCGGGATGGGCGCTGAGGTGTTCGCGGGGCTTGGGAGGGACGCGTTGCGCGGGCGGCTGGCGTTGACAGCGCTCGGATGTGCGGTGCCGCGTCTACCCGAGGGCCTCGACCGCCAGCTCGGTGGCCTTCGCGATGAGGGCGTCGTCGTACCCCGCGCCCGCCTCGTCGCGGCCGGACATGACCGCCAAGACCACGGGATCGCCCTCCGGCGGCCACAGCACACCGATGTCGTGCCGCGTCCCGTAGCCGCACGCGCCGGTCTTGTCCCCCACCTCCCACCCCTCGGGGACACCGGCCCGGATCAGGTCGTCGCCGGTGGTGTTGGCGCGCATCATGGTGACGAGGATGTCGCGTTTGTCCTCCGACAGCACATCGCCCAACGCGAACTCCCGCAGGCTGGTGGCCATCGCGCGCGGAGTACTGGTGTCGCGGACATCGCCCGGGACGGCCTCCGCCATCTCCGGCGCGACCCGGTCCACGCTGGTGACCTCATCGCCGATCCCGCGCAAAGCCTCCCTCAGCCCCTCCGGCCCGCCCAGTTCCTCGAAGAGCAGGTTGGAGGCGGTGTTGTCGCTGTGGCGCAGGGCCGCGTCCCCAAGTTCGCGCAACGTCATGCCGCTGGACACGTGCTCCTGGGTGACGGGGGAGTGGAAGACCAGGTCGGCCTCGGAGAAAGTGACGACCCGGTCGAGCTCCTCCACGGGCGTCCGGTCGAGTACGGCGCCGAAGGCCAGGACCTTGAAGGTCGAGCAGTAGGCGAACCGCTCGTCCGCCTGGAACTCCACCGCCCGCCCCGTACCGGTGTCGAGCGCGTAGACGCCGAGCCGGGCGTCGAACTCCTCCTCCAGGCGCGTGAACCCGGCGTCCATCCGGATGGGGGACGGCGACGCCGAGGGTTCCGCGGGCACGGTGGCCGAGGGCGGCGAGCCGACGGAACCGACGGGGGCCTCCGGCGAGGAGCAGCCGGTGAGCGGCACCAGCACCACCGGGACCAGCACCGCCAACGCAACGTGTCGAGCCATGGTCCACGGCACCGCGAAGCACCTTCTCTCCGTATGTGAACGGTGACTCTGGGAAGTCTCGCGGCTGCCGGCCCCGCTGTCGACGATGCCGACGGCACGGCGTGTACACCGGCCGGGACGCCCACGCCACCGCCGCGGTCCTCGCCGGGCCGGCGGGCCTTCCCGCGGCCGCCGCATTGTTCCCCGAACCGGAAGCGCGGCGCCGCCGCGCGCCGGAGTGGGAGGAGCCGCGGGCAGGTGGCTCTTCTCCGTCCCGCACGGCCGGGAGTGCTTTCTCAGCGGGGCGCACAAGGGCGCCGTGTGTCCCCCCCGGGGGGGAAGGGTGCCTTCCGGCGGCGCGCCGCCATCTGCGACGTCCCGGACCGCCCGATCGCCCGGGAGGCCCTTCCGGAGAGCACCGCCCGGCGACCGCGCACCGCCCCCGCCGGTCGGAGCGCGGCCGACGGGGACCGGAACCGGAAGGCCCCGGCCAGCGTCAGGAGGGGTGAGCCGACGACGGCGCCCCGTCCCACTGCGAAAGGCCCTCCGTGCACCCCCGACTCGCCGACCTGGACCCCGCAGAGGTCCTCGACCCCTTCTACTCCCAGATCCGCCAGGCGGTGGACATGGGGGAGGAGACCTACGGCGAGATCGTCGAGCGGGTCATCGACGGCGGCCTGATGATCGACCTGCCCGACGGGATCCGGGCGGGGGAGTACGGGGAGCTGGAGGGCGTGGGCCGGGCGGACCTGCGCGCGTGGCTGGTGGAGGTGCTGTGCGGGGAGTTCGCCGCCCACCGGGAGTGGCAGAGCGGGCTGACCGGAGAGGCCACCGACGCCGAACGGCTGACCGAGGCTCTGTTCGCCCTGGAGGAGCACGGGATCGTCGCCCGCGAGGACTTCGCCTGCTGCCAGCGGTGCGGTGTGTCGGAGATCCGTGAGGAGGGACTGGACGACGGCTCGGATCCGCGCGGCTACGTCTTCTACCACGAGCAGGACACCGGCGACGACCCGCTGCACCTGACCTTCGACACCCCGGACGGTTCGGACGCGACCCGCGCCGCACTGGGCGACGAGGTCGTCGGCGTCCTGCGCGGGCACGGGCTGAGCGTGGAGTGGGAGCGGGACCCGAGGCGGCGGATCAGGGTCCGGATGCGGAGCTGGCGCACACCCCGCCACGGGGAGCTCGCCGTGTTCCCCGAGGCCGGCGCGGCCCGGCCCGTGGCAGGGGAGAACGCCCCGATCCTGAGCGAGGCCCGCACACGGCCCCGCCCAGCGGACACGGTGCCGGACCGGACCGTCGAGGCCGACGGGTTCCGCTTCACCGTTACGGGCATCCGGGACGGGATCACGGGCCTGGATTCGGTGGACGGCACCCTGGCCCCGCAGGGCCGGTTCGCCGTCGTCGGGATGGTCGTGCACAACCCCGCGCCGGCCCTGGGCGGCTTCTCACCGGCGCTCCACGTCCTGCACGACACCCTGGGCCGGACCCACACCTTCCACCAGGAGGCGACGCTCGGACACACCGGCACCGTTCACCCGCGAACGTTCTACGGCCCCGGGACCGTCCTGGCCGGGCTGGTGTTCGACCTTCCGCGGGACGCGGTCCCGTCCCACCTCATGGTCAACGGGCACGTCCGCGCTGATCTGCCCGAGCCCCTCCCGGCCCCCGGGCCCGTCACCGCGGCCGGGGACCGGCTGCGGGCCATGGTCACGGCCGTGCGGACCGTCGACCGCGGCGCGGACGGTGTACACGTGGTGGTCGGCGTGGCGCTCGCGGTGCGGCGGCCGTACTCCATGGCGCTGTTCCCGGCGGACGGCCACGTTCTGTACGACACCGCCGGCGGCGCCCACGAGGCCGACCGGGAGGCCACCTACCGCTTCCGGGTCGACGGGGCGAACGCCATCGTGACCCGGGCGGCCGGGATGGAGACGGTCCTGGTGTTCGACGTGCCCGTCGGCACGGTGCCCGCCCGGGTGGGCCTGGCCGGACTGTCCCGCGAGGACGGACGGATCGAGCTGCCGCTCCCCTGAGGTCCCCGCCCGGCCGGGGTCCCCCGCTCCCCGAAGCCCCGGGCGTCCGCTCAGCCCCGTGCCGGGTCGGACACGCGTCGCCGCCCCGGCCGACGGCGGCCGCCGCCGGCCGGGGCGATTGCCCGGGACGCGAGTCGGGTAGTGGCTCTTCCATGCTGCTCATGAGGCTGCCCGGCGTGTACCGGGCACAGCACGACACCTCACTGCTCCGGTTCGTGCTGCGCCGCTTCGGCCGGGCCGCCGGGCGCTCGGTCCTCGACGTCGGCTCCGGGACCGGGGCACTGGGGATCGAGGCCTTCCGGGCCGGAGCGGCCAGTGTCACGTCGGTCGACCTGTCGCGCCGCTCGGTGCTGACGAGCTGGCTCAACACCCGGCTCCACGGGATCCCCGCGACGGTCCGGCAGGGCGACCTGTTCGCCCCCGTGCTCCCGCGCCGGTTCGACCTCGTACTCGCCAACCCGCCCTACGTCCCCGCGCCCGCGCTGCTGCCGCCCCGCCACCGGATGGCGAGGTGCTGGGACGCGGGGCCGGACGGGCGTTTCCTGCTGGACCGCATCTGCGCCGGGGCGCCCTCCGTCCTCAGCGAGGACGGCGTGCTCCTGCTCGTGCAGTCCGAGCTCGCCGACGAGCAGGCCACCCTGGACCGCCTGGAGAAGGCCGGACTGGTGCCCGCGGTCCTGGCCCGGGGTCGCATCCCGTTCGGTCCGGTGCTGCGGTCGCGGGCCCCGGCGCTGCGGGCCCGCGGGCTGCTCGCCCCCGACCAGACCGAGGAGGAACTCGTGGTCATCGAGGCGCGCCATGTCTGAGGACCGCCGCCGGGTCGTCGTCACCGGAGAGGGACCGATCCTCGTCTTCGGCCCGGTCGACGTGGAGATGCCCGACG
The DNA here is from genome assembly GCF_040614155.1 of Nocardiopsis sp. NPDC006139. Taxonomy (NCBI): domain Bacteria; kingdom Bacillati; phylum Actinomycetota; class Actinomycetes; order Streptosporangiales; family Nocardiopsidaceae; genus Nocardiopsis; species Nocardiopsis sp. NPDC006139. Next base: position 233,881 of record NZ_JBEXTT010000005.1, read on the forward strand.
GAACGCGCCTGCTCAGCGACCGCGCGGTGACCGCGCTGTGCACGTGCGGCCGCAGCCGGCGCCGCCCGTTCTGCGACACCAGCCACCGCCGACGCGTACGCGACGGGCACGGCGGACACGGCGAACGCGGCGGGAACGACGAACGCGGTGAGAACGACGAGCCCAACGAGCGCGACCGAAAGGCGGGCCCATGACCACCACGATGCGGCCGACACCGTCTCCGACTCCGACACCACCGGTGTCCGCGGCCACCCCGACCACGGCTCCGGCGCTCCCCGAACCCCGGGGCCCGGTGTCCGAGGCGGTCCTGTCCGCGCTGCGCGGCGACCCCGCCGAGCCCCCCGGCCTGGACGGGGTCGAACCCTACGGCGATGACCTCCAGCTCGCCCTCTACTGCTGCTACGAGCTGCACTACCGCGGGTTCGAGGGGGTCGACGACGCCCGCGAGTGGGACCCGGCGCTGCTGTCGCTCCGCGCCGGCCTGGAGCGGGCCTTCCTCGGCGCGCTCAGGGACGATGTGCCCGCCGGGACCGACGTCGGGGGCGAACTCGACGGACTCCTCGTCGAACACGTCGACTCCTTCGGCGTCTCCCACCACCTGCGCCGCGACGGGGAGCAGTGGCAGCTGCGGGAGTACGTCGCGCTCCGCTCGCTCTACCACCTGAAGGAGGCCGACCCGCAGACCTTCGTCATCCCGCGCCTGGACGGCCCGGCCAAGGCCGCCCTCGTGACCGTGCAGCACGACGAGTACGGCGCGGGCGACCCCGGGCGGGCGCACGCCCGGCTCTTCGCCGAGATGATGTCCGAACTCGGACTCTCCGCCGCCTACGGGGCCTATCTCGACTCCGCGCCCGCCGAGATGCTGGCCGAGGTCAACTTCATGTCGCTGTGCGGGCTGCACCGCGCCCTGCGCGCGGTGCTGGTCGGACAGTTCGCCTTCGTCGAACTCACCTCCTCGCCCGGCTCGGACCGGCTGGTCAAGGCCATGCGCAGGCTGGGCTGCGGTCCGGCCGCCGTCCGGTTCTACGCCGAGCACGTCGAGGCCGACGCCGTGCACGAGCAGCTCCTGCGGCGCGAGGTGATCGCGCCGCTGCTGGACGCCGAACCCGGGCTGGCCTCCGACATCGTGTTCGGCCTCCGCTGCAGCGCGTTCCTGGCCGACCGCCTGGGCGAACGGCTGCTGCACCACTGGGCCCGCGGGGAGTCGGGCCTGCGCGGCGGCACGGAAGCGGGGACGCCGTGACGGCCCCCGGACCGGCGGCGCGGGTCCGCGTCCTCCCGGTCGCCGACGGAGGGGACACCGTGCCCGCGGAGACGGTCGTGCGCGACCACCTCCAGGACACGCCGCCCCGCCTCCCGCCCTGGCTCGGATACGACGACGTCGGCTCCCGGCTGTTCGAGCAGATCACCGAGCTGCCCACCTACCACCTGACCCGCGTGGAGCGCGGCCTGCTGGAGCGCCACGCCCCCGAGATCGCCGAACTGCTCGCCTGTGGGCGGATCGCGGAGCTGGGCAGCGGGAGCGCGAAGAAGACACGGCTGCTGCTGGAGAGCTGCCTGCGCCTGCGGGAGACCGCCTACCTGCCGATCGACGTCGACCGGGACATCCTGTGCTCCAGCGGCACCGCCCTGGTCGAAGAGCTGGACGGGCTGGAGGTCACCGCTCTGTGGGGGCGCTACGAGGCCGGTCTCGACTGGCTGCGCGCCAACGCCCGCGGGCCGCTCGCGGTCCTCCTGCTCGGCAGCGGCTTCGGCAACGCCACACGCGGGGAACGCGCCGGGCTGCTCCGCGAGATCGCCCGCACCCTGCCTCCGGGCGGGGGCTTCCTGGTCTCCGCCGACCTGGACAAGGACGGGGAGGAGCTGCGGGCCTGCTACAACGATCCGCCCGGGTACTCGGCGTTCGCCGACTTCCGGCTCAACTACCTCACCCGGCTCAACGACCTCTACGGCGCCGGATTCGTCCTCGACGACTTCGTTCCCCGGGCCTACTACAACGCGGCCACCTCCACGGTGGAGGGGGTCCTGCTGGCCCGGTCCGACCAGGAGGTGCCCGTGCCGGGGCTCGGGATCACGCTGCGCATCCCGCGCGGGGAGTCGCTCAACGTCGGGTACTCGGTGAAGTTCGACGAGGGGAGGCTGGTCGACGAGGTCGAGGCTCACGGGTTCGACCTGCGGGCCCGGTGGCTGGACGACATCGCGCGGTACGGGCTCTTCCTCTTCCGCCGCCGCGGGGAACCGACGGACGCCTTCACCGGGCGAGCCGGGACACCCCGCAACCGGTGACGATCGCGTCCCGGCGCACCCCGCCGCGTGCCCGGGGCGCGCCCCGCCGTGTGCCCGGGCCGCCGGGCCCGGCCGTGCGCCCGGCTCCGCGGCCGGTCCCGGCCGGGATCCCGCCGGGGCACCGGCCGGGGAGCCGTACCGGACCCCGGCCGGGAGCGCAGAGCCGGGGCGCCGGGTCAGGGTGCCGGGTAGGGGCGCTCGCGCAGCAGCCGGGCGAGGTGGGCCGCGTTGCGGGCCAGGGTGGCCGTCGCGGAGGCGACCGCGTCCGGTGTCCGCTCCAGGTCGATGTAGTCCTTGGGGTTCATGGCCTCGTGGTTCCAGTAGGTGCCGCCCTGGGCCGGAATGGTGAAGCCGGTGTCGCCCAGCGCCTGGTACAGGTCCGCGGTGATCTTGTGGGCGCCGTCCTCGTTGCCGACCACCGCCGTCACGGCGACCTTGCCGAACATGCTCGGCCTGCCCTGGTCGTCGGTCTCGGACAGCTCGGCGTCCAGCCGCTCCAGGACGCGCTGGGCGACACTGGACATGTGGCCGACCCAGGTGGGCGTGGACACCAGCAGGATGTCCGCGTCGAGGATGCGCCGCCGGATGCCGGGCCACGCGTCACCGCCGCCCATGTCGGTCTTCACACCGGGGTGGACGTCGAAGTCGACGACGCGGACCGAGTCGCCGGTGACGCCGTGCTCGGCCAGGGCGTCGAGGACCTGCCGGGCCATCAGTTCGCTGCTCGACGGGGCCGGCGAGGGCTTGAGGCTGCACACGAGGGCCAACGCGTTCAAGGAATCCATACGGGGTGCCTACCCCACGCGGAGTATCCGATCGTACGCGCAAGGTAATTTCTGCGGAGTCCGGTCGGCGGCCGGGGAGCCCGCGCGGCCTCCGTCGCAGGGCCGCCCCGGAGCCCGCACCCCCGGAGACGGACACCCGGGGCCCGGGAACGGGGCCGCCGCAGAGGGCGCCCCCTGACCGCCGGGGGCGGCACCGCCTTCGGGAACCCCCGGCCCCGGTCCGAGGCACGCCCCGCCCCCGGGAACGGCCGCCGGCCCCGCCGGAGGCCCCGCCTCCCCGCCGGGCCCGCGCCCCGTCCCGCCCCGGCGGGGTCAGGCGGTGCGGTGGGCGGCGGTCGAGCCCCGCACCACCAGCTCCGGGGTGAACAGCAGTCGCTCGTGCCGGTGCTCGGGGTCGTCCAGCTCCGAGTTGAGCAGCCGCATCGCCGCCCGACCCAGGTCGTACTTGGGCTGGGCGATCGTGGTCAGCCCCGGGTGGATCAGGTCGGCGAAGTCGACGTCGTCGTACCCCATCACCGAGATGTCGTCGGGCACCCGCAGCCCGCGCCGCCCCAGGCCCTTCATCAGCCCCAGGGCCAGCTGGTCGTTGGCGCACAGCACCGCGCCCGGGCGCTGGCGGGGCCCGCCCGCCAGCACCTCGTCCACGGCCTGCTCGCCCTGCCCCGGGTTGAGCTGGCCGCGTTCGACGAGCCGCACCGACGTGTCGGGGTCCATCCCCGCCTCCGCGAAGGCGGCCCGCAGCCCCTCGTGGCGCAGCCGCACCTGCTCGATGGAGAACGGGCCCGACAGGAACGTCACCCGCTCGTGACCCAGCCCGATCAGGTGGCGGCCGGCGATCAGCCCGCCGGCCAGGTTGTCCACGCTGACGCTGCACCCCGTGTCCTCGCCCACGTCGCCCCGGTCCAGGGCCACCCAGGCGGTGCCCTGGCGGCGCAGCCACAGCAGGTCGGACAGGTCGTCGTCGACGGGCATCACCACCGCGCCCGCGGCGCGCTGCTCGGCGAGCAGCCGGATGTTGCGGCGCTGGCGCTCGCGCGCCTCGGCGGAGTTGAGCAGCACCACCGCCAGCCCCTGCGTGGCCGCCTCGTCCTCCACCCCGCGCGAGACCTCGGTGAAGAAGGGGTTGGTCACGTCCAGCACCAGCAGCCCCACCGAACTGCTGCGCCCCGAGCGCAGGCTGCTGCCGGAGGAGTTGCGCACGTAGTCCAGCTCGGCGATCGCCCGCTCCACCCGCTGCCGGGTTCCGGCGGCCACCCGCTCGGGCCGGTTGAGCACGTTGGAGACGGTGCCGGGGGAGACGCCCGCGTGCCTGGCGACCTCGGTGATCCCCACCTTGGGATGGGAAGGACGGGTACTGCTGGACAAGGGGGTCTCCCGGATGGTCGGGGGCGAGGGCCCTCGCATGGTATCGGCGTGCTCCCGGCCGGGCCGGGACCGCTTGCGAACCCATGGTCACACCGCGATTGAAACGTGTCAATGAAAGTGCTCCGGAGGGGCGCCGGGGTGTCGGGCGCCGAGGACGGCGCCTTGTCCGGTCCGGTTCCGTTATGCGGTTGACACCTGGGGTTTTCTTGGTGATCCCCTTGACTGGCCGGTGTGTGCCACTTAACATCCACTTCATATTAAAACGTTTTTGAGGGGTGCTTCGGGAAACTCCCGACGGACCCCGCACCGGAGAAGGAGGGCCACGTGGACCCATCGGAGGTCCCCCCGCCCCTCGCGCTGGTCGACGTCACCAAGTCCTTCGGCAGCGTCCGCGCCCTGCGCGGCCTGTCCCTGGAACTGCGCGCGGGAGAGATCCACGCCCTCGTCGGGGAGAACGGGGCGGGCAAGTCCACCCTGGTCAAGACCATCGCGGGCGTGCACCGCCCGGACACCGGGCAGATCCTGTCAGACGGGGAGCCCACGGTCTTCACCGCCCCCGCCGACGCCCAGCGCGCCGGGGTCGCGGTCATCTACCAGGAGCCCACGCTCTTCCCCGACCTCAGCGTCGCCGAGAACATCTTCATCGGCCGCCAGCCCCGCACCCGCCTGGGCACCATCGACAGGGCGCGCGTGCGCGCCGAGACAGCCGAGGCCTTCGCGCGCCTGGGCGTCGACATCGACCCCGACCGGCCCGCCAACGGCCTGTCCATCGCCGACCAGCAGCTGGTCGAGATCGCCAAGGCCCTCACCCGGCGGGCGCGCGTGCTCATCATGGACGAGCCCACCGCGGCCCTGTCCGGGGTCGAGGCCGAGCGGCTGTTCACCGTCGCCCGCACCCTGCGCGACGCCGGGTCGGCGCTGCTGTTCATCTCGCACCGCTTCGACGAGGTGTTCTCGCTGTGCGACCGCATCACCGTCGTCCGCGACGGCGCGTTCGTCTCCTGCGACCCCACCTCCGAGCTGGACGTCGACACCGTCGTGCGCCGCATGGTCGGCCGCGAGGTCACCAGCCTCTACCCCAAGGAGGAGGCCGAGCACGGCGACGTCGTCCTGGAGGTCGAGGGACTGACCCGCGCCGGGGTCTTCGCCGACGTGTCCTTCTCCGTCCGGGCCGGTGAGATCGTCGCCCTGGCCGGGCTCGTCGGAGCCGGGCGCAGCGAGGTCGTCCGCGCCGTCTTCGGCGTCGACCGCTACGACGCCGGGAGCGTCCGCGTCGCCGGGAGCCCCCTGCCCGCCGGACGGCCCAAGGCGTCCATCGGCGCGGGCATGGCCCTGGTCCCGGAGGACCGGCGCCACCAGGGCCTGGTCATGGAGGAGTCCATCGGCCGCAACGCCACCTCCACCCGCCGCCGCGCGCTCAGCCGCTTCGGCCTGCTCGGCGCCCGCGCCGAACACGCCGCGGCCCGCGAGTGGGGCGAGCGCCTCAGCCTCAAGTACGGCTCCCTCGACGACGCCGTCTCCACCCTCTCCGGCGGCAACCAGCAGAAGGTCGTGCTGGCCAAGTGGCTGTCCACCGGGCCCCGGGTGCTGTTCATCGACGAGCCCACCCGCGGCATCGACGTCGGCACCAAGGCCGAGGTCCACCGCCTGCTGTCGACCCTGGCCGGGCAGGGCCTGGCCATCGTCATGGTCTCCAGCGAGCTCCCCGAGGTGCTGGGCATGGCCGACCGGGTCCTGGTCATGCACGAGGGCCGCATCACCGCCGAACTCGACCGCGCCCGGGCCGACGAGGAGTCGGTCATGTACGCGGCCACCGGACAGCGACCGAGCGAGGCCGCATGACACACGCACCCGCCACCGCCCCCGCGTCCGCGGCCGGGGCCCCGCCCGGCAAGGGCGGCCGCACGGCCCGGCCCCGCCGCCAGTTCCGCGAGATCGGCGTGCTCCTGGCCGTCGTCCTGCTCATCGCGGCGACCTGGGCGCACAACCCCGGCTTCCTGTCCAGCCAGGGCGTGCGCGACCTCTTCCTGGGCGCCACCGTCCTGGTCATCCTCGCCGTCGGCCAGTCCCTGGTGCTCATCACCCGCAACGTCGACCTGTCGGTCGGGTCGGTCCTGGGCCTGTCGGCCTTCGGGACCGCCGCGCTGTTCGCGGCCTTCCCCGGCCTGCCCGTCCCCGCCGGCATGCTCGCCGGGACCGCCATCGGCCTGCTGTGCGGCCTGTTCAACGGCCTGCTGGTGACCACCGTCAAGGTGCCCGCCCTGGTCGTCACCCTGGGCACCCTGTACATCTACCGGGGCCTGGACCACTGGTGGGCGGGCGGCCGCCAGATCAACGCCGCCGACCTGCCCGCCGGGTTCCTCCAGCTGGGCCGGGCCGGCCTGCTGGGGATCCCGCTCCCGGCCCTGGCCGCCATCGTCGTCGCGATCGTCATCGGCGTGTACCTGTCCCGGTACAGCAGCGGCCGCGAGCTCTACGCCATCGGCTCCAACGCCGAGGCCGCCCGCCTGTCGGGCATCCCCGCCGGGCGCCGCGTCGTGCTGGCCTTCGCCCTCAACGGCGCCCTGGCCGGCCTGGCCGGGGTCCTGTTCACCGCCCGCTACGGCACCGTCGACTCCACCGTCGGCACCGGCATGGAACTCCAGGTCGTGGCCGCGGCCGTGGTCGGCGGCGTCGCCCTCACCGGCGGCGTGGGCACCGTCTTCGGCGCCGTGCTGGGCGGGATCCTGATGACCACCATCACCGCCGCCCTGCCGATCTGGCAGATCAACCCGTTCTGGCAGCAGGCCGTCGTGGGCGTGCTCATCCTCGCCGCCATCGGCCTGGACCGGCTGCTCGCGCTCCGGACGGCGCGCAGGCTTCGAGGAGGAGGTGCCCGTGGCGCCTGACAACACCGTCACCGCCCCCGACCGGGAACGGCTGCGGACCACCGCGCCGCGCTCCCCGCTCCGGTCGGCGCTGTCCACGCAGGGGCTCCCCGTCCTGGGCGCGCTCATCGTCGTCGCGGCGATCGCGGTCATGTTCGTGGACATGTTCGGCACCGCCCGCAACATCAACTTCCTGGTGCTGAGCATCGCCGCGATCGCCATGATCGCGCTGCCGATGACGCTCATCGTCATCACCGGCGAGATCGACCTGTCGGTGGCCAGCACCCTGGCCCTGACCAGCGCCACCCTGGGCATCCTGTGGGAGGCCGGGACGCCGCTGGAGACGGCGATCCTCGTCGCCCTGCTGCTGGGCCTGGCGCTGGGCGCCCTCAACGGGTTCCTCATCACCGTCTGCGGGCTGCCGTCCCTGGCCGTCACCATCGGCACCATGGCCCTGTACCGGGGCCTGGCCTACGTCCTCCTGGGCGACCGGGCCGTGGCCAGCTACCCGCAGGACTGGGTGAGCGGGGTGCGCCAGCCCTTCCTCGGCATCCCGGGGCTGCCCTGGATCGCCGTCGCGATCCTGGTCATGGCGCTGGTGTTCGCGGTCGCGCTGCACGCCACCGCGTTCGGCCGGTCCCTGTACGACATCGGCAACAACGACGAGGCAGCCCGGTTCACCGGGGTCCCGGTGAAGTGGACCAAGTTCTGGCTCTTCACCCTCAGCGGGGCCGTCGCCTCCGGCGCGGGCGTCCTGTGGACCCTCCAGTACGGCACCTCCCGGGCCGACACCGCCATGGGCCTGGAACTCCAGGTCGTCGCCGCGGTCCTGCTCGGCGGCGTGTCCATCTTCGGCGGCGTGGGGTCGATCCTCGGTGTGATGTCGGGCGTGCTGATGCTCGGCGTCATCCGCAACGCCCTCCAGCTGTTCGGCATCGGCAGCGACGTGCTCCAGGTCGTCACCGGCGCGATCCTCATCGCCTCCGTCGTCACCCCCAACATCGTGGCCCGGGTACGCTCCCGCCGCTCGCCCGCGCCCCCCACCGGAGCCGTGTCCGGTGACCGTCCACTCAACGGAGAAAAGTCATGACACACCGTCCCCGCCACCTCCTCATGGGAGCCTGCGCGTTCGCCGCCGTCCTGATGACGGCCGCCTGCGGCGGGACCACCATCGACGACGCCCAGGACTCGGGCGGCAGCGGCCCCACCGGCACCGCGGACCCCAACGCGGAGATCCCCGAGGGCCTCAAGATCGACTTCCTGCCCAAGCAGCTGAACAACCCGTTCTTCGACATCGTCAACACGGGCGGCACCGAGGCCGTCGAGGAGCTCGGCGGCACCGCCACCGAGCGCGGCGGCACCGAGGCCACCGCCGACTCCCAGGTGGAGTACATCAACGCGGCCAGCCAGGCGGGCAGCGACGTCATCGTCATCGCCGCCAACGACCCCGACGCGGTCTGCCCGGCCCTCAACGAGGCCCGCGACAACGGCGCCGCCATCGTCGGCTACGACTCCAACGCCAACTGCACCGACGTGTTCGTCAACCAGTCCTCCACCGAACTGGTCGGCCGCACCCTGGTCGAGATGATCGCCGAGGACCTGGGCGGGGAGGGCACCTTCGCGGTCCTGTCCGCCACCCCCAACGCCACCAACCAGAACGCCTGGATCGAGGCGATGGAGGAGGTCCTGGCCGAGGACGAGTACGCCGACCTGGTGATGGTCGACGTGGTCTACGGCAACGACGACGACCTCCAGTCCTTCCAGGAGATGCAGGGCCTCATCCAGGCCCACCCCGACCTGGACGGCGTGGTGTCCCCGACCACCGTCGGCCTGGCCGCGGCCGCCCGCTACATCAGCGACTCCGAGTACAAGGGCGACTTCGCCGTCACCGGCCTGGGCACGCCCAACCAGATGAGCGAGTTCGTCCACGACGGCACGGTCGACCAGTTCGCGCTGTGGAACCCGCTCGACCTGGGCTACCTGGCCGGGTACACCGGGGCGGCGCTCAAGGCCGGGCAGATCACCGGCGCGGCGGGGGAGACCTTCACCGCCGGGCGGCTGGGCGAGTTCACGTTCGAGACCGACGGCGAGATCGTCCTGGGCCCGCCGCAGGTCTTCAACGCCGACAACGTCGACGACTTCGACTTCTAGCGGGGGAGGACCGACCGTGCAACGGATCTGCTTCGTGCTGAAGGTCCGCCCGGACCGGCTGGAGGAGTACGAGGAGCGGCACGCCGACGTCTGGCCGCAGATGCGCGAGGCGTTGACCGAGGCCGGGTGGGGGAACTACTCCCTGTTCTCCGCCGGGGACGGCACCATCATCGGCTACCTGGAGACGGAGGACTTCGACCGGGCCCGTGAGCTGATGGCCCGCACCGAGGTCAACGCCCGCTGGCAGGCCGAGATGGCGCCGTTCTTCGAGGGGCTCCAGGCGGCCCCGGACGCGAGCATGGTGCCGTTGCGGGAGGTCTTCCACCTGCCCTGACCCCGCGGGAGCGAACGGCGCGGCGGCCACCGTCCAGGGCCGCCGCGCCGCCGCGTGTCATGGGGCGGGGTGGCGTGGGGACGGCGTGAGCGCGGTCCGGGGTGCCGGAGTGTCGCACGCCGACGGCGGGCCGTCCGGGCCAGGCTGGGGGTGACCGTCCCCGTCCCACACCCGAGGTGCCCGTGCAGACCGTCACCGTGATCCTGGCCGCCGTCGCGGCGCTGGTCCACGTCTACATCTTCGTCCTGGAATCGTTCCGGTGGACCGCGCCGTCCACCCGCAGAACGTTCGGGATCTCCGCCGAGGACGCCGAGACCACCCGCGAACTCGCCTACAACCAGGGCTTCTACAACCTCTTCCTGGCCGTGGTCACGGTCGCCGGGCTGGTGCTGTGGGGGCCGGTGCCGGCCGCCGGGACCGCGCTGATCCTGGCCGGGACCGGGTCCATGGCCGCCGCCGCGCTGGTCCTGGTCACCCGCGACCCCGCCAAGACGCGCGCCGCCATGGTCCAGGGGACCGCTCCCGCCCTGGCGGTGGTCTCCACCCTGCTCACCCTCTGAGGGGCGCGGGCCGGGGCGAGGTCTCCGGCCGCGGGGCCGCCGGTGCCCTGAGGGGTCGGTGGCAGGGATGCGGGCCGGTCCGGGGCGAGTGATGATCACGACCCCCGCGCGGGCCCCGTGCGGGCCTCGGCGGGGTCCCGTTTCTGCCAGAGTGAGGCCCGGGGGCACGGCCGCACCGCGTGCCCCGAGACACCCACCTGCAAGGAGGCACGCCATGATCCTCATCGTCGTCAAGTTCCGGGTCCGCCCCGAGGTCGGGGACTCCTTCCTCGACGCGGTCGCCGACTTCACCGCCGCGACCCGGGCCGAGCCCGGCAACCTGTGGTTCGAGTGGTCCCGCAGCGTCGAGCGCGAGAACGAGTTCGTGCTCGTCGAGGCGTTCAAGGACGGCGCCGCCGAGGCCCACGTGAACAGCGACCACTTCCGGGAGGGCCTGGCGGCCATGAAGCCGCTGCTCACCGAGACCCCGCTGATCGTCAGCCGGGTCGTGGAGGGCGAGGGCTGGGACCGGATGGGCGAGCTCACCATCGACTGAGGCGCGCCGGCGCCGCCTCGGCCGGCCGCCCGGGGAGGGGCCTGCGCCCCGCCCCGGGCCGGGGGCGCTCCGGCCCCCGGCGGCCGGAGCCCGGGACCGGGTCAGCGCAGGCGGAGCAGGCCCGCCGCAGTGCCCCCGAACCCCGCCCGCCGGTAGAACCCCTCCAGGTGCGGCTCGAAGTCCACGTGCACCCACTCCACGCCCAGGTCCCGCAGGTCCGCCACCAGGGCCGCGACCACCCGGCCGCCCACGCCCCGCCGCTGCGCGGCCGGGGCGACGGCGGTGTCCAGCAGGAACGCGTGCCCGCCCCCGTCCCAGACCGCGTGCACGAACCCGGCCAGGCGCCCGTCGTGGAACTCCCCGGCCCAGGACCGGCTGTGCCGCCGCAGCCGCTCGCCCCAGGGCACGAGCGCGTACGGGTGCCCGAACGCGGCGGCGTGCAGCCGCGACACCTCGGCGTCGTCGACGGGGAAGCGCGTGCGCAGGTGGCGCTCCATCAGCCGCCCAGGGAGCGCTTGAGGATCTTGCCCATGTCGTTGCGGGGCAGCGCCGCCACCACGCGCAGGGCGCGCGGCCGTTTGTGCGGGGCCAGCTGGGCGGCCACCAGGTCGGCCAGCTCCTCCAGCGTGGGGGCCTCGCCCCGGGGCACCACCCAGGCCACCACCCGCTCGCCCAGGTCCGGGTCGGGCTCCCCGGTCACCGCCGCCTCCGCCACCGCCGGGTGCGCCAGCAGGACGTTCTCGATCTCCCCGGCGCCGATCTTGTACCCGCCGCTCTTGATCAGGTCGGTGCTCTTGCGCCCCACCAGCCGCACCGATCCGTCCGCCGCGCGCACCGCCATGTCACCGGTGCGGAACCAGCCGTCGGCGGTCATCGCCTCGGCCGTCGCCTCCGGGCGGTTCAGGTAGCCGGTGAACAGGTTCGGCCCGCGCACCTGCACCTCGCCCACCGCCTCCGGGTCGCCCGGCGGCAGCGGCGTCCCGTCCTCCTCGACCAGCCGCAGGTCCACCCCCGCCAGCGGGGTGCCCACCCCGCCCGGCGCGGAGCCGTCCCCGGGGCGGACCGAGGTGTTCATCAGGGTCTCCGACATCCCGTACCGCTCGACGACCCGGTGCCCGGTGGCCGCCGCCAGCCGCTCGTGGTCGGGCAGCGGCAGCGCCGCCGACCCCGACACCAGCAGGCGCGCCCCCGCCAGGGCTCCGGCCAGCTCCGGGTCCTCCTCCACGGCCAGCGCCAGGCGGTGGTACATCGTCGGCACCCCGAACAGCAGGGTCCCGCCGCCGCGCAGGGCCGCCGCCACCGCCGAGGGCTCGAACCGCCCCGTGTGGTGCAGCGTCCCGCCCCGGCGCAGCGGGCCGAGCACCCCCAGCACCAGGCCGTGCACGTGGAACAGCGGCAGGGCGTGGACCAGCACGTCCTCGTCCGTCCACGACCACGCCAGGGCCAGCGCGTCCAGGGTCGAGGTCACCGCCCGGCGCGGCAGCAGCACGCCCTTGGGCGCCCCGGTGGTCCCGGAGGTGTAGACGATCAGCGCCGTCGACTCCTCGTCGAACTCCCGGTGCGGTGGTGCGGCGTCCGGGGCGGGGGAGGCGTCCACGTCGACCCGGCGCAGCCCGTGCAGCGCCTCGGGCAGCTCGGCGCCGGGCGGGGCCAGCAGCAGGTCCGGGGTGCTGTCGTCGACGATGTGCGCCAGTTCCCGGGCCCCCGACCTGGGGTTCAGCGGCACCGCCGCCGCCCCGGCCAGGACCGCGGCCACCACGGCCACGCACGTCTCCAGGGCCGGTACCGCCCACACGGCGACCCGCCCGCCCTCGGGCAGTCCGGCGGCCAGCCGGGAGGCGGCCGACGCCAGTCCGCGGTAGGTGAGGGAGCGGTCGCCGAAGACCAGGGCGGTCCGGTCGACGGGATCGACGACGAGCGGGAGCACGGCGGGTTCCTTCCCGGGGGCGACAAGGGATCGTCCCATCTCTATCGCACCCGGAGGGCACCGGTCGCCCGCGCCCCGGCTCCACGGCGTGTGGAACCGGACCGGGGAGCGCCCGTGCGGCCGTGGGCGGGGTGGGCCCGGCCCACCGCCGCCCACGGCCGCGGACCGGTCGGCGCCCCCGCGATCGACCGGTCCGGCGGTGTCCGCCCCGTGCCCGGGCGCCGTCTCCCGCCCGGGGCGGGCGGGTGGTGCGGGCCGGGGCCGGCGGGCGGGCTCAGAGGCCGCGGCGGTGGTGCCCGCAGCGCGGCCCGCTCCGGTTCACGCGCAGGCCAGGACCGTGAACAGCACGGTGACCGGCAGGCCCGCGTAGATGCCGCGCAGCACGGTGACGTGCTCGCGCCCCTGGACCCGGTGCGACTCGCGCACCCCGGCCAGCAGCATCCGCCAACGGGCGGGCACCGCGCCGGTGGCGGGGCCGGGGGAGGGGATGCGCACGGGCCGGTCTCCGCCGCCGTCCCCCTCGCGGCCGACGGTGTCGTCGGCGGGGCCCGCCGGGGCGGAGGGGTCCGAGGAGCGCGCGGAGTGCGCGGAGTGCGCGGCGGGTTCGGGGTCCGTGGCCGGGGCGGGGGCCTCGGTGCCGCCGGGGGCCAGGACCGCGTAGTGCACGATCATCCGGCCGTCGGTGTCGGTCACGCACGCGGTCAGTCCGGGCCACAGCGACGGCTCGCGCTCCAGCAGGGCGGCGATGTGCCGCGCGGTGACGATGACCTTGCGGGGCCCGCTCACCGACAGGGGTTCGGCGGGCGGCCGGGGCGGTGCCGGGGGCGCCGGCGGGGCCGGCTGCGTTGCGGGCACCCGCGGCCGGGCGGGCGCGGCGGTGCGCGCGGGCGCGGAGAGCGGATCGGAGGACGGTTCCCGCGGGGGCGGAGCCGCGGGGAGGGGTTCGGAAGAACGATCGGAACTGATTCGGAGGGTGTTCATTCGAATCCTCTTTTCGGGGGTCCGTGCCGATCCGGCGGCGGTTCCGGTATTCCTGATTCTCTTCGTGCTTTCTCCACGTACCGATTGAGTGATTCGCAGGTGATCCGACGTATCCACTTCTTCGGGCCGACCTTCACCGATTCCAGCTCCCGTGCGTAGCAGAGTTCGTAGACGACCCTTTCCGAAAGGTCCAGGATTTCCGCTGCTTTGCGTACGCTGACCAGGAGTTTGGGAATCTCGACCACGTGGGTTTCCCGGTGCTCGATCATGGGGGTGAATGTAGCAATGCGGGAGAGCGGCGGACAAGGCCGGGGCCTGGGGTTTTTGTTCCCTATGTTCTTTTTCGGGACCCTGTCGGGGGTCAGTGAAAAAGAATGCGGCAGTGCAGGGGCCTGCGAGCCCCTGTCGGTCTCGCCGGGTAAAGTTCGGGGAAAGGGGGCTTTGTTCGCGCTTTACCGTGCGCTTTTCGCCGGCGGAGGCGGGGCGCCGTTCCGGGGCGGGGGAGCGGTGGCGGAGGGCGCGCCGGAGCCCCGGCCGGGATTCCGGCCGGGGTTCGGGAGGGCGCGGGTCAGACGGCGGACCAGCCGTTGTCGACCGGCAGGATCGCCCCGTTGACGTTGCTCGCGGCGTCCGAGGCCAGGAACACGATCGCGGCGGCCAGCTCCTCGGCGGCGGCGATCCGGCCGATGCCGTTCGCGTACCGGCCCAGGGCGGTCGGCCCGTCCACGCTGGTCGGAGTGCCGACGGCGATGTTGGTGGCGGTGCCGCCCGGGGCGACCGCGTTCACCCGGATGCCGTGGTCGCGGTACATGACGGCGGTCGACTTCACCAGCCCCATCACCCCGTGCTTGGAGACGGTGTACGCGGTCCCCGACGCGCCGCCGCGCAGGGACGCCTCCGAGGCGGTGAACACGACCGACCCCGAGCCCTGCTCCTTCATGATCGGCAGGACCGCGCGGGTGAGCAGGAACGGGGCGGTGAGGTTGACCCGGATCAGCCGCTCCCACATCTCGTCCCCGACGTCGGCGGTCGCGGACATGTCGTCCATGATCCCCGCGTTGTTGACCAGCACGTCGACGCCGCCCAGCTCCTCCACGGCGGTGCGGACCACCTCGGCGACGACCTCCGGCGCGCTCAGGTCGCCCACGACGGCCTGCGCCGCGACGCCCGCGGCCCGCGCCTCCTCGGCGGCGGAACGGGCGCCGTCCCCGTTGATGTCGGCCACCAGGACCGAGGCGCCCTCGGCGGCGAAGGCCAGGACCGCGGCGCGGCCGATGCCCGAGCCGCCCCCGGTGACGATGACCTTTCTGCCCTTGAGACCCGTCTCCATCGCTGCCCCCTCGTTCTGTACGGCGGCCCCTCCGGCCGCGCACGCCATCCTACGTCTTTTTGTCGCTGAGTGACATTTTGTCTGTCAGTGACATAGGGGATAGGCTGATCCGGGTGTCGGCGGCGAAGGGGAGGGCGGGGACGATGGAGGCGGTGGCGAAGGGCAGGCCGCCCATGACCGAGCGGCGCAAGCGGATCATCCGGCTCCAGATCGCCCGTGCGGCCATGGAGCTGTTCGCGGACAGGGGCGTGGCCGGGACCACCGGCGACGACATCGCCCGCGCCATCGGCATCTCCACGCGCACGCTGTGGCGCTACTTCCCCAACAAGGAGGGCTGCGTCCGGCCGCTGCTCACCAGCGGACTGGAGGTCATGGCCGACCACCTGCGCGGCTGGCCCGCCGACCTGTCGCTGGTGGACCACCTCGACCGGGTCGGCGCGTTCGCCGGGGGCGGGGAGGCGGTGGAGGAGCCGGTGGCCGCACTGATCCGCATGACCCCGCACGAGCCCGGGCTGATGGCCGTCTGGCTGGACGTGCACCGGGCCGCCGAGGACGTGTTCGCGCAGATCCTCGCCGAACGCGTGGGCGTCGGCCCCGGCGACTTCCCCGTGCGGGTCCGGTCCGCCGCGCTGAACGCGGCCCTGCGCGCGGCGGCCGAGCGGCAGGCCCTGCACGGCGGCGAGCCCGCCGGGACGGGCGCCCTGCTGCGGGTCGCGCTGACCGCCCTGGCGGACGGGTTCGGCCCGGTCCCGCCCGGCGGAAGGTCATGAACGGCTCCGGAACAGTGTGTTGAACAGGCGTTTCCCGGGTCTTACCGATACCGTGCCGCGGGTACCGTGACCGGATGAGCACCACACCGGAAGACAACACGGGACGCGAGGACACCGGCCGGGCGCCGGAGGGGGCCGGACAGCCGACCTTCGAGCCCGCGACCGCCGTGGCCGAGGCGCCCGAGGCCGAATACGGCGCGTCGGAGCAGTACGAGGGGGAGGTCTCCGACGAGGAGGGCACCGGGGCGGCCGCCGCTGAGCCCGCGGTCGGGGGCGCCTTCTCCGCCGAGACCTTCGCGCTCGTCGGCGTCGCCCTGCTCGCCGTGACCATCCTGTCCGGGCAGCTGGTGCAGATCCTCACCAGCATGATCCTGGTCGGCGGCGAGCCGATCGCCGCAGAGCAGATCGCCCAGATCCGGATCCAGATCGCCGCGGGCGGCACGCTGGCCCTGCTCACCGTGGTGACGTCGCTGCTGTCGCTGCTCCTGGGGACCGCGACCACGCGGCCCTGGGCCAAGTGGGCCGCCATGGTCGGGATCATCGTCGGCGTGCTGTTCGTGCTCGCCGGGGCGGCCGCCTTCCTGCTGATCCCGGAGGCGGCCCCGCCGCAGCCGATGATGCCGCCCTTCTAGGGGCGCCCGCGCAGCCACTCCCCGGCCCCGGACGGCTTCGGCCCTCCGGGGCCCTTTCCGTTGGCGGGGGCCTTTCTGTTCCCGGAGCCCTTTCGTTCCCGGGAGCGGTCGTCCGGCCGGACGACCGCCGGGCGGGGCGCCCTCCCGCGCCGCCCCCACCCTCCGCCCGGCCCGCTCGCCCCTGCCGGCCGTGCGCGCTGGCCGGGGCGTCCCCTTGGCCGGGGTCGTCCGCCTGCGCCGACCCGGCGCCCGCGCCCCCAGTACCGTCCAGGGCGTTCGCCCGCGTGCCGACCCGGAGCCCGCACCGCCCACCTAGGCCATACATGTCACCCGCGCTGACCAGGCAGACCTGGGCGCCCGGGTCGGCTGGGGCGGACGGTGCGCTCGGGGCGGCCGAGATGGGCAGGGTGCCTCGGGACAGTCGGGGTGCCCGGGTCGCCAGGGCGCGGCAGCCGAGCTGACCGGGGTGCTCAGGACGGCAGGAGCAGCCGGGTTGGCTGAGGTGGTTGGGATGGCTGGGGCAGGCAGGGCAGCCGGGGTTCTTGGGACGACTGGCGTGGGCGGAGCAGCAGGGCGCGGGCGATCGGAGCGGGCAAGGTGGCCGTGGGTGAGTGAGTCGGCCGGGGCTATCGAGATTACCGGGGTGTCTGCGGCAGTTGGGGTGACGGGTGCTCGGGGTGGCTGAAGCGGCCGGGGCGGGTCGGGGCGGTGGCTAGGGGCGGAGGCCGGCGAGGAGGACGTCGACGAACAGGGCCCGGTCGTCAGGGTCCGGTTCGTCGGCGTCCGCGTCCGGGGCCGAGAGACGGATGGCGTACTCGATCCCGCAGATGAGCCGCTCGATCCGGTCGCCCGACAGGTCGGTGCGCACCACCCCGGCGCGCTGCGCGCGTTCGAGTACGTCGCTCAGCCCGTCGAAGGTGGCGGCCTTAAGCTCGGTGATCTCGGGGCTCATGTCCTGCTCGGCGAGCAGGACCGCCTGGAGGCCGCCCGACTCCAGGTGCAGGTCCACCACGGCGCGCAGCGCGCTCTCGAAGGCGCGCGCCGGGTCGGGGTCGACGGCGGCCTCGACGGCGATCGCGTTCAGCCGGTGCAGGGCGTCCCGGGTGAGCTCCTCCACGAGCGCGTGCGCCGTGGCGAAGTGCCGGTAGACGGTGCCCACGCCCACCCCCGCCTCGCGGGCCACCTCGTTGAGGCGCAGATCCCTGGGGTCGGCGCGGCGGGCCGCCGCCAGGATGCGGTCGCGGCTGCGAGCGGCGTCGGCGCGGAGCGGGGTCGAGGTCATGTCCGGGATCCTATCCGGCCGCCCGGGAAACGGATGAGGGATCCGGATCACGTCCCCCTCTGCAAAGGAAGCGGATAGCTCATCCGTTTTGAGTGCTAGGGTCAGCGGATAAGTTATCCGTTTTTGGGTGCGAGGAGCAGGCCATGGCGCGCAGGTCACAGGACACACAGAAGGCACGGGGGATACAGGAGGAACAGGAGGTCTGGGATCCGGCGCGGATCCCCGACCAGCGCGGCCGCACCGTGGTGGTGACCGGCGCGACCGCGGGCGTCGGGTACTTCGCCGCCGAGCAGCTCGCCGACGCGGGCGCCCGCGTGGTGCTCGCCGGACGCTCGCCCGAACGCCTGCGGACGGCCGAGGCGGCCATCCGCACCCAGGTACCCGATGCCGCCCTGGACCGGGTGGTCGTCGACCTCGCCTCGAAGGCCTCGGTGGCGGAGGCCGCCGCCGCACTGAGGGAGCTCGACCGCATCGACGGCCTGCTCCTCAACGGCGGCTCGATGGCCATGAAGGCGTCAGAGGTCACCGTCGACGGCCTCCCGATGCAGCTCGGCACGCACGTCGTCGCCAACGTGGCCCTGACGGCCGGGGTGCTCCCCGCCCTGGTCCGCACCGGCGAACGCGGCGGCGCCCCCGCCCGGATCGTCCACACCTCGACGGGGTTCGTCGACCTGCTCCGCCGGCCCGTCACCGACGTGCACGGCACCTCCCGGATCGGCGTGGTCGCCTACAGCCGGGCCAAGGCGCTCACGGAGGTGTTCGGGTTCGAGCTCGACCGGCGGCTGCGCGCCGCGGACGCGCCCGTGCGGTCCCTGGTGGTGCGTCCGGGCATCGGCGTGGACGCCAGGACCCCGCACCGCCCGGGCATCCGCGACCACACGGTCCCGGTGCGGCGCAACCCCTACACGCCGTGGGCGCAGGGCAAGGACGCCGCCGCCTGGCCCGCGGTCCGGGCCCTCACCGATCCGGGCGTCCGGGGCGGCGAACTCTACGCGCCCGCGAACGGCAGGCGCGGCGTGCCGGTGCGGATCGAACCGCGGGAGGCGGCCCCGCCGGAGCTGGTCGGGGAGCTGTGGCTCCGCCTCGAAGAGCTGGCCGAGGTCACGGTGCCCGTTCCGGACCCGGCGCGCTCGGGCCCGGCACACCCGGACCCGGTGCACCGGGACTGAGCCGCGCGGCGGCCGCCCTCGGGGGCGGAGCGCCGGCGGGCGGATTATTCCCCGCTCCCCGGAGGCCGGGGCCGTTCCTTGACCTCAAGCCGGGTTGAGTTCTTAGCGTCGTCCCCAGCCGCCCGGGAGGGACCGGGCCGGGAAGCGAAGGGGATCCACGATGACGACACTCGTGACGGGGGCGACCGGGAACACCGGACGGCACGTCGTGGCGGAGCTGCTGCGCCGCGGCGAGCGGGTGCGGGCGCTGACCCGCGACCCGGCCGCCGCCCGCGACAGACTCCCCGCCGGGGTCGAGATCGCCGCCGGAACGCACACCGCCCCCGCCGAACTGGGGGCCGCGCTGGCCGGTGTCGACCGCCTGCACATCACGGTGACCGCCGGGCTCGCCGAGGTCGGCCCCGAACTCGTGCGGCGGGCCGTCGACGCCGGGGTGTACCGCATCACCGTGGTGTGGGGCGGCGGCGTGGGACCGGTGGAGCAGGCCGTGGCGGACTCGGGGGTGGACTGGACCCGACTGGAACCCCAGGAGTTCATGTCCAACACGCTGACCTGGGCCGATGCGATCCGCAAGGAAGGGGTCGTGCGCGAGCCCTACGACTTCCCCAGCGCCCTGGTCCACGAGGGCGACATCGGGGAGGTGGCCGCGATCGCGCTGCTGGAGGACGGCCACGCGGGCAGGGCCTACAACCTCACCGGGCCCGAGGCGCTCACCCCGAGCGAGCGCGTCGCGGCCCTGTCCCGGGCGACCGGCCGCGACATCGCGTTCGACCGCATCACCCACGAGCAGGCCGTCGAACGGCTGACCGCCACCGGGGTGCCACGGGAGGACGCCGAGTACGTGATCGGCTGGTACGCCGCCTCCGACCCCGCCTCCAGGACCGTCGACGGCACGGTGGAACGGGTGACGGGGCGCCCCGCCCGCACGTTCGCGCAGTGGGTGCGGGAGAACCTCGACCGGTTCTGAGGGACGGCCCGTCGTCGGGGCCGGGCCGCGGCCCGGCCCCGACGGGCGGCTCAGAGGGAGGCGGCCGCGGCGGCCCCGTCGCGGATGTGCAGCACGGCGTCGGCCGTGGCGAGCGTCTCCGCGTCGAGCGGGAAGTACCCCTGCTCCGGGGTCGGGTCGCGGCGGAACCGGGCCGCGGGGTCCGTGGTCGCCTCCGTCAGTCCCCAGGTGTCGACCCGTTCGTCCAGCAGGCTTTCGTGGGTGCCCGGTTCGGGGGCGGCGAGCCTCAGGGCGTCGCTGCGGCCCAGGCTTCCGGCGACGAAGGAGTACCGCTCACCCACCACCGCCCTGACGATGGAGCCCGCCCCCGACCAGACCAGGTCCATGCCCGCCAGCGTCCAGTGGCTCGGGTTCCCCTGGAGGTGGCGGTTGTGCGCGTACACGAGCGTCGGCCCGCGGTGGCGTTCGGCCTCCCGGATGTCGAGGAGGTTGCGCGCCATGACCGCGTCCCGCACACCCAGCATGCGGGAGGTCCGCACGGCCGGGTCCAGGGGCTCGGCCGCCGCCCGGTGGTAGCGCAGCAGGTCCAGGGCGGTGGTGAGGTGGGTGCGGGCCGCCGACCACGCGGTGCGCGAGGTGGCCGCGACCAGCTCCGGCGCACGGGCGTAGAGCTCGGTCAGCAGGTCGTCCGCGAGCGCCCGCAGCCGCAGCGCCGCGTCGGTGGCGCCCACCGACGCGGCCGGGTCCATGATCGCCTCGGTGCGGCTCCAGAGGTCGTCGTCGCCGGCGAGCGCCGCGACGTCGAGGTCCAGGCCCAGGAAGTCGCGGGCGTGCTCCAGGTGGCGGCGCGGGCTCGGGGCGGAGACCATCTCCGTCGGGACGTCGAAACCGTGCAGGGACAGCCGCTCCCGGGGCGGGCGGTCGCGGTTGTACTCCCGCATCCAGACCACCAGCTGCCGGGTGGCGGCCTGCTCGCCGAAGCCGTGGGAGAAGCCCTCCCGCATCACGGCGTCCAGGCTCGGGGAGGTCCGGCCGTGGACGAAGTCGTCGACGGCGAGGGCGGCGGCGCGGTCGGTCTCCAGGGCGATCGAGCGGAAACCGTGTTCGGCCAGCCGGGCGAACAGCTCGTTGCGGACCAGCGGGAAGGCGGGCTCGGAGTGCGTGGGCTCGCCCAGGGCGAGAAGCTCACAGGACGGGGCGGCGAGGTCGTGGATGTCCAGGCTCATGTGTCTCAAGCGTATCTCTGAAAGAGCTGTTGAGACTTTCTCCGTCGACATCCCGAAGCGGTGCTGTAAAGTCTCAAAGCGGTGATCGAATCTTGAGACCGACGGACCTCGCGCGCGAGCACGGCATCTCGACCCAGGCGGTGCGCAACTACGAACGG
The DNA here is from genome assembly GCF_040614155.1 of Nocardiopsis sp. NPDC006139. NCBI lineage: Bacteria > Bacillati > Actinomycetota > Actinomycetes > Streptosporangiales > Nocardiopsidaceae > Nocardiopsis > Nocardiopsis sp. NPDC006139. Next base: position 255,185 of record NZ_JBEXTT010000005.1, read on the forward strand.
GACGGGTGCCTGCCCGCGGCGGAGCGCACGCCCAGCGGATATCGGGTGTACACCGAGGTGCACGCGGCGGCCCTGCGCGCCTACATGTCCCTCATCGCCGCCCACGGGCACGCCGCCGCCGGGCGGATCATGCGCGCGGTGAACACCGGGCGGCTCGACGAGGCCCTGACGGCCATCGACGAGGGGCACCGGCAGTCGCTGCGCGACCGCGCCACCCTCGACGCCGTGCGCGCGGCGGTCGACCACCTCGTGGCGCAGGGCGACGCCGTTCCGGCGCGGACCGGCGACCGTGCTCCCCGCACCATCGGCGGGCTCGCCCGGCGGCTGGAGGTGACCCCGGCGACCCTGCGTAACTGGGAGGCGGCGGGGATCCTGGCGCCCGCCCGGGAACCGGTCACCGGGTACCGGGTGTTCCGCGCGGACGACATCCGCGACGCCGAACTCGCCCACCTGCTCCGCCGCGGCGGGTACCCGCTGGAGCACATCGCCGCGGTGGTGCGCCGCGTCCGCGCGGCGGGCGACACCGAGGCGCTGGTGGCCGCCCTGGAGGACTGGCAGCGCAAGCTGACGGCGCGCGGGGTCGCGATGCTCACCGCCGCGGCGGACCTCGACCGCTACCTGCGCCTGCACGCCCCCGCCGGGTAGTGCCCCGTCGCGCGGGAACGGTCCGGGCGGGCACCGCGCGCCGGGCGGACGGCCGTCGGGTCGGGCGGTCGGCGCCCGGCCCCGACGGTCAGTCGTCGGCGGCGACGAGCAGGGTGATCCGGCCCCGCGCGCGGTCGATGGACACGAACTCGTGGAACTCGCCGTGGACACCTCCCCAGTCGTGGAAATCCTCCTCTCCGACCCCGTTCAGGTGGAAGACCCGCGCGGCCGCGTCCAGGACGTCGAACACCTCGCGCCGCAGGTCGGCCTCCAGGTCGGCGGGCACCGCCCCGTACTGCCCGGCCCAGGTGCGCAGGACCGCCGCGCTCTCGGCGGTTTCGACGGGTTCGTACGCCTCCGGGGTGATCGCCGCCAGCCAGTACGAACCGTGCCGGGTCTCCTCCGGGTGGGCGCCGTAGCCGGCGTACGTGTCCCGGAACTGCTCGTGCCCGATGAGCGCGGCGAGCAGCTCCCGGTCGCCGGGGGAGCCGGAGAACCGCAGGTGTTTGACGTCCACCCACCGGAAGGCGTGGGAGTGGGGGGCCGGGAACCTGTAGTGGCGGAAGTTGAGGAAGACGCGGCCTTCGTGGGCGAGGGTGTGCGTCATGGTCGGGCGGTGTGGGAGCGCCGGACGGGCTCCGCCGGGGGCCGGAGGGCGTGCCCGCGCGGGGATTCGGTGGTCACGGCTCCTCCGACGGCGATCTCGATGACGCACATGGACTCGCACCCGCCTCTGCTCTCGTCAGCACATGGAAGGCCCCTCTGGTGGGGGCTTCCCGGGCACTTTCCATTCTGTGCCAGAGGGCCCGGCCCCGGTACCGGTTCGCCGGACCTGGGGATAACTCTGCCTGGGGCGTGTCCCGCTATCGTCGGTGGCGGACCGGGGAGGGGCGATGGGACGGCCTGAGGTGGGAGCCGCCCTGCGGCGGTGCGCCGAATGCGGCGGGTACGAGTACGCGGGCGCGCCCGCGTGCGGCATGTGCCGGGGCCTGGTGGACGGTGTCGTCGAGGAGGGCTGGGCTGGTTTCGTCGAGGAATTCGGCGGGGGCGACGAGGTGGAGCTCGCCGCCATGGTGGCCGACGAACCCGACCGCCACGACTGGCGCGTGGTGGACGCCGCCCTCGACCGGCTGACCTGTGCCGACTGTGGTGAGCGGACCGGCCGGGGGCCGCTCGGCTGCGCCCCCTGCGATCTCGCGCACGGTTTTCGCTACGTGGCGATCGAGCGCGACCGCCCGGGGGTTCCGCCGGGGAACGAGCACGCGGTCCGGGTGAACGTGTCGGTGGTGCGGCGGCCCCACGTGACCTCGGCGAACGAGCTGCTACTGCGGCGCCTGATGTTGCCCGGGCTCCTTGTCGGACTGCTGCCGACCACCGAGGAGGCGCAGCGCCTCGCTGCCACGGCCAGACAGGTGGTCGGGCCGGAGCGCGAGCGCATGGTGGAGCGCATGGTGGAGGAGATGTTCAGTAGCCGCCGAGTTGAGGGGTGATTTCGCATTTGATGCGTAGAAAGTGATCCTGTAGGTTCTGTGTCTGATTCTTGAGAACTTGTAAAATCGCCTTATCTTCGGTGGAATCGTCGCAGGTCTTTACTCTGCTCCCCGCGCACGCGGGGATGGTCCCCGGTACCGGTCGGACATGGGGCTGGAGCCCACTGCTCCCCGCGCACGCGGGGATGGTCCCACCTTGGCGTCAAGGGCGAGCATGGCTTGCAGCTGCTCCCCGCGCACGCGGGGATGGTCCCGGGGGGCGCTGACATGGGCATCGCGCACCACCCTGCTCCCCGCGCACGCGGGGATGGTCCCTCCCCAACGGCTGGACCTTCACCCGCATCGCCCTGCTCCCCGCGCACGCGGGGATGGTCCCCCAGGGGGACAGAGTTTCCCCCCCTCCCTCCTGCTCCCCGCGCACGCGGGGATGGTCCCTCGCCGCCTCCCCCACCGGGCTGGTGGTCGCCCTGCTCCCCGCGCACGCGGGGATGGTCCCCGGTGCTGCTGGAGGGGCAGGAGGCGCTGTTTCTGCTCCCCGCGCACGCGGGGATGGTCCCGCTCGATCCTTGACGCCATCTCCCTCGCCCCTCTGCTCCCCGCGCACGCGGGGATGGTCCCTCGGAGGGTTCGCAGGTGCGCGGGTACCGGCGCTGCTCCCCGCGCACGCGGGGATGGTCCCTGGCCACCCGCCGCGACCGGGCCGCCGCCCGCGCCGCCACCCTGCTCCCCGCGCACGCGGGGATGGTCCCTGGGATGTCGCCCACCCCGCCTACGCCCCCGTCTGCTCCCCGCGCACGCGGGGATGGTCCCCGGTCGATCTCCGGCATCCCCAGGGGTTTGGTCTGCTCCCCGCGCACGCAGGGATGGTCCCGTGGCAGCGGCCTTCGCGGTCAGGCGGTAATCCTGCTCCCCGCGCACGCGGGGATGGTCCCGCGGTCGCCTTGCGGTCCTTGGAGATGCCCAGCTGCTCCCCGCGCACGCGGGGATGGTCCCACGTATGTGGAGTCCTACGAGCGGGTATGGGCCTGTTCCCCGAGCACGCGGGGATGGTCCCACGACAGCCGTAAAACCCGCGGGGCGAAAACCCTGCTCCCCGCGCACGCGGGGATGGTCCCCCGTTCATGATCAGCTACTACGAATTTGAGGACTGCTCCCCGCGTATGCGGGGGTGGGGGCTGTGGGGTGTCGGCGGTGGGGCGAGGTGGGGCGGTTTGTCGGGTGCGCGGGGAACGGGTCAGGGTCAGGGCTGGAGGACGTAGCGGCCGCGGATGCCGCCCTTGGCGAAGGACCGGTGAGCGTCGGCGGCGTCGGCCAGCGGGACGACCGCGTGCACGCGGGTGGGCAGCTCGCCCGCGGCGGTGCGCGCGAGCAGGTCCGCCAGGCGGGCGCCGTCCGGCACCACATTCACGGCGCGCAGGTCGATCCCGCGCTCCGGGGCGATCGGCGAGACCGGCTGCACGCCCACGAAGACCCCTCCGTCGCGCACCAGGTCGCGCCCGCGCTCCTGGAGAGCCGCGGCGTCGGCGACGGCGTCCCAGCCCCCGATCTCGCGGTCGGTGAAGTCCGCCCCCAGGCCGCGGACGAACTCCTCGTCCGCCGACCGGGCGAGCCCCGTCACCCGCCAGCCGCGCTCCTGCGCGAGCGTCACCACGTACCCGCCGACGGCGCCCGCCGCGCCGGTCACCAGCAGCCGGTTCCCCTGCTGCGGCGCGTCGCCGAGCAGGTCGACCAGCTGGGCGGCGGTCAGCCCGTTGAGGGGCACCGTGGACACCGCGGCCAGGTCCTGCCCCTCGGGCACCTCGGCCACGTCGGCGGCCGGGACCACCAGCTGCTCGGCGTAGGTCCCGAAGTCCCGGTCGAGGCCGCCGACCAGCCCCGCGACGCGGGTGCCGACCGCCAGGTCCACTCCCTCGCCGACGGCCTCGACCGTGCCGGAGAAGTCCCAGCCCAGCCCCGTGTGCTCGGGCTGGTCGATGACCCCGATCCCGTGGAAGAACCCGGCGGCGACCGCGAGGTCGACCGGGTTGACCGGGGCGGCGGCGACCCGGACGCGGATCTCGCCGGGGCCGGGCTCGCGCAGCGGACGGTCGATGAACTCGATGGAGTCCGGCCCGTTCGGGACGCGGACGACGGCGGTGCGGAAGGTGGGGGTTCCCATGGTGGCGTCCTTTCAGGCCCCTGGGGGCCTTGCGCTCGGAAGCTGACAGGCATCACTCTGGTGGAGTAACTCTCCAATGGGAAGTACGCACCTCGAAGTGCGTAACCCACCCCCGGGTAGGAAGGACCGGCCGATGGCGACGATGACCGCGGCCCAGCGGCGGGCACAGGCGAAGGCCGACTACGACGCGTTCCTGGCGGCCTGCCCCAGCCGCCAGCTGCTCGACCGCATCTCCGACAAGTGGGTCACGCTGGTCCTGGCCGCGCTGGGCAGGGGCGGGCCGTGCCCCGCCGGTGAATCCTGGGAGGAGCCGCGGGCGATGCGCTACTCGGAGCTGTCCCGGCGCCTGGCCGGGGTCAGCCAGAAGATGCTCACCCAGACCCTGCGCTCGTTGGAGCGCGACGGCCTGGTCACCCGCACGGTGACCCCGACGGTGCCGGTGACGGTCACCTACGAGCTGACCGCCCTGGGACTCTCGCTGCACGAGCTGATGCGCGGCGTCAAGGCGTGGGCGGAGGAGCACATGGCCGAGGTGCTCGCGAACCGGGAGGAGTTCGACGCCCTGGCCGGGTGAGGCGGGCGCCGCCCGTCAGGAGGCGGCCGCCTGCTCGCGCAGTGCGGGGCAGTGCTCGGGGTCGGGGTGCTCGGTGAGCTCGATGACCCGGTCGAGCCGGCGCCCGGCCTCCTGGAGTTCGGCGATGCCCGCGGTGATGCGGGCCCGTTCGGCGCGCAGGGACTCCAGCACCCCGGGCGCCGCACGCCCCGCGTCGACGCTGGGCAGGATGGCGGCGACGGTGCGGCTGTTGAGCCCCGCCGCGAAGAACTGCCGGATGATTTGAACCCGCTCGACCGCCGACGGCGGGTAGACGCGCTGCCCGCTCGGCGTGCGCTCCGGGGTGAGGAGCCCCTGCTCCTCGTAGTAGCGCAGCGCCCGGGTGCTCACCCCGGCGTGCTCCGCCAGCACACCGATGCGCATGGAACCGCTCATCCGCTCCCCGCCCCTTTTGTCGTGGATCACAGTCCGCGGGCTTGCCCTTGACGTCAACGTCAGGTCCTACGGTATCCGGACGGGGCGGCGCTCTGGTCCGCCCGCACACGAGATTTCGGGGGAACCCATGGATGTCACCGGCTCCGTCGCACTGGTCACCGGAGCGAACCGGGGTATCGGCCGGCGCTTCGTCGACGAACTCCTGGCCCGCGGGGCCGCGAAGGTCTACGCGGCGGCCCGCCGTCCCGAGACCGTCGAGGTCCGTGACCCCAGGGTCGAGGCACTGCGACTGGACCTGCTGGACGCGGATTCGGTGGCGGAGGCGGCCGCGCGGGCCGCCGACGTCACCCTGCTCGTCAACAACGCCGGGATCGCCACCGGGGCGAACCTGGTGACGGGCGACCCGGACGCGATCCGGCTGGAGTTCGACACCCATTTCTTCGGCACGCTCGGCGTGATCCGGGCCTTCGCGCCCGTGCTCGCGGCGAACGGCGGGGGAGCGGTGGTGAACGTGCTGTCGGCGCTGTCGTGGTTCGCCTACGACGGCGCGGGGGCCTACTCCGCGGCCAAGGCCGCCGCCTGGAACATGACCAACGCGGTCCGCCTCGAACTGGCCGGCCAGGGGACCCTGGTGCAGGGGGTGCACCTCGGATCGGCCGACACCGACATGATGGCCGGTTACGACGTGCCCAAGATCGATCCCGCGGACGTGGCCCGGGCCAGCCTGGACGGTGTGGGCTCGGGGGCGATCGAGGTGCTGGTCGACGACGCGAGCCGCTCGGTGAAGGCGGCGCTGGCGGAGGACCCCGCGAAGTTCTACGCGCCGGCGCTCGGACGGTGACGGCGGTGCGGGCGCGGCGCCCTCCGGGGAGGTGAACGCGGCGGGGGCGGACGGGCACCGTCCGCCCCCGCCGGGCCGCGGTCACGCCCGGAGCCGGGAACGCAGCTCCTCGCGCTCCGCGCGCAGCCGCGCCGCGTTCTCGGGCCGGGCCCGGCCGGCGCGGTCCAGGGCCGACGACTCGTCGGCCAGGTCCAGGGCGGCGAGGCGCGCCGGGGCGGGGAGGTCCTCGTTCCCGGCGACGCGCAGCGCGGCCTCCAGCGCCCGGACGGAACCCCCGCGGAAGTGGTGGGCCCACAGGCCCGAGCCGCCCTCTTCCACGGCCACGGCGACGTGCGCGAACCCGCGGCGCACGAACGGCGGCCGTTCGGGGGCCTCCAGGAGTGACGCGCAGGCGGCCGCGACCGGCGGGATCCCGCGCAGGCGGGCGCGCACCAGGGCCAGGGCGTGCGCCGCGGCCTGGGTGCCCTTGTCACCGCTGTGCGTGTGGGGGAGGATCTCGGCCTCCGCGGCGAGGTCGGCGTCCCGGCCGCGGTCGAGCGCGCCGAGCAGGAGCAGGCGGACGGGCAGGGACCACTGGCGCTTGTCGCGCAGCACGGTGTCGGCGACCTTGTCCGCGGTGGCCTCGCCCAGGCGGGCCAGGGCCGCCGCGTACGTCACGACGGCGGGCGGGGCGCTCGTGTACGGGTCCGGCTTCACGAACAGGCGCTTGCGCCACGTGCGGGCGAACGGGGCGAGGTCCTGCGGACGCAGGGCGTTCGCACCGTGGAGGAGTTCGAGCAGGACTGCGAGGGCGGGCTCGGAGAGGTCCGGGCGGGCGAGCGCGGCCCGCAGGCCGTCCAGGTGCCGGGCGACGACGGCCTCGCGCAGTTCGACCGCGGCGTCCCGCCCGGGCCGGTGCTCGGGGTCGAACCCGGGACTCGGGGGCAGGCCGGCCGAGGCGCGCACCTCGTCGACGGCGTCGGGCCAGGCGGCGTCAGCCGCCCGGATCTCGGGCGCCGTGCGCGCGGCCGGGTCGTCGGCCGGGGCGCCGGCCGGGACGGGGGTGCGGGTCCAGCGGTCGGCGACGACGACCCGGAGCCAGGGCGGTACCCGCTCGTCGCGGAGCGCGGCCAGGGCGTGGGCGCGGGTGGAGCCGCCGAAGCGGGAGACGAGGCGGACGGCGGCCTCCAGGACGCGGGGCGCGGCGTCCTCGCCGCCCGCGGCCCTGATCTCCTCGGCGAGGTCGACGGCCGCGGACACGGGGTCCGCGCCGTCGGCGGCGGCCAGGTCGAGGAAGGTGGAGACCTGGCGCCCCTCCAGGGCCGCGGCGCGGGCGGTCCGGATCGCCCCGGGGTCCTTCCACCGGTTGAGCACGCGGGCGTCGGCGCGGCCGAGTTCGGCCAGGACGGTGGCCGCCGGACGGGCCCGGGGGTGGCCGGTCTCCAGGGCGTGGGCGGTCAGGGCTGCGGCCTCGTCGCCGTGGGGGCGGAGGGCGTCGAGGCCTTCGGGGGAGAGGGCGGTGTCGAGGTCGGCGCGGGAGAGGGCGCCGCGCAGGCGCAGGGCCCGGGCGGCGGGGGCGAGGAGGTCGCGCATGGCGGGGTGGGCGACGAGCGCGTGGAGGAGTTCCTCCTCGCCGTCCCGGAAGGGGACCGGGCCGGAGCGGTCGTCGCCCAGGACCTCCAGGCGAGTGCGCCACTCGTCGGTGAGCGCGGGGTCGACGCGGCGGGGCGCGGCGTCGCGGCGCAGGACGAACACCTCGGTGTCGGAGCGCCCGCCCAGGACCGCGAAGCCGTGCGGTTCCAGGAGGGAGAGGGCGCGGGCCACGGCGGCGCGGTCGCCGCCGAAGTAGACGCGCTGGGGGCCGACCAGGGCGCCGGAGGGGTCGAACCCCTCGGCCTGGGTGTGCCAGCCGAGGTAGGGGTGGGAGGCGGGGAGGCCGCGGCGGGCACGCTCATCCCTGGCCCGGCCGTGCACCTCGTCCTGGGTGACGAGGTGGCGGCCGGGCTCGATGAAGAGGACCCCCGGGGCCCGGCGGAGGGTGTCGAGGATCAGGTCGCGCTCCGACATGGGAGGGACATTAGCCGGGACGGGGGACAGGTCCGCGTTGCCGCGCGGGCCAGAGGAGATCTATGGCGTAAAGGTGGCGGTCTGTGCACTCTTCCCTTCGCCGGACGGAGACCGTTCCCACCACCGAGGGTCGATACCGGTCACCACCCCTTGAGGGACGAGACCCAGGTGTTGAAGGGGTCGGGGTCGGCCGTGTGCCAGTGGGCGGGCACCTCGGTGCCGAACTCCGCCTCGACCCAGGCCCGGAAGGGCGCGAGGGCTGCCACGGCCTCGTCCTCCTCCGGTGGCCCGGTCAGGAGTTCGGAGAAGGGGAGGTCGGCGTAGCCGATCGCGATGAGCCGCAGGAAGTCGACCGCGGAGTCGGCCAGCAGGAACGCCTCCCCGTCCGAGCTCAGGGCGACGAACCGCGTCGTCCCGGAGTCGTTCCACAGCAGGCACATGCCGCCGTCGCCGGAGATCTCGCCCAGCGGCACGAGGTCGCCGTGACCGGGCTCGCCGGGTTCGAACCGCCCGGTCAGGCTCTCGCCGGGCGAGAACACCACGCCCAGCTGCCGGTCGCCCGGGTACGGGGTGAGGAAGTACCCGTGCTCGTTGGTGAACCCGAAGCCCTGGGCCTCCATCCACGCCCAGGCCCGCTCCAGGGGCTCGGGCAGGGTGATCCCGGCGGGCAGGTGTGGGGTCAGCAGGTCGGTCATGTGCGTCATCGCGGGCTCCCGGGGCGGGTGGTGCGGTCGGGCCGGTCGCTCGGATTCTGCCGTACGCCGGTGTCAGGAACGTGGGGCGATGGGCTCTCTCGTGTGGCGCCCCCAGGCGACGAAGGCCGCGAGAGCGAGGAGTACGGCGTTGAACGCCACGTCCGACTCCCCCCGGGAGAGGTGGAAGACGATGGCGGACGCCTGGAGCGCGGCGCAGCCGAGGGCGGCCAGGACGGCCAGCCCCGGCCGGATGCGGGTGAGGGCGGGGAGCAGGACGCCGAGGCCGCCCAGGACGTCGAGTACGGAGGTGGTGTAGAGCAGCGCGGGCGGGGTCTGCCCGACCCAGGGGAAGACCTGGGCGAGTTCGGTGACGGGGGTGGTGAGCTTCCAGACTCCGCCGCCGACGAAGACCAGGGCGAGGAGGAGCTGGGCGGCCCAGAGGCCGATGTGGAGCACACGGGGGCGGGAAGAGGGGGTCGGGTGCCGTCGGGGTTCGGTCTTCATGAGGTCTCTCCGGGGTTCGGGGGTGGGAACGGGTCAGGCGTGACGGGCGACGCGGTGTCGTCCATCCGGTTCAGAAAATAGCCCATCAACCAGATAGTAGACAACTCGTTCAGAAGTCGCCGGGGTGTGTGGAAAACCGGCTAGTATCGCTCACCATGGGAACCAAGGAGCCGGACGGCGTGGACCCCAGGGTCCTGCGGACCCGGCGCGACGTCGTCGAGGCCGCCACGGAACTGTTCGTGACCGAGGGGTGGAGCGTGGTCACCCACGCGGAGGTCGCCAAGCGGGCCGGCTACTCCAAGGCGACCGTCTACGCGCACTGGCCGACGCGCCTGGACCTGATGCGGGCGTCGATCGGGAAGATCTGCGACGAGGCCGACCACCCGGAGCCCACCGGCGACCTGCGTGAGGATCTGGTGCGGGGGCTGGTCGATTTCGCCGAGGACCTGGCGGGGGGCCACCTGGACCGGGTGTTCGGGGGGCTGCTGGAGCGGGCGGGGAGCGACCCGGAGGTGGACGAGCTGCGCCGGCGGCTCTACGAGGCGGGGACCCGGTCGCTGGAGGCGGTCCTGCGGTCGCACCTGCCGCCGGAGGACGTCGAGCCGTCGCTGGCGCTGCTCGTGGGCGGGGTGCTCGCCCGGGGCGCGTTCCAGGCGCGGCCGGCGACGCGGGGGTTCGTCGAGGATCTCGTGGACCGGGTGCTGGCGTCCGCGCGCCGGGGCGAGGCGGAGTGACGCGGGAGCAGGCCGGGGCGGGAGTGGAAGCGGGATCGGTGCCCGGGGCGGGAGCGGTGCCCGGGGAGCGCCGGGACCGTTCGGGGCCCGTGCGGTCGGGGCGGCCCGTGGTGGTCGTGGTGCCGTGGGGCGGGGGCGCTCCCGGCGGGGCGGCCGGTCGGCTGTGACCGGCGGCGGGCCGGATGGACACGGCACGGCCGGGGCGGGGTTGCTCCCTCCGGTGGTGACCGGGGGCTGTTGCCCGGGTGGGTGAAGTCCGGGTGTACGGGAAGTGAGGCCCACGCCACGTAACCCCGAACACCCTGTTCCAGGTGGCGTGCTGCACACTGTTGGGCATCACATTTTCGCGCTGCCCGCTCCGGCGCCCTCTGAGAGGCATCCCCCATGATGACGCGAACACTTCTGCCGACCCCTGTTCCGGTCCTGGCCTCGGTCGCGGCCGTCCTCCTGCTCACCGGCTGCGGATCCCCCTCCGGCGAGGACGCCCACCGAGCCGCGGCGGCCGCGGCTCTGGGCAGGGACCAGCTCACCGACACCACGTGGGCGGAGATCCAGAGCGAGGCCGAGAGCACCTGCGAAGAGGAGGAGGGCGTGTTCGCCCTGGCGACCACGATGACCGCCGAGGACGACGCGGAACTCGCGTTGCGCAGGGTGAACGTCGAGCACGTGTGCCCGGACCGGCTGGCGGAACTGGACGAGGTCGTCGCCGGACTCCCCGGCTAGGGAACGTCCGCCGTCCGCCGCGCGTCCTGCGCGGTCCCCGGACGCCCCGTGGCGGCGCCCGCAGGTCGGGGCGCGCCCGGGGGCGTGAGCCCCTCCCGCCGGTGTGGCCGCTGTGGCGTGTCGGCGGCCTGGGGCAGGATCGTGTCCGGTGGCGGGCCCCGGGCGGCCCGGCCCTCCCGCCTCCGTTCGCGGCCCGGCCGGACCGGGTTCCGCGCGGCCTGGGCCCGGCGTCCCGGAACCCGGAAGGGGAGAGCGGAAATGACCAAGGTGACCTGCGACCTCTCGATCTCGGCCGACGGCTGTGCGGCCGGGCACGGTCAGACCGAGGAGCGCCCGTTCGGCGACGACGGCGGTGACGGCTCGGGCGCCGCGCTGCACGCCTGGATGTTCGACACCCCCGAGGAGAACCGGGCCGAACTCGACCTCATGGCGGGGGCGGGGGCCTACATCATGGGGCGGAACATGTTCGGTCCCGTGCGCGGCGGGTGGGACCGGGAGTGGAACGGGTGGTGGGGCGAGGACCCGCCGTTTCACGCGCCGGTGTTCGTGCTGACCCACCATCCGCGCGATCCGCAGCCGATGGCGGGCGGCACCACGTTCCATTTCGTCACCGACGGGATCGGGGCCGCGCTGGCGCGGGCGCGCGAGGCGGCCGGGGACGCGGACGTCGCGGTGGCGGGCGGTGCCGCCACGGTCAACCAGTTCCTGACCGCGGGGCTGATCGACGAGCTGCGGCTGCACATCGTGCCGGTGGTGTTCGGCGGCGGGACGCGGCTGTTCGAGGGGGTTCCGCCGCTGAGGCTGGAGCAGGTGGGGTCGCGGGCGGCGACCGGGGTGACGCACGTGACGTACCGGGTGCCGCGCTGACCGGGTGAGCGGCCGGGCGGCCGGGCGGCTGGAAAAATCGTGTGCTCCGCGGGCGCCGGGCCGCCAGACTGGGCCGATGCTCATGCACAGCGACCAGATCGTCCTCACCCCGCAGACCGCCGCACGGCTCATCGAAGACCAGTTCCCGCACTGGGCGGGGCTGCCGCTGGTCCCGGTCCTGCCCGGGGGCACGGTGAACGCGGTGTTCCTGCTGGGCGACGACCTCGTCGCCCGGTTCCCCCTCCAGCCGGCCGACCCGCAGGCCGCGCTGCTCGTTTTGGAGGGTGAGGCCGCGGCGGCGCGCGAGCTCGCGGGCCGCACCCGTTTCGCCACCCCCGAGCCGGTGGCGATCGGCGCGCCGGGGGAGGGGTACCCGATGCCGTGGAGCGTGCAGACGCGGTTGCCGGGGACGCCCGCGGACCGGGTCGACGCCGGGAGCGGCACCGACTTCGCCCTGGACCTGGCCGAGTTCGTGCGCGGGGTGCGCGCGATCGACACCCGGGGGCGGGTGTTCCGCGGTCAGGGGCGCGGCGGCCGGATCGCCGACCACGACGCGTGGGTGCGTACCTGCCTGGAGCGTTCGGAGGGGTTGCTGGACGTGCCCCGGCTGCGCCGGCTGTGGGAGGGGCGGCTGCGCGACCTGCCGCGGGGGAGCGACCCGGACGTGATGTCGCACGGGGACCTCATGCCGGGCAACCTGCTGGTGCGCGAGGGGCGCCTGGTGGGTGTGGTGGACGTGGGCGGGCTGGGGGCGGCCGATCCGGCGCTGGATCTGCTGTGCGCCTGGGATGTGCTGGAGGAGGGTCCCCGGGCCGTGTTCCGGGAGGCGTTGGGGGTCGGCGACGCGGAGTGGGAGCGCGGGCGGGCCTGGGCGTTCGAGCAGGCGTTGGGGCTGGTCTGGTACTACCGCGAGAGCAATCCGCCGATGAGCCGGATCGGCCGTCGTACGCTGCGGTGGATCCTGGAGAGCGAGGAGTGAGGCGGGGGACGGCCGTGCCGCCGGTGGCCGTGGTGTCCTTTCCTGCCTGAAGAGTGTGAGGGGCAGGGCGAGGGCGGCTCCGGTCCTTGCCGCCGGAGGCGGGCCGGGTGCCGGCGGGACGGCACGGCGGGCCCCGGCCGCGTGCGGGTCGCCGCCGCGGCCGGGGCGTAGGGGCCCTTCGGGCGCGGGGTCGTTTCAGGGATGCCGGGCCTTGTGCCAGGGGGTGGGCAGGGCGCCGCCCCTGCACAGGTGGGCGTGGAGGATGCCGAAGGCGCGGTCCGCGTCGCGCAGGGCGGTGACCGGGTCGGCATCGGGCTCCTCGATGTCGCGCAGGGCGGAGGAGAGGTCGTCGAACAGTTCGTCGGCGCGTTCCTGCTGGGCCGGGGTCGGGGGCCGCCTGCGGCGGGGGTCGCCGGGTTCGGTCCGGGACATGGCGTCGTTCCCTTCTGTGGTCGGTCGGTGTGTGCGTGTCCGTCGTGGGAGCGGAAGCCGTTCGGCCGGCCGGGGCGCCGGGACCGGGCGGGCGCGGGGCGCGGTGAGGCGGGCGAAGTCGTCGAAGCCCAAGGGGTTCACAGCCGTCCCAAGAGTTCGGCGACCAGGTCGCGGGCCAGGGCGTCCTCGTCGCCGGAGCGGGCGACCGGGACGGTGACGTGGGGTTCGCCGGGCATCGGGCGCCACCATTGCCGGTCGACGTGGCGGACGGTCACGCGGCGCCCCGCGTACTCGGCGCGGACGGAGCCGGGGAGGTCGCCGTCCCCCGCGGCGATCCCGCGCCGTCGTAGCGCGGAGTGGAGGGCGAGGACGGCCTCCTCGTGGAGTTCCGAGTGGAGTTCCGAAGACGGTGCGGGCGGCATGCGGCGGCTCCTGGCACATAGTGGGCTCGGGTACGACTTGAAGTGTCCGCCGATGGAAAGTTCCAGGTAAAGGGACTTGTCTGCTCAGCGGCGAGGTTCCGGTGCCTTCGGAATTTCACGGAATCGCTCCGGAGGGAGCGGAGGATGTGCTCTCCTGGACGTATGCCCCCTGTACCGAAACAGGTTCTGTCGCGTTACGGCCGCGAGGTGGCACGTCTGCGCACCGAGGCGGAGCTGACGCAAACCGCGCTGGCCAATCGTGTCCAGAGCAGCAAAAGCCAGATATCGGACGTGGAGCGCGGAAAGGCTCCGCCGTCGCCGAGGCTGCGGAAAGCGCTGGACGAGTCGATCGGCTTCGGGAGACTCTCGCGCCTGTGGGAGGACCTGACCGGCAGCAACCGTGCGCCCTGGCTGTCGGAGATCGCTTCAGCGATTCAGGATGCCCAAGCCGTCTGGGAGTACCAGGCGTTGGCGTTCCCCGGCTATTTGCAGACCGAGGCGTACGCGCGCGCCATCGTTCTGGCATCGGCTCCCTGGCTGTCCCCGGATGAGCTGGCCACGAGTGTCGGTGAGCGGGTGACTCGGGCGAAGCATTTCTCCGAGGCCCTGCGCCCGTTGCTGTGGTTGGTGCTGGACCAGAGTTTGCTGGGTCGAAGGTACGGGGGTGTGGACGTCACCCGTGAGCAACTGGAGTACCTGATCGAACTCTCGGAGCGGGGGAGGATTACCCTACAGATCATGCCTTCTGATCATCCCAAGCACCCTGGCAACGCGGGTTCTTTCCGGGTGATCACCATGAAGGACTCCACCGAGCTCGCCTACGTGGAGAGTGCCGAAGAAGGGCGCATTCTGACCAGTTCGACAGCGGTCGCTCAACGCAGGATGCTGGTGGGGAGCCTGCAAGGGCTGGCATGGGAACCGGAGGCCTCGCTCCGGATGGTCCGCGATGAAGTGAAGAGGTTGGACAGTGCAAGCTGAGTGGCACAAGTCGAGTTACAGCGGTGGAACCAACGACTGTGTGGAGGCGCGCGAGTTCGCCGCGGGCGCGGATGTCCGGGACACGCAGAACCGCGAGGCCGGGTACCTGACCTTCGACCGGATGGAGTGGGCGGCTCTCCTTCAGTCCGTGAGCCGCTGACCTTTCCGCTCCTCCCCTCGGCTCCCGCGTGCGCGTGGGAGGTATCAAGTCCCGGATGAGGACGCGGGGTGTGGGTAGAACCCGAACGGTTGTCGAAATCCAGGAGGGCAGTCCATGGCTGAGTGGCACAAGAGCACCTACTCGGACGGCGGTGCCAACTGCGTTGAAGCGCGCGAGTTCGCGGCGGGCGCCGATGTCCGGGACACGCAGAACCGTGAGGCCGGCTACCTGACCTTCGACCGGATGGAGTGGGCGGCGTTGGTGCGCTCCGTGAGCCGCTGACCTTTCCGATCCCTCACCCGACCCCCCGCGTCCGCGCGGGGGGTCTCCTTGTGCGCTGCCAGGGGTCCGCTCCCCTCCGCCCGGGACGGGGCCTCGCCCCTCACATGCGTGTTCTGTTTCTCAATGGGAAGCACGGTGTACAAGTAGGTCGAAACTGTCAAAGAACGCGAAGGGCATATCCATGGACGAATGGCGCAAGAGCACCTACAGCAACTGCGAGGGCAACTGCGTGGAGGTCCGGGAGACCCCTCGGGCCACGGACGTCCGGGACACGCAGCACCGCGAGGCCGGCCACCTCTCCTTCACCCCCGGCGAGTGGTCCGCGCTCCTGCGCTCGCTGACCCGCTGACCCGCTGACCCGCGGGGAGCCGCGGTCGCGCCGACGACGGCCTCCGTCGGCGCGACCGCCCCGGCCGCTACACCGCCCCCGCCGCTACAGCGCGCCGGTCCGGGCGTCGTGCCACAGGTCCACGCCGCCGTCGATCGCGTGCTCGTCGATCGCCGCCAGCTCCCGGTCGGTGAACTCCAGGTTCCCCAGCGCCGCCACGTTCTGCTCCAGCTGCGCCACCGACGACGCCCCGATGACCAGCGACGTCACACGCGGGTCGCGCAGCGCCCAGGCCAGCGCCAGCTGCGCCAGCGTCTGCCCGCGCTCCGCGGCGATGCCGGCGAGCGCCCGCAGGTGCCCCAGCGTCTCCTCCGACAGCCACCCGGCGTCGAAGGACTTGTCCTGGGTGGCCCGGGACCCCTCCGGCACGCCGTTCAGGTACCGGTCGGTGAGCAGCCCCTGGGCCAGCGCCGTGAATCCGATGACGCCCACGCCCAGTTCGCCGACGGTGTCGAGCAGCCCCTCGGTCTCGATCCACCGGTTGAGCATCGAGTAGGAGGGCTGGTGGATGAGCAGCGGCGTCCCCAGCTCGTGCAGGATCTCGTACGCCCTCCGGGTGCGCTCGGCGTCGTAGGAGGAGATGCCCACGTACAGGGCCTTGCCCTGGCGCACGGCGGTGTCCAGCGCCCCCATGGTCTCCTCCAGGGGAGTGGAGGCGTCCAGCCGGTGGGAGTAGAAGATGTCGACGTAGTCCAGGCCCATGCGCTGCAGCGACCGGTCCAGCGAGGCCAGCACGTACTTGCGGGAGCCGCCCCCCTGCCCGTACGGCCCCGGCCACATGTCCCACCCGGCCTTGGTGGAGACGACCATCTCGTCGCGGTAGGGGGCGAAGTCCTCGCGCATGAGGCGGCCGAAGTTGATCTCGGCGGCCCCGTAGGGCGGCCCGTAGTTGTTGGCCAGGTCGTGGTGGGTGATGCCCAGGTCGAAGGCGCGGCGTGCGATGGCCCGCTGGGTCTCGAAGGGGCGGTCGTCGCCGAAGTTGTGCCAGTACCCCAGCGAGAGCACGGGCAGGTCGAGGCCGGACCGGCCGGTGCGCCGGTAGAGCATGGTTCCGTCGTAGCGTTCGGGGGCGGCGACGTAGGTCATCGTGCGGGTTTCCTCAGGTGGGCGGTGCGGCCGGGGTGTCCCGCGCGGGCGGGTCGGCCGGTACGACGGTCCAACTCTGCTCCGGCCCGCGCCCGTTGTCCAACGGGCGCGGGCCGGAGCCGGGGGCCGCGGCCCCCGGAGGCGCCGCGCCGTTCCTCAGCAGGGCGGGACGGCCTCGGGGTGGCCCAGCTCGGTCAGCGCCCGGCGCAGCCGGTCGGCGGCCTCGCCCAGCACGGCGTCGTCCTTCTCCACGGGCAGGTCCGAGACGTCGAGGTCGCTCGGCTCCCAGATCGGTGACACGTGGATGTGCAGGTGGGGGACCTCCAGGCCGGCGATGATCAGTCCCGCCCGCGGGGCGTCCCACGCCTTCTTCACACCCCGGCCCACGGCCCGGGCCACGCCCGTGCAGTGGGCCAGCAGCTCCGGGTCGGCGGTGGTCCAGTCGTCCACCTCCGCGCGCGGTACGACGAGCGTGTGCCCGGGGCGCAGCGGCGCGATGGTGAGGAACGCGACGGCGACCGGGTCCTCCCAGACGAAGTGGCCCGGCAGTTCGCGGTCGATGATGCGGGTGAACAGAGTCGGCATGGTCGCCCTTCCGGAGGAGACGGTGCGGTTGCCGGGGCGGGAGCCCCGGGGCAACGCTCTCACGTCCGGTGCCGCCGTCGGCGGGTGTCCGCACGGTCTGCGAACGGCCCTGGGCGGCCCCGGAACGAAAGGGCGGCACGGCTCAGCGGGAGGACGGCGCGGAGGCGGCCAGGACCTCGTCCACCGACTGGAGCTCGTCGAGCAGGCGCACCGACTCCACCAGGAGCACCCCGTAGGGGAGCGAGGGGTCGTCCAGCGGCGGGCCGCCGCCGCTCCGGCAGTGCCGCTCCAGCTCCCGCTCGGAGCGGTCGGCGCGTTCGACGGCCGTGTGGAACCCCTCGACCGGCGGGTCCCAGCCGGGGACCTCGGTGTCCTCCCACTCCTCCAGGACGCGCCAGGCCTCGGCGGCGGTCAGGAGCAGGTTCCCGCACCGCGCCATCATGGCGGGCCCGGTGTCCCGGTCGTCCTGGGGGCTGTAGGTGAGGCTGCGGGCGATGGAGGCGGCCCGGTGGACGGCGCGCTCCAGGGCGTCGACGAGCCGGTCGTGGTCGCGGACGTGGGGTGTGCCGGAGTGGAACACCCGGCGGGGGTTGTAGAGGGTGCTCTCCCGGGCGGTCCCGGTGGCCTCGCGCGCCTGCCGGACGCTGCTCAGCAGCTCGTCGGTGCGTTCGCCCCACCGCTGCGCGGTGTCGCGGTCGGGGCGGCCCTCGCGCAGGGCGCCGCCCATGTCCTCGCACAGGCCGCGCAGCCCGCCCGCCAGGGAGGCCACGGCCGCGGCGGCGCCGCGCAGGCGCAGCGGCGGCAGCAGCAGGAGGTTGACGGCCACCCCGATGCCGGCCCCGATCAGGACGACGGCGAAGATCTCGGCGGCCTGGGACACCACCGCCTGCGCCCCGTTCAGGGAGACGAAGACGGAGAAGGCGAAGAACGCCGCCGTGGCGACCTGGTTCCCCTGGTCGCCGAGGCGGCGCCAGCGGCCGATCAGCAGGGCCGCCAGCGCCGCCAGGGCGAAGACCGCGTACCCCGGTCCCGCCAGGATCGCCAGGACGGTGGTCAGGGCGAGGCCCAGCAGGACCGCCCCGAGCATGCGCAGCGAGCGCAGCAGGGAGCGGTAGAGGGTGGTCTCCACCATCAGCAGGGCGGCGAACGGCGCGAACGCGGGTGTCGTCGCCTTGATGAGGCCGAAGGAGACCAGCCAGGACAGGGTGGCGGCCAGGGCGGCCTTCAGGACCAGGACGGCGGTCTCCCGCTCCGGTGTGCCCCGGGTCAGGGCCCGCCGGGCCCGGCGGGCGGCGCGGGCGGGGAGCCGCTCGGTCCTTCGGACGTCGCGGGTCACCGTGCCCCTCAGCTCCACGCGTCGTCCCGGTCCACCCGTTCCCTGAGCTTGTCCAGGGTGGCGGCCAGGAGTCGGGAGACGTGCATCTGGGAGCAGCCGATCTCCTCGGCGATCTGCGCCTGGGTGAGGTCCTCGAAGAAGCGCAGCCGGAGCAGGACGCGCTCGCGGTCGTCCAGGCAGCACATGGCCGGGCGCAGGGACTCGCGTTCCAGGACCAGTTCGTAGGAGTCGTCCTCGCCGCCGATCCTCTCCTCCAAGGTGGGGCTCCCCTCCTCGTCCTTGTGGTCGGGCAGGTCCAGGGACAGGGTGCTGTAGGCCTCGGAGGCCTGGAGCAGCTCCTCGACCTCGGCCCGGGGCAGGTCCATCTCGCGGGCGAGCTCGTCGATGCCGGGCTCGCGGGCGTGGCGCTGCTGGAACTCGATGCTCACCCGGTGGAGGCGGCCGCGCCGCTCCTGGTGGCGGCGGGGCACGCGCACCGCCCAGGTGTGGTCTCGGAAATGGCGCTTGATCTCGCCGGTGACGGTGGGCAGCAGGTAGGAGATGAACTTCTTGCCGCGGTGGGGGTTGTAGCCGTGGACGGCCTTGACCAGGCCCAGGTGGGCGGTCTGGCGCAGGTCCTCGTAGGGTTCGCCGCGTCCGCTGTAGTGGCGGGCGATCCGGTACAGCAGGGGCCGGTACAGCTCCAGGACCTCTTCCTGGATGCGGATCGCCTCCGGGTCGTCCTGGGGCAGGGCCTGGAGCCCTTCCAGGAGTTCTTCCGCCGAGCGCCCCTGGACTTCCTTCTCGTCGACTGCGGGGCCGGTCTCGATGGGCATGGCTTCCTCCACGTGAGCGGGAGTGGTGCTCGTGATGCGGTCCGCGGTCGGCGCCTTCGCCGGCGCGGTGCCGCGTCCTCGTTGTGCGCCGGGCGGGTGGTACCGGTCGTCCGCCCAGGCCATGGCGGTCGGATCCGACCGCGCTCACCCGGTGCCGTGTGAGCGGCTCCGATGGGTGACCTCGTGGCCTATGTGCCCACTGAGACGGTTGCTAACGTTTCAGTCACTTCTTTTCTGGAGTATTGACTCCGGAGTGGTCGTCCATGTGCCGGTCGGCCCGGGGGCGGTGGCCTCCAAGAGGCGGTGGCACGCGGCGGTCACCTCGCCGGTGCCGAGCAGGGCCAGGCCCGGGTCGAGCTCCGTGCCGTGGGGGTCGCCGCGGCGGCCCGACCACAGGCAGGTGTGCAGGTGGCCGTCCCGGCGCGGGCCCCACAGGGCCGGAGGGACCGGCCCGAAGAGGCGGACCGAGGGCGTGCCGTAGGCGGTCGCCAGGTGCGCCACGCCCGTGTCGCCGCACACCAGGAGCCGGGCGTGGGCGACGAGCCCGGCCAGCAGGCCCAGGGAGGTGCGGCCCGCCAGGACCGACCCCTGGGGCAGGCCGGCGGTCTCCGCGACGCGTTCGGCCAGTGCGGCCTCCTGCCGGGAGCCGGTGACCAGGACGTGCAGGCCGAGGCCGGAGAGGTCCCGTGCGACGCGGGCGAAGCGCTCGGGCGGCCACCGGCGGGCCGGGGAGGCCGCCCCGGGGTGGACGAGGGCGATGGGCCGGTCGGCCCCCTCGGGCTGCTCAGGCCGGGGCCAGCGCAGGTCGCGGGGGTCGGCGGGGACGCCGTGCCAGGTGGTCAGGGCGGCCCAGACGTCGGCGTCGTGGATCCCGTCGGGCCAGGGCGGGCCCGGCCGGTGCGGGGCCTCGGGGTGCCGGTGGGTCCACAGGCGGCGGGGCGCCAGCGCGGCCAGGGCGGCCGTGCTCTGCGGGCCGCGGCCGTGGAGGTTGACGGCGAGTTCGGGGGCCGTGCGCGGGCGCGGTTCGGGGACGTGCAGCGCGGGGGTGGGCAGGACCTCCCAGCGGAGTCCGGCCAGGCGCAGGAGGTGGCGGTACCAGGAGGGCCCGGCCAGGACCCGGTGCCATTGCGGCAGGGCCCGTTCGAGCGCCCGCAGCGCGGGGACGGCGGTGACGAAGTCCCCCAGTCCCAGTGAGCGGCTCACCAGGACCAGGGGGCGTTCGCCGGCCGCGGGCCTCCCGTCCGGTCCCCCGTGGCCGGGCGGGAGGCGCCCGTCGCAGGGGCGCCGCGTCACCGGTTGGGATCCGCGGAGCTGACGTCGGCCAGGGCCGACTTCTCGTCGACGGCCTGGGCCAGGTCGCCCATGCTCACGACGCCCACGACCCGGTCGCCGTCCACGACGGGGAGCCGGCGTACGGCGCCCTCGCGCATGGTGTTCACGGCGTCGCGGATGTCGCTCTGCGGCGGCACCGTGGCCACGTCGGAGCTGCAGATCTCGCCGGCGGTGTGGTCGGCGGGGTTCCCGTTCTCGGCCACGCACCGCACGACCATGTCCCGGTCGGTGACGATGCCCACCAGGTGGTCGTTCTCGGTCACCAGGACGTCGCCCAGGTCGGCGTCGCGCATGATCCGCGCGACCTCCTGCAGTGACGTGTCGGGTGAGACGGTGCGGACCTGGGTGGTCATCACGTCGGAGATGCTCTTCGTCGCCATTTCCGGTCCCCCTCCTCGGGTCGGAGCCAATGGGAGTGCACCTGGCCACTAGCCCGCGCCGCGGCGCGTAAACCCCTTCTCCCGGCGGCACTTCGGGTCGCGCACCCATGTCCGGCGCCCATGTTTAGCGACCGTTCCCGCAGGTAGTCGAGTGCTTGCGTCGAGCATCGGCTCGCCGGTCCGTGGAGAGGGGGAGGAACCGCAATGCGTGTCCTGGGTGTGAACGCGGTCTTCCATGACCCGGCCGCAGCGCTGGTCGTGGACGGCCGCACGGTGGCCGCGGCCGAGGAGGAGCGCTTCTCGCGCCGCAAGCACGGGAAGGAGCCGGTCCCCTTCTCCACCTGGGAGCTGCCGGTGGCGGCGATGCGCTGGTGCCTGGAGGAGGGCGGGCTGTCGCCGCGGGACCTGGACGCGGTCACCTACTCCTACCACCCGGACCTGGCCGACCCCGACGGGCCGGGGCAGGACGCCCGCTGGGAGCACCTGCGCCTGTTCTACGTCGAACGGGCGCCGCACTTCCTGGCGTCGGCGCTGCCCGGGCTGGACCGCAGGCGGGTCGTCCACGTGGCCCACCACGTGGCCCACGCCGCGTCGGCGGTCTTCGCGGCGCCCCCGTTCGAGGGCCGCCGCGACTGCGTGGTCCTGGTCGCCGACGGCCGGGGCGAGTCCGGGTCCCACCTGGTCGGCTCCTACACCGGCGGGGAGTTCGAGGTGCTGGTCCGCCAGCCGCTGCCGGACTCGCTGGGGCTGGTCTACGAGGAGCTGACCGAGCACCTGGGCTTCCACCGCTCCAGTGACGAGTACAAGGTGATGGCCCTGGCCTCCTACGGGAGGCCGACGATGCTCGACGCGGTCCGCGAGCACCTGCGGTACGAGGGGGAGGGGCGGGTGCGCGCCCGCGACGTGCCCTGGGAGTCCCTGGCCCCCGCCCGCAGCCCCGGTACCGAGCCCGGGCCCGAGCACGCCGACCTGGCCGCGAGCGTCCAGGAGGCCGTGGAGGAGGCGCTCCTGGGCGTCGTGGGCTGGGCGTACGAGCGCACGGGCCTGCGGCGGCTGACCATGGCGGGCGGTGTCGCGCTCAACTGCGTCGCCAACAGCCGGGTCTTCCGCGAGGGCCCCTTCGACGACGTGTGGGTCCAGCCCGCCGCGGGGGACGCGGGGACCGCCCTGGGAGGGGCGCTGTACGTGGCGGCCAAGGCCGGCGACGACCCGCAGCCGATGCCCGGCGCGGACCTGGGGCGCTCCTGGGACGAGGACGAGCTGGCCGCCCTGCTGCGCGACGCCGAGGTCGACATGGAGCGCCCCGCGGACCTGCCCGCGGCGGTCGCCGCCGCGCTGGCGGACAACGCCCTGGTGGCGTGGTTCCAGGGCCGTTCGGAGTACGGTCCGCGGGCGCTGGGGCACCGCTCCCTGCTGGCGCACCCCGCCGACCCGGCGAACCTGGAGCGCCTGAACCGGGTCAAGGGGCGGGAGCGGTTCCGGCCGGTGGCCCCGATGGTGGCGCAGGAGCGGGCCCCGGAGATCTTCTTCGGCGGCCCCCTGCCCAGCCCGTACATGCTCTTCGTGCACCAGGTGGCGCAGGAGTGGCGTGATCGCATCCCGGCGGTCGTCCACGTGGACGGCACGGCCCGGGTGCAGACGGTCTCCGCGACGGACGAGCCGCTCACCGCCCGCCTGCTGTCGGAGTTCGAGCGCCGGACGGGCCTGCCGGTCCTGGTCAACACCAGTCTCAACACCGCCGGGCGGCCGATGGTGGACTCGCCCCGGGACGCGCTGGAGTGCTTCGGGTCCGCGCCGGTGGACGTGCTGGCCATCGGCCCGTTCCTCGTGCGCCGCCGCCGGGGTGAGGCGGCGTGAGCGCGCGCGTGGAGTACGCGGTGGTCGTGCCCACGGTGGGGCGCGAGAGCCTGGCGCGGGCGCTGCGGCCGCTGGTGGAGGCGCCCGAGGGGGCGGCGCCGCGGGAGATCGTGGTGGTCGACGACCGGCCGCCCGGGCGGGGCGCTCCGCTGGGGGTGCCCGACCACCCGCGGTTGCGCGTGCTCGGCAGCGGCGGCCGCGGTCCCGCGGCCGCCCGCCAGGCCGGGTGGCACTCCTGCCGGGCGCCGTGGATCGTGTTCCTGGACGACGACGTCGCCCCGCCCGGCGACTGGGCCGCGCGCCTGTGCGAGGACCTGGACGGCCGCCCGGAGGACGTGGGCGGCGTCCAGGGGCGGATCGTCGTCCCGCCGCCCGAGGGCCGCGCGCCCACCGACGCCGAGCGGGCCACGCTGGCGCTGGCGGGGGCGCGGTGGATCACGGCGGACATGGCCTACCGCAGGTCCGCCCTGGAACGGGTCGGCGGCTTCGACGTCCGGTTCCGCCGGGCCTACCGGGAGGACACCGACCTGGCCCTGCGCGTGGTGGACGCGGGCTTTCGCCTGGAGTGGGGCGACCGGGTGTGCGTCCACCCCCTGCGCGGGGGCGGCCGGCTGCGGAGCCTGGGCGCCCAGCGCGGCAACGCCGACGACGTGCTCATGGACCGCCTGCACGGGCGGGGCTGGCGGCGGCGGGTCGGCGAGGGCCGCGGGGCGCTGCGGCGGCACGTGGTGACGACGGCCGTCCTGGCCGCGGCGGTCGGGGCCGCCCTGGCCGGGCGCCGGCTCCCCGCCGGGGCGCTGGCGCTGTGGTGGGCGGGGCGCACCGCACGGTTCGCCCTGGAGCGGGTGCGCCCGGGGCCGCGGACCCTCGCCGAGGTCGCCGACATGGCGGTGACCAGCGCGGCCGTTCCGCCCCTGGCGTGCCTGCACCGGCTGCGGGGGGCGGTGGTCCACGCGGGCGCGTCCCGGCGCCCGGCGGTGCGCGCGGTCCTGTTCGACCGGGACGGCACGCTCATCGAGGACGTCCCCTACAACGGGGACCCCGACCGGGTGCGGCCGCGCCCGGGCGCCGCCCGGGCGGTGGAGCTGGCGGTCCGCTGCGGCCTGTCGGTCGCGGTGGTCAGCAACCAGTCGGGGATCGCCCGGGGGCTGCTGACCGAGCGGGAGGTCGGTGCGGTCAACGAGCGGGTGGAGCGCCTCCTGGGCCGCTTCGACGCCTGGTGCGTGTGCCCCCACGGGGAGGACGACGGCTGCGCCTGCCGCAAACCGGCGCCGGGGCTGGTGCGCGAGGCGGCGGAGCGGTTGGGCGTGCGCCCGTACGAGTGCGCGGTGATCGGCGACATCGGCTCCGACGTGGAGGCGGCCCGGGCCGCCGGGGCGCGCGGGATCCTGGTGCCCACCGCGGCCACGCGGGGGGAGGAGTGCCGTGCGGCCCCCGAGTCGGCGGCCGACCCGTTCGGCGCCGTGGTGCGGCTGCTCGGCGGAGGTGCGCCGTGAGGGCGGGCACGGTCCTGGTGGCCCGCCCGGACGGGATGGGCGACGTCCTGCTGTCCGGTCCGGCGGTGCGGGCCGTGGCCCGGCACGCGGACCGGGTCGTCTACCTGGCCGGGCCGCGCGGGGCCGGTGCGGCCCGGATGCTGCCCGGCGTGGACCGGGTGATCACCTGCACGGTGCCGTGGATCGCGGCCGACCCGCCGCCGGTGGACCCGGTGCGGGTGCGGCGCCTGGTGCGCCTGCTCGCCGGCCTGGGCATCGACCGCGCGGTCCTGCCCACCTCCTTCCACCAGTCGCCGCTGCCCCTGGCGCTGGTGCTGCGCATGGCCGGGGTGCCGTGGATCGGGGCCATCAGCGAGGACTACCCCGGGAGCCTGCTCGACGTCCGCCACCGGGTGGAGGAGGGGCTGCCCGAGACGGAGCGGATGCTCTCCCTGGTCCGGGCCTGCGGGATGGAGCCGGCGCCGGGCGACGACGGGCTGCCCGCGGTGCGCGGGCCCCTGCCCGACACCCGGGGGCTCACCGGGCCGGACGGGTACACGGTGGTGCACACCGGCTCCGACGCCCCCGCCCGGGCGATCCCCGCGTCCAAGGCGGGGGAGATCGTGGCTGCGCTGCGCGCCCGCGGCGGCCGCGTCGTCCTGACCGGTTCGGCCGAGGAGGCCGACCGGGTGCCCCGGGCGCACGGGGACCCGGGCGTGGTGGTCCTGGCCGGGCGCACCCGCCTGCCGGAACTGGCCGGGGTGCTGTCCCGGGCGGCGGCCGCGGTGTGCGGGAACACGGGGCCGGCCCACCTGGCCGCGGCGGTGCGCACCCCCGTGGTGTCCCTGTTCTCGCCGGTGGTCCCCGCGGCCGTGTGGGCGCCGCGCGGTTCCCGGGTCCGGGTCCTGGGGGACCAGGGCGCCCGGTGCGCGGGCAGCCGGGCGCGGGTGTGCCCGGTGCCGGGCCACCCCTGTCTGTCCGGTGTCTCCCCCGAGAGCGTTCTGGCCGCCGTCGACGAGATACGGGAGGACCGATGACCGTGACCGATGGGGAGGAGCGGACCTCCCCGGCGGGGGAGCGCGCGCCGGTGCGCGGGCGCCGCATCCTGCTCTGGCACGTCCACGGGTCGTGGACCACCGCCTTCGTGCAGGGGGCGCACACCTTCCTGCTGCCGGTGACGCCGGACCGGGGCCCCGACGGCCGGGGGCGTGCGCGCACCTGGGACTGGCCCGACCGGGCCCGCGAGGTGCCCTGGGAGGAGGTGGGCGCGAGCGAGCCGGACCTGGTGGTGCTCCAGCGCCCCCACGAGGTCGGGCTGGCCGAGCGGCTGCTGGGCCGTGTCCCGGGGCGGGACGTGCCCGCGGTGTACGTGGAGCACAACACGCCGCGCGGGGACGTGCCGCTGACCCGGCACCCCCTCGCCGACCGCGACGACATCCCGGTCGTGCACGTCACCGGGTTCAACGCCCTGATGTGGGACTGCGGGCGGGCGCCGGTGCGCGTGGTGGAGCACGGGGTCCCCGACCCCGGCCACCGGCGGGTCGCCCGGGAGCCGCGTGCGGGGGTGGTCGTCAACGAGCCGCTGCGCCGCTGGCGGTTCACGGGCACCGACCTCCTCGCCGGCCTGGCCGAGGAGGTCCCCCTGGACCTGTTCGGGATGGGGGTGGAGGGCGTCCCCGAGCACCTGGGGACCCCGCAGGGGCGCATCCGCGTCCGCGAGGACCTGCCCCAGGCGCTGATGCACGACGAGCTGTCCCGGACCAGCGTCTACGTCCACACGTCGAGGTGGACCTCGCTGGGGCTGTCCCTCATCGAGGCCATGATGCTCGGCCTGCCGGTGGTCGCGCTCGGCGCCACCGAGGCCTACGAGGCGGTGCCGGCCGGGGCGGGGGCGGTCTCCACCGACCCCCGTTTCCTGGCGGAGGCGGCCCGGTCCTTCGTCGAGGACCCCGGGCTGGCCGAACGGGTCGGCGCGCAGGCCCGGCGGGCCGCGCTGCGCCGCTACGGACTCACCAGGTTCCTGGACGACTGGGACCGGTTGATCGAGGAGGTGACGGGATGAGGATCGCCATGGTCTCCGAGCACGCCAGCCCTCTGGCCGCGATCGGGGGCGAGGACGCGGGAGGGCAGAACGTCCATGTGGCCGAGCTGGCCCTGGCGCTGGCCGAACGCGGGCACGAGGTGGTCGTCCACACGCGCCGCACCGACGTCCACAGACCCGACACGGTGTCGGTGGGGCCGGGCCTACGGGTCGAGCACGTGCGGGCGGGGCCCGAGCAGCCGGTGCCCAAGGACGAACTCCTCCCCTACATGGGCGAGTTCGCGCGGCGGCTGCGCGCCTCCTGGCGCGTGGACCGCCCCGACGTGGTCCACGCCCACTTCTGGATGAGCGGGCAGGCCTCGCTGGAGGCGGCCGGGCGGCTCGGCCTGCCGGTGGTGGAGACCTTCCACGCCCTGGGGGTGGTCAAGGCGCGCCACCAGGGCACGGCCGACACCAGCCCGCGGGAGAGGATCCCGGTCGAGCGGGCGGTGGCCGCCCGCAGCGAGCTGGTCGTGGCGACCTCGGCGGAGGAGAGGCGCGAACTCCTGTCCTGGGGGATCGCCCCGGGGCGGGTCGCGGTGGTGCCGTGCGGGGTGGACACGCACAGGTTCACCCCCGCGGGCCCGGCCGCCCCGCGCCCGCGGGGCGAGCGCGTGCGCCTGCTCAGCCTGGGCCGCCTGGTGCCCCGCAAGGGGGTGGACACGGTGATCCGCGCCCTGGCGAGGGTCCCCGGCGCCGAGCTGCTGGTGGCGGGCGGGCCCGCGCCGGGGCGTCTGGACCGGGACCCGGAGGTGGGGCGGCTGCGCGGGATCGCCGCCCGGGAGGGGGTCGCCGACCGGGTGCGCTTTCTGGGTGCGGTGGACCGGTCGGAGGTGCCGGCGCTGCTGCGCTCGTGCGACATCGCCGTGAACCTGCCCTGGTACGAGCCGTTCGGGATGTCCACGGTCGAGGCCATGGCCTGCGGCGTCCCGGTGGTCGCCTCCCGGGTCGGCGGCCACCTCGACACCGTGGTCCACGGGGAGACCGGCCTGCTGACGCCCGAGCGCGACCCGCGCACGGCGGCCGACGCGATCGCCTGGCTCGCCTCGGACCCGCAGACCCGCGCGGAGTTCGGGGCGGCCGCCGCCGAGCGCGCCCGGTCCCTGTACTCGTGGGCCGAGGTGGCCCGGGGCAGCGAGGAGTGCTACCGCGGGCTGCTGGGTCCGCGCACGGTCCCGCTCCCCGGCAGGGAGCGGCCCGAGCCGATCGCCGCCGTCCGGCGGGGGGAGGGGGAGTGATGCACGGCCACCTGCGGTCCCTGGCGGCGGCGCTGGAGCTGACCGACGCCGGGCGCGTGGAGGAGTGGGGCGTCCTGGCCGCCGGCAGGCTCGGTGCGGGGCACCGCCTGTTCGGCTGCGGCAACGGGGGCAGCGCCGCCGAGGCCCAGCACCTGACGGCGGAGCTGACCGGGCGCTTCGAGGGGGAGCGGGAGCCGCTGTCGGCGATCGCCCTGCACGCGGAGACCTCCAGTGTGACCGCCATCGCCAACGACTACGGCTACCGGCGGGTGTACGAGCGCCAGCTGCGCGCCCACGCCCGCAGCGGGGACCTGCTGGTGTGCATGTCCACCAGCGGGAGCAGCGCCAACGTGCTGGCCGCCGCGGAGGCGGCCCGGGAGCTGGGGGTGCTGTGCTGGTCGCTGACCGGGCCCGGCCCCACGGTGCTGGAATCGCTCAGCGACGAGACCGTGGCGGTGCCCGCGCCCGACACGTCCACGGTGCAGGAGGTGCACCTGGCCCTGGTGCACGTGTTCTGTTCGGGGGTGGAGCGGGGGCTGAGGGAGCGTGCGGCGTCGGTGCCCTCGCCCCGGGAGGCGGCGGCCGCACGGGAGAGGGGGGCGACGTGAACTCCGCAGCGGGAACGATCGCGGTGCTGGGGGACGCCCTGCTCGACGTCGACCTGCGGGGGACCTCCCACCGGGACTGCCCCGACGCGCCCGCGCCGGTCGTGGAGGACGCGGCCGCGCGCCACCGGCCCGGGGGCGCCGCCCTGGCCGCCCACCGCGCGGCCCGCGGCGGGCGGGCCGTCACCCTGGTCACGGGGCTCGGGCGGGACGCCGCCGCCGAGACCCTGGCCGGGGTGCTGGGGGCGCGGGTGCGCCTGGTGGGCCTGCCCATGGCCGCCGGCACCCCCACCAAGACGAGGATCATGGCGGACGGCCGCACCGTCGCCCGGGTGGACGGCGGGGGCGGCCGGATCGACGGGGCGGTGGACCTGGACGCCGTCGCGGGTGCGCTGGCGGGCGCCGACGCCGTGCTGGTCTCGGACTACGGCCGGGGGCTGACGTCGCGCCCGGAGGTGCGCGACCTGCTGGCCGCGTGCGCGGAGCGGGTCCCGCTGGTGTGGGACCCCCACCCCCGGGGGGCGCCGCCCGTGCCGGGGGCATGGGTGGTGACGCCCAACGCCGCCGAGGCCGGTGTGGAGGACGGCGACCCCGGCGCGGCCCTGGAGCGGGCCGCCCACCTGGCCCGCACCTGGCGGGCCCGCTGCGTGGCCGTCACCCTGGGGGAGGACGGCGCGGTCCGGGCCGATCCGCGGGGGGAGGGCGAGCGGGTGCGCGCCGTCCCCGCGGCAGGGGGGTCCGACCCCTGCGGCGCGGGCGACGCCTTCGCGGCGGCCTGCGCGGCGGCCCTGGCCGACGGGCGGGGCGAGGCCGCCGCCGTCCGGGTGGGGGTGGCCGCGGCGTCGGAGTTCGTCGCCGGCGGCGGGGCGGGGGCGTTCGCCCCGGAGGGGGAGCGCGGCCCCGAGGCGCTCGGCGCGCTCACGGGGGCGGCCGGAGCCCTCTCCCGCCGCGGCGGGGAGCGCCTGGTGGCGACCGGGGGCTGCTTCGACATCCTGCACGCCGGGCACGTGGAGCTGCTCCGGTACGCCCGCCGCCTGGGGGACCGGCTCGTGGTCCTGCTCAACAGCGACGCCTCCGTGCGGGCCCTCAAGGGGGAGGGCCGCCCCGTGGTGGGGGAGGCGGACCGGGCCCGGCTGCTGGCGGCGCTGGACTGCGTCGACGGGGTCCGGATCTTCGACGACCCCACCCCGGTGCGGGAGCTGGCGCGCCTGCGGCCCGACGTGTGGGTCAAGGGCGGCGACTACGAGGCGTCCCGGATGCCGGAGACGCCGGTGGTGCGCTCCTGGGGCGGGGACGTGGTCACGGTCCCGCTCATCCCGGGGCGGTCCACCACAGGGATCATCACGCGCATACGCGGCCGGGAGGCCGTGTCGTGAACCGCGCCCGGACCGGGTGCGGAGGACAGGGAGAGGAGGGGGACATGGTCTCCTTGGGGAACACCGTCATCACCGGAGGCGCGTCCGGGCTGGGCGCGGCGACGGTCCGCGCCGTACAGGACGCGGGCGGCAAGCCGATCGTGCTCGACCGCCGCCATCCCGGCGGGGACGTGCCGTTCGAGCAGGTCGACGTGGCCGAGCGCGAAGAGGTGGAGCTGGCGGTCCGGCGGGTGGTCGAGCGGCACGGCCGCATCGACGCCGTCGTCAACGCCGCGGGCATCGACGCCTGCGGTTCGCTGACCGACGTGCCCGCGGCCGACTGGGAGAAGGTCCTGGCGGTCAACCTGCTCGGGACCGCCGCCGTCACCCGGGCCGCCCTGCCCCACCTGCGCGACTCCGGGGGGAGGGTGGTCAACTGCGCCTCGACCCTGGGGGTGCGCGCGGTGGGGGACGCCACCGCCTACTGCGCGTCCAAGTTCGGGGTGGTGGGGTTCACCCGCGCGCTGGCGGCGGAGACCGCCGGGCAGGTGGGGGTCACCCTGCTGATCCCCGGGGGCATGAACACCGCCTTCTTCGACGGCAGGCCCGAGCAGTACCGGCCCGGGCCCGACGCCGCCCTCAACGACCCCGAGCACGTCGCCGAGGCCGTCCTGTTCGCCCTCACCCGCCCGGCCGGGTGCGAGGTGCGCGAGATGGTCGTGTGCCCCGCGCAGGAGGTCTCCTGGCCCTGACCGGACGTCCCAGGCCCGACGGCACGAGGAGGGAGACGCACGTGGAGACGGTGACGCACTGGGGGAGGACGGTGGTGACCGGCGGGGCGGGGTTCCTCGGCGGCCACCTGTGCGAACGGCTGCTGGAGCAGGGGGCGGAGGTGGTGTGCCTGGACAACTTCGCGACCGGGCGCCCGGGCAACGTGGAGCACCTGTTCGGGCACCCCCGCTTCCGGCTGAAGGAGGCCGACCTCGTCCGGCCGGTCGAGGTCGAGGGGCCGGTGGACACCGTGTTCCACCTGGCCTCGGCGGCCTCGCCGCCCGACTACCTGCGCCTGCCGGTGGAGACGCTGGAGGCGGGCAGCCTGGGCACCCGCAACGCCCTGGCGCTGGCGGAGGAGGGCGGGGCCCGGTTCGTCCTGGCCTCCACCAGCGAGGTGTACGGCGACCCGCTGGAGTATCCGCAGCGGGAGACGTACTGGGGCAACGTGAACCCGGTCGGGCCCCGCAGCGTGTACGACGAGGCCAAGAGGTACGCGGAGTCGCTGGTCATGGCCCACGGCCGGGCCCGGGGGGCCGACGTGGGGATCGCGCGCATCTTCAACAGCTACGGCCCGCGGATGAGGGCCGACGACGGGCGGCTGGTGCCCACCTTCGTCAACCAGGCGCTGGAGGGCAGGCCGCTGACCGTCGCCGGGGACGGGCGGCAGACGCGGTCGCTGTGCTACGTGGACGACACCGTCCGCGGGCTCATGGCGCTGGGCGCCCGGCGCGGGGTGCGCGGGCCGGTCAACATCGGCAGCGACGAGGAGCTGAGCGTGATCTCGCTCGTGGGGCTGGTGGCCTCCCTGACCGGGACGCGGTCGGGGGTCGTGTTCGTCGAACGCCCCGAGGACGACCCGCGGTTCCGCCGGCCCGACATCCGGCTCGCCCGGGAGCTCCTGGGGTGGGAGCCCAGGACGCGGGTGCGCGAGGGGATGCGGCGCACCATCGACCACTTCGTGGAGCTGCGGAACCGCTCGGGGAGGGCGGTCGCGTCGAACCCGTGAGCACCGCGCCGGGCGGGGACCGCGGGGCCGACGGAGGGGGCCGGGCCGCGGAAGGCGGGCGGGGGCCGCGGGTGACGGTGGTGATCGCCACCCGCGACCGGGTGCGCGAGCTGTGCCGGACGCTGGCCCGGCTGGAGGGGCTGGAGCCCCGGCCCCCGGTCGTGGTCGTGGACAACGGGTCCTCGGACGGCACCGCGGCGGCGGTGCGGGAGCGGTTCCCCGGGGTCCGGGTCCTGCGCCGGGAGCGCAACCTGGGCTGCGCGGCCCGCAACGCGGGGGCGGCCCGGGCGCGCACGCCCTACGTCGCCTTCTGCGACGACGACTCGTGGTGGGAGCCGGGCTCCCTGGAGGCGGCCGCCGACGCGTTGGACGCCCATCCCGGGTGGGGGCTGGTGACCGCGGCCGTCCGGGTGGGGCCGCAGGGGCGCCCGGACCCGGTCACCGAGGCCCAGCTGCGCGCGCCCCTGCCCGGGGGCGGGGCCGAGCCGCGGGTCATGGGGTTCCTGGCCTGCGCCGCGGTGGTGCGGCGCAGCGCGTTCGAGGAGGCCGGCGGGTTCGAGCCGCTGCTGTTCTTCGGCGGCGAGGAGGAGCTGCTGGCCCTGGACCTGGCGGCGGCCGGGTGGGAGCTGCGGCTCCTCCCCGGGGCCGTGGTCCGCCACCACCCCTCCCCGCACCGCCCGCCGGGGCTGCGGCGGGCGGTCCTCCAGGAGCGCAACGCCCTGCTCACGGTGTGGCTGCGCCGCAGGCCCGCGGTCGTCCGGGACCGGACGCTGCGGGTCGCCGCCCGGTGCCCGGCCGACCGGGTCCGGCGGCGCGCGCTGGCGGCGGCGCTGTACCGGCTCCCTGCCGTGCTGGCCCGGCGCCGGCGCCTGCCCGCCCGGGTGGAGGAGGAGCTGGAGGCGGCCCAGCGCGCCGCGTGACACGGGGCCGGACACCAAGGGCCGCGCGCCTCGGGGCCCATGTGGGTTACGGGGACCACGGAGGTCACGAGGGACGTGGGGAGCCTGGGGCCACGGGGGCGCGTGGGCCTCGGGGGTCGGGGGCGTGGGGAGCCTGGGGGTTCACGGAGCCCATGGGGATCACGGGGGACGTGGGGAATCCGGGGACACGGGGAACGCGTGGAGCACGGGAGACACGGGGAGGGGCCGCGCCGGCGGGTGGCGCGGCCCCTTGTGGCGGGTCGGGGCGCGGGGTCAGGCCGGGACCGCGTCGGTGGGCCGGTCCCAGACGCGGTGCAGCCCGATGAGCCGGGAGAACTCGGCGGCGCAGGTGCCGTCGGCCTCCGGGGCCACGACCACGCCCAGCTCCTCCCGGGTCCGCTGCGCCGGGGTGACCGCGTGCTCGGGCAGCGGCGGCGCGATCCCCAGCTCCGCGCCCGCGCCCACCAGGGCCAGCGGCTTGTGGTGCTTGTAGGCCTCCAGCACGAAGTGGCGGGCCATGCCGTCCCCGGACAGGGCCGTGACGGCGTCGGCGCCGTCGGGCACCGCCACCGCGTCGTAGAGCACCGAGGACATCGTGGGCAGCGCACGGTCCACGGCCAGGGTCCCCCCGTCGGAGGTGCGCACCGTCCCGTCGGTGACGGCCAGCAGTTCCACGACGGCGCCCTCGGCCGTCAGCGGTTCGCGCAGCCCCTCCACGCTCGCCGCGTCCACGCCGTCGGCGACCAGGATCGCGACCTTGCGGCCCACCACCGACCCGAAGGCCGTCTCGGCCTGGCTGAGCGCGGGCGAGGACCGCCCGTGGTTGGGCGAGGCCCCCTGCGCGGGCGCCTCCACGCCCACCCCCCGGGCCACGGCCACCGCCAGGTCGTGGTCGACGTTGGTGAGGTTGGCGACCACCCGCCGGCGCACCTCCGGCTCCTCGCACTTGCCCAGCTCGAAGCGGAACGCCGCGACGAGGTGCTCGCGCTCCCAGGACGCCAGGCTGTTGTAGAACAGGGTGGCCTGGGAGTAGTGGTCCTTGAAGCTCTCCGCCCGCTCGCGGATCTTGTGCCCCTCGACCTTCTCCGTGTAGTGCCGGTAGACGCCCTCGTCGGCCAGGGCGGGGCAGCCGCCGCCCAGCGAGTTGGGGAAGTAGGAGGTCCGGCCCCGGTGCACCCGGTGCTGGGCGAACCCGTCCCGCTGGTTGTGGTCGACGGGTGCCAGCGGCCGGTTGACCGGGATCTGCTGGAAGTTGGAGCCGCCCAGCCGCAGCAGCTGGGTGTCCAGGTAGGAGAAGTTGCGGGCCTGGAGCAGCGGGTCGTTGGTGAAGTCGATCCCCGGCACCACGTTGGCGGTGTGGAAGGCGACCTGCTCGGTCTCGGCGAAGAAGTTGTCGGGGTTGCGGTCCAGGGTGAGCCTCCCGACCGGCCGGACCGGCACCTGCTCCTCCGGGATGATCTTGGTGGCGTCCAGCAGGTCGAAGTCGAACGCGTGCTCGTCCTCCTCCGGGACCAGCTGCACGCCCAGCTCCCACTCGGGGAACTGCCCGCGCTCGATGGACTCCCACAGGTCGCGGCGGTTGAAGTCGGGGTCCTTGCCCTGGATGCGCTGCGCCTCGTCCCACACCAGGGAGTGGGTGCCCAGCAGCGGCTTCCAGTGGAACTTGACGAACGTGCCCCGCCCCGCGCGGTCGACGAACCGGAAGGTGTGCACCCCGAACCCCTGCATGGTCCGGTAGCTGCGCGGCAGCGCCCGGTCCGACATCAGCCACATGATCATGTGGGTGGTCTCCGGCTGGAGGCCGACGAAGTCCCACAGGGTGTCGTGCGCCGACTGCGCCTGCGGGATCTCGTTGTGCGGCTCGGGTTTGACCGCGTGCACGAAGTCGGGGAACTTGATCCCGTCCTGGATGAAGAACACGGGCATGTTGTTGCCGACCAGGTCGTAGTTGCCCTCTTCGGTGTAGAACTTCACCGCGAACCCGCGCACGTCGCGCACCGTGTCGGCCGAGCCGCGCGACCCGGCGACGGTGGAGAAGCGCACGAACACCGGGGTGACGACGTCCGGGCCGCTCAGGAAGTGGGCGGCGGTCACGTCCGACAGGCTCTCGTAGGGGCGGAAGTGCCCGTAGGCGCCCGCGCCGCGGGCGTGCACGACCCGTTCGGGGATGCGCTCGTGGTCGAAGTGGGTGATCTTCTCCCGGGCGTGGAAGTCCTCCAGCAGCGTCGGCCCGCGCGTGCCGGCGGAGAGCGAGTTGTCGGTGTCCTCCACCCGTACGCCGGTGTCGGTGGTCAGCGGACCCTCGGAATCGGTACGGGCGGCGTCCAGCGCCCGGTCCTTGGCGTCGCGCGTCTCGTCGTTCATCTGTACCCCCTGCTCACAGCCGTGGCCTCCGGCTCCGTCCGGGGGCCACTGACCGGTTCGGGCCCCGGGCAAACGCGTGACACGCCCGTACGCCCGGGCGGGCTCCCGGCGGCCCGGGCGGCCGCCCGGGCCATGTGTGAAGGCGGGGGAACCGGGCAGTGGCACGCGGGAAGAGGAGAGGGGGGATCGGTGATGACCGAGAAACGTCCGCCGGCGCAGAGCCAGCCCTATCCGGGGCGCACCGAGCCGATGGATCCCCGGCCGCGCGACGAGATGCGCGACTACCGGGGCAGCGGGCTGCTGGAGGGGAAGCGGGCCCTGATCACCGGAGCCGACTCGGGCATCGGCCGGGCCACCGCGGTGGCCTTCGCCAAGGAGGGGGCCGACGTGGTGTTCGGCTACCTCAGCGAGGACGCCGAGGCACAGCACACGGTGGGCCTGGTGCAGGAGCAGGGGCGGCGCGCCGTGGGGGTGCGCGGCGACCTCGCCGACGAGTCGTACTGCTCCCACCTGGTGGAGCGCGCGGTGGAGGAGCTCGGCGGGATCGACATCCTGGTCGAGCACGCCGCCACCCAGGCGCCGGTGGAGGACATCACCGACCTGACCACCGAACAGCTGCGCCGGACGTTCGACGTCAACGTCATGGGGGTGTTCTGGACGGTGCGCGAGGCCGTGCCGCACATCCCCGAGGGCGGGTCGATCATCATCACCGGGTCGATCAACGGGCTGCGCGGCAACGACACGCTCATCGACTACGCGGCGAGCAAGTCCGCGGTGATGAACCTGTCGCTGTCGCTCTCCCAGGCCCTCATGGACCGCGGTATCCGGGTGAACTGTGTGGCACCCGGGCCGGTGTGGACGCCGCTCATCCCCGCCACCCTCGGGGAGAAGGGGGCCGAGGGTTTCGGGGAGCAGGCGCCGATGGGCAGGGCGGCCGATCCGGACGAGATCGCGCCCTCCTACGTGTTCTTCGCCAGTGGGCGGCTGTCGTCGTACTACACGGGGGAGACGCTGGCGCCGACCGGCGGCGAGATCCAGGCCGGCTGACCGCGCGCGGGGGGCGGGGCGGACCCGGTCCGCCCCGCCCCTTCGTGTCCGGCGGTGCCCCCGTGCCGCCGGGCGGTGTGCCCGGCCGGCGCGGTCAGCCGCTGCCGGGGAAGAACTCCCGGGCCTTGGCGGCCAGGCCCCGGACCGCCACGCCGCGCCGGTCGGGGTCGCCCGACAGCAGGGCCTTGACGGTGTCCACGAGCTGCTCGCGGTCCACCTGGGGCGGGATGGGCGGCATGTCCGCGTCGCAGCGGACGTCGATCAGGGCCGGCCGGTCGGCGGCCAGGGCCCGGTCCCAGGCCGGGCCGACGCCGTCGGGGCCGTCCACGGTGATGCCTACCAGCCCGGCCTGCTCGGCGAAGGCCGCGTACGACAGCTCCGGCAGGTCCTGGGAGAACGGGGTCTTGGGCGATCCGCCCATGGCGCGCAGCTCCCAGGTGACCTGGTTGAGGTCGTTGTTGTGCAGGACGCACACCACCAGCCGGGGGTCGTCCCACAGCTCGTGGTAGCGGCGCGCGGTGAGCATCTCCATGAGCCCGTTCATCTGCATGGCGCCGTCGCCGACCAGGGCGATCGCGGGCCGGTCGGGGTGGGCGAACTTGGCCCCGATGGCGTAGGGGACGGCGCACCCCATGGTCGCCAGCGTGCCCGAGAGGGAGCCGCGCATCTCCGCGCGCATCTTGAGCAGGCGCGCGTACCAGTTGGTGACGGACCCGGAGTCGGCGGTGATCACCGCGTCGTCGGGCGCGCGCAGGGAGAGCTCGTGCACGATCAGCATCGGGTTGACGGGGTCGGCGGGGATGCGGGCCTGGGCGTCCAGGACGTCCCACCAGCGGGCGACGCCCTCCTCGATGGAGGTGCGCCAGCGGCGGCGCGGCCCGGTGAGCTCGTCGGGGCGGTCCAGGCGCTCCAGGAGCGCGAGCAGGGTGGCCTTGGCGTCGCCCACCAGGTTGACCTCGGTGGGGTAGCGCATGCCGATGGCGCCGGGGTCGGTGTCGATCTGCACGGCCCGGCGGCCGAACGGCGGCAGGAACTGGGTGTAGGGCATGTTGGAGCCGACGATGACCAGGGTGTCGCAGTCGCGCATCAGCTCCCAGGAGGGGCGGGTGCCCAGCAGGCCGATGCTGCCGGTGACCTCGGGCAGGTCGTCGGGGAGCACGTCCTTGCCCAGGAGCGCCTTGGCGATGCCGGCGCCGGTGGCGTCGGCCAGGTCCAGGACCTCCTGGCCGGCTCCCCGCGCGCCCTGGCCGATGAGGATCGCGATGCGCTCCCCGGCGTCGATGACCTGCGCGGCCCGGTCCAGCGCGTGGACGGGGGGCAGGGTCCGGGGGTGCTCGTGGAGGCGGTCGGGCGCGCTGGAGGGCACGTGCTTGAACGCGTGCTCGGGCGGCGTGTAGTCCAGTTCCTGGACGTCGCCGGGGATGATCAGGACGGTGGGCGCGGAGCGGCCCAGGGCGGTGCGCACGGCCCGGTCCAGGACGTTGGGCAGCTGTTCGGGGACGGTGACGGTGGCCAGGTAGGCGGCGACGTCCTTGAACAGGGAGTGCAGGTCCACCTCCTGCTGGTAGGAGCCGCCCAGTGCGGTGCGGTCGGCCTGGCCGACGATGGCGACGACCGGGACCCGGTCCAGCTTGGCGTCGTAGAG
Organism: Nocardiopsis sp. NPDC006139; assembly: GCF_040614155.1. NCBI lineage: Bacteria > Bacillati > Actinomycetota > Actinomycetes > Streptosporangiales > Nocardiopsidaceae > Nocardiopsis > Nocardiopsis sp. NPDC006139. Next base: position 292,417 of record NZ_JBEXTT010000005.1, read on the forward strand.
GCCGTTGAGCAGGTGGATGGCGCCGGGGCCGCCGGTGGCCAGGCACACGCCGGGCCCGTCGCCGAACTTGGCGTATCCGACGGCTTCGAAGGCCGACATCTCCTCGTGGCGGCTCTGGACGAAGCGGGGTCCCTCCGGCAGGCGGCCCATCTGGGCGACCAGGCCGTTGATCCCGTCACCGGGGTAGCCGAAGATCTTGGTGACGCCCCACTGCGACAGCCGGCGCAGCAGGTGGTCGGCGACGTTCTGCGTCATGTCTCCCCCTGGGGTGCGGGGGCCGCGGTCGGTGCGCGGCCCCCGCGGGTCGGTGCCGGTCAGCCGCGGGCGCGCTTGGTGCGGGTGCCGCTCTCCTTGCGCAGGGCGTCGACCAGCTCGGCCTTGGTCATCTTGGAGCGCCCCTGGACGCCCAGGCGGCGGGCCTGTTCGTACAGGTGGTCCTTGCTGGCGTTGGCGTCCACACCCCCGGCGGTGCCCTTGGACCCCTTGCGGTTCTTCGCGCCGGGGTCGGAGGCGCGGGAGTCGGAGGCACCCTTGCCGTCCTTGGCCTCCCAGTGGTCGCCGACCTTCTCGAAGGAGTGCTTGACGGCGGCCATGGCCACCCGGTGGGCGCGTTCGCCCTCGCCGTACTGGTCCACGGCCGAGTCGTGGGCCTTGATCCAGGTGCGCTGGGCCTTCTTGGAGGACCTGCGCAGCGTGTCGGGCAGTTCCCGGGTCCCGGGCATGGGACCCACCTCCCTCGTGTGCGTGTCGTGGTGCGGGTGTCGTGCGCGGGCGCGGTGTTCAGGGACGGAAGACGACCTTGACGGCCCCGTCCCGCTTGGCCTGGAACATGGCGTAGGCGTCGGCCGCGTCGTCCAGGGCGACGCGGTGGGTGGCGAAGTCCTCCACCCCCAGGACGTCCCTGTCGTCGAGCAGGGGGAGGATGTCGGGCGCCCAGCGGCGCACGTTGGCCTGCCCCATGCGGAGCTGGATCTGCTTGTCGAACATGGTGAGCATCGGCAGCGGGTCGGCGGTGCCGCCGTAGACCCCGATGACGGAGACGGTGCCGCCCCGGCGGACCAGTTCGATGGCGGTCTGGAGGGCCGCGAGCCGGTCCACGCCCGCGGTCTCCATCAGCTTGGCCGCGGCGCCCTTGGGCAGGAACGAGGTGAGCCGCTGGGCCAGGCGGGCCGAGCCGTGGCCCTGCGCCTCCAGGCCGACGGCGTCGATGACGGCGTCGGGCCCCTGGCCGCGCGTCCGTTCGCGGATCTCGCCGATGAGGCCGTCGGTGCCGTCGGAGGGGTCGAACACCTCGGCGCCGCGGGCGGCGGCGCGGGCGCGCCGCTCCGGCACCGGGTCCACCCCGAAGACCCGGCCCGCGCCCAGGTGGCGGGCCACCCGGCAGCACATGTCGCCGATGGGCCCCAGCCCCAGGACGGCCACGGAGCCGTCCGGCGGGACGTCGGCGTAGCGGACGGCCTGCCAGGCGGTGGGCAGCACGTCGGACAGGTACAGGTACCGCTCGTCGGGGCCCTGGGCCGGGACGGGGATGGCGTTGGCCTCGGCCCGGGGCACGCGCAGGTACTCGGCCTGGGCGCCCGGGACCGATCCGTACAGGGAGCTGTAGCCGTAGATGGGGGCGCCGGTGCCCTGGTCGTCGTCGCGCGTGGTCTCGCACTGGGTCTGGAGGCCGCTCTCGCACATGGCACAGTGGCCGCAGGAGATCTGGAAGGGGATCACCACGCGGTCGCCGGGCGCCAGCGAGGTCACCCCGGGGCCGGTCTCCTCGACGGTGCCCAGGGCCTCGTGCCCCAGGATGTCGCCCTCGTGCATGAAGGGGCCCAGGACCTCGTACAGGTGCAGGTCGGAGCCGCACAGCCCGGAGCTGCCGACCCGCAGGATCACGTCCGCGGGCTCCTCGATCCGCGGGTCGGGCACCGTCTCGGCGCGCACGTCGCGGGTGCCGTTCCAGACGACAGCCTTCATGCCCCCTCCTCGTGGCCGCAGGCGCTTCGTTCCGTCGTGGGCGGGCCACTACCCGGGCGCCCCGGGGGGAAACACCGGGACACCGGGGGGAACACCGGGGCGCCCGGGGCCGCGCGGGGCGGCCGGGGGCGTGTGCGGCGGAGCGCGGCGGGAGGGGGCGGCGCCCTCCCCGGCGGGGGTGCGGGGAGGGCGCCGGGTCCGGTCAGGCGGTGTGCTCGCGCAGGTACTCGGCGAACTTCTCCAGGCCGTCGATGTTGCGCGGCCCGGAGATGCCCTCGTTGTAGTCCAGGACGAAGAAGTTCTCCTCCGCGACGGCCGGGACGTCGGACAGCGCGGGCAGTTCCTTCAGGAACGCGATCTTGTCCTCGGCGGGCTGGTCGCCGTAGTCCAGGATGATGACCACCTCGGGCCGCGCCTCCACGACGGCCTCCCAGCCGACCTGGGTCCAGCGCTCGTCCAGGTCGCCGAAGACGTTCTCCCCGCCCGCGAAGCGGATGATGTCGTTGGGCGGGACCTGGGACCCGGCGGTGAACGCCTGGTCGGTGCCCGAGTCGTAGAGGAACACCGGCACCGGGTCGCCCTGGGGTGCCTGCTCCTGGACCGCCTCGACCCGGGCCCGGTAGTCGGCGACCAGCTCCGCCGCCCGGTCCTCCACGCCGAAGATGGCCCCGAGCCGCTCCAGGTCGGTGTACAGCCCCTCGAACGGGGTGACCCGCTCGGGGAAGCCGGGGTAGTTGAAGCACGACTCGGTGTGCATGAAGCTCTGGATGCCGAGCCCGTCCAGGATCTCCGGGGTGATCCCGCGCTGGTCGCTGAACCCGGAGTTCCACCCGGCGACCACGAAGTCGGCCTCGGCGTCCACGACCAGCTCGCGGTTGAGCAGGTCGTCGCTGAGGAACTCGACCCGCGCGTACTCGTCGGCCCAGGGCGACTCGGTGACCGGCGGGTTGGCCGGGGGCATCACGTAGCCGTGCACGTGGTCGGTCAGGCCCAGGGCGAACATCTTGTCGGCGCTGCCGCCCTCGTAGACCACGGCGCGCTGCGGGGTGGTGTACTCGACCTCCTCGCCGCAGCGGTTCACGGTGGCGGTCTCGGGCGCCGCGCCCGCCTGCGCGGGGTCCTCTTCGACCCGGGCGCCGCAGCCGGTGGCGGCCAGGGCCGCCAGGGCCAGGGACACGGCGGCCAGCGGCCGCAGGGGGAGGGGAGGGTGGTTCACGGGGTGCCTTCCTGATGGGTGAGCCGGTAGAGGAGCTGGGGCGCGCCGGTCAGCGGGTGGGGGACCACGGTCGCCTCCACGCCGAACACCTCGCGCACCAGGTCGGGGGTGAGCACCTCGGAGGGGGCGCCGGCGGCCACCAGCCGTCCCCCGCTCAGGACGCCGATCCGGTCGCAGGCCGCCGCGGCCAGGTTGAGGTCGTGCAGGACGACCAGGGTGGTGGCGCCGACCTCGCGCAGCAGGGACAGGAGGTGGATCTGGTGGCGCACGTCCAGGTGGTTGGTGGGCTCGTCGAGCACGAGCACCCGGGGCTCCTGCACCAGGGCGCGGGCCATCAGGACGCGCTGGCGCTCACCGCCGGACAGGGTCAGCACGCCCCGGTGGGCGAGGTGGGCGATGTCCATGGCGTCCATGGCGTTCGCACACAGCTCCCGTTCGCGGGCGGTGAGCGGCCCGTTGCCGTTCTGGTGCGGGACCCGGCCCAGGGCCACGACCTCGGCGACGGTGAAGTCGAGGTCGCTGCCGTTCTCCTGGGTCAGGGCGGCGACCCGGCGGGCGCCCTCGCGGGGCTTGAGCGAGGCCAGGTCGTCGCCGCCGACGCGGACGGTGCCGCCGGTGGGGCGCAGCGCCCTGTAGACGCAGCGCAGCGCGGTGGACTTGCCCGAGCCGTTGGGGCCGACCAGGCCGATCACGGAGCCGTCGGGGACGTCCAGGGACAGGGAGTGCACGAGGGTGGCGCCGTCGATGGCGACGGTGAGGCCGTCCAGGCTCAACCGCATCAGCGGCCTCCGAACAGGTAGCCGCGGCGGCGCATGAGGACGAGGAACACCGGGACGCCGATGAGGGCGGTGAGCACGCCCAGCGGGAGCTCGCGGGGCGCGGCGACGGTGCGCGAGACGAGGTCCACCCAGACCATGAGGACCGCCCCCGCCAGCGGGGCGACGGTGAGGACGCGCCGGTGGGCGGCGCCGACGAGGATGCGCACGACGTGCGGGACCACCAGGCCCACGAACCCGATGGCGCCGCTGACGGCGACCATCGCCCCGGTCATCAGGGCGGTGACCAGGAACAGGACGCGGCGCAGCCGGTCGGTGTCCACGCCCAGGCTGGCGGCGGTCTCGTCGCCCAGGGCGGTGGCGTCCAGGCGGCGGGCCAGGGAGTGCAGGACGGCCAGTCCGGCCAGGACCAGGACGGCGACCACGGGCAGGGAGCCCCAGGTGGCGGCGCCGAACCCGCCCATGGTCCAGAACAGGACGGTGGAGGTGGCCTCGTTGCCGGGGACGAGGTAGACGATGACGCTCATGACGGCCTGGAATCCGAAGGAGAGGGCGACGCCGGTCAGGACCAGGCGCAGCGGGGTGATCCCGGCCGCGGTGCGGGCGATGAGGTGCACCAGCAGGGTGGCGGCCAGCGCTCCGGCGAACGCCCCGGCCGAGACGGCGTAGGGGCCCAGAGCGGCCAGGGCGCCGAGCACGCCGACGGTGACCGCGCCGACGGAGGCGCCGGAGGAGACGCCGAGGATGTAGGGGTCGGCGAGGGGGTTGCGGACCAGGGCCTGGACGGCGACGCCGACGGCGCCCAGGCCGGCGCCGACGAGGGCGGCCAGCAGGACGCGCGGGGTGCGGATGTTCCAGATGATCTGGTAGCGGGTGACCTCGTCGGGGGTGATGGTGCCGCCGGTGAGGGCGGCCCACAGGTAGCGGGCGGTCTCGGCGGGCGGGACCAGGGCGGTGCCCAGGCCGATGGCGGGCAGGGTGGACGCGGCCAGGAGCAGGGCCAGGACGGCGGCGGCGGTGGCGGTGCCGGCGGGGGTGGTGAGCCAGCGCGGGCCGGCGGGGTGTGCGGGTGCCGTGGGCGGTGGTGCGGTCAGCGGGGGTGCTGGGGTCGGGGACACCCGTGCTCCTGGAGGGTCGGGGCGCGGTCGCGCCACGTTATGGAAATGACAACGGTTGTCATAGTAGAGGGCGTACGTCCCCGGTGGGAGGGGGACGCGGGAACAGGGTCCGGTGGGCGCCCCCGCCGCGAGGAGGAGGAGCGGACGGGGGCGCCCGGACCGCGGGGCGGCGGAGGCTACCAGCTGGACTTGGTCACGCCGGGCAGTTCGCCGCGGTGGGCCATCTCGCGGAAGCGGATGCGGGAGAGGCCGAACCTGCGCAGGTGGCCGCGGGGGCGGCCGTCGACGGAGTCGCGGTTGCGCACGCGGGTGGCGCTGGCGTCGCGCGGCTGGCGGCGCAGTTCGGCCGCGGCGGCGGCGCGGGTGTCCTCGTCGGTGTGCGGGCTCTTGATGAGGCGCTTGAGTTCGGCGCGGCGCTCGGCGTAGCGGGCGACGACGGCCCTGCGCTGCTCGTTGCGGGCGATCTTGCTCTTCTTGGCCATCAGACCTTCTCCCCCCGGGCGCGGATGTCGGCGACCACGCGCTCGATGCCCCGGGCGTCGATGACCTTCATGCCCTTGGTGCTCACCCTGAGCTTGACGAACCGCTGCTCGCTGGGAAGCCAGTACCGCTTGGTCTGGATGTTGGGGTCGAAGCGGCGCTTGGTGCGCCGGTGGGAGTGGGAGATCGTGTGGCCGAAGGCCGGCGCCTTGCCGGTGACCTGGCAGATACGGGACATGGTGGACTCCTTCGGGGTCAGCGGGCGGACTGCGGTCCGGGGTAGGGGAGCAGGGCCATCTCGCGGGCGTTCTTGACCGCGGCGGCGATGAGCCGCTGCTGGCGGGCGGTGACCCGGGTGACGCGGCGGCTGCGGATCTTGCCCTTCTCGGAGATGAACCGGCGCAGCAGGTCGACGTCCTTGTAGTCGACGTAGTCCAGGTCGCCCAGCGGGTTGGCGAACTTGCGGGGTGCCCTCTTCTTGTCGGGGCGGCGGTCGGCCACGGGGTGTCCTCTCAGTTCTCGGCGGCGGCGAACGGGTCGTCGGCGAAGGCGGTCTCGTCGTCGGTGGTCAGGCAGGAGTCGAGCAGGGCGGTGAGCCGGCCGGCGTCCAGGTCCACGCCGGTGAACGCCAGGTGCTGGCCCCGGTCGCCCACCGCCGGGTCCCAGTCCAGGAGGGCGGCGGTGCGCCGGGCCTCGGGCACCATCTCCAGGGCGGCCTCGGGCAGTGCCGCCAGCCAGGGGCCCGCGGCGGCCACGGTGGCCAGGTCGCGGTGGGAGTCCCACACCAGGACGGTGTCGGGGCGGCTGCCCAGCCACAGGCGGCCGCGGCCGCGCAGGGTCATCGACACCAGGTCGTCCATGGCCTCGTGCAGACGGGCGGGGTGCAGCGGTCGGCGCCGCGACCACACCACGGTGCTCACCCGCCCGGTGGTGCGGCCGCAGTGGTGGGCGCCCAGCGGGTCGCAGCGGTTGTGCGCGGCGGCGGTGTCGAACCGGCCCGCGGTGAGGGCGGAGGTGTCGTCGGGGTCCAGGACGGCGGCGGCCGGGTTGAGGTGCTCGACCAGGGCGCGGGCCTCGGCCAGGTGGCGGCGGCCGTGCAGGGCGATCGCGGTGGGGTACTCGATCTGGGCGGTGAGCACCTCGCTGACGGCGCGCTCGTCGTTCTCGGCGATGTCCAGGCCGCGGTCGACGAGGTCGTCGTGGCAGGCCAGGTCGGGCAGCAGCCGGTCGGCGTCCACGGCGGTGACGACGGCGGTGAGGGTCAGCTCGGGCTGCGCGGCCACGGCCTCGGAGACCGTGCGGGGTTCGACGCCGTCCCAGGCGTCCACCACGCACAGGTCGTACTCGCCGATGGCGGCCGTGGCCAGCAGGAAGGGGACGAGGTCCTCGCGCAGGGTGCACGAGGCGCAGGCGTGGACCAGGTGGACGGGGTCGCGGCCGAGCTCGCCGCGGTGGTCGCGGGTGACCCGGGTGACGGCTCCCTCGCCGATCTCCGACAGGTCGTGGTGGACCACGAGGGTGCGGGGCAGGCCCAGGGCCGCCTCGACGGCGCGCTCGCGCGCACGGCGGTGCAGGCCGGTGATCACGGCCACGCGCATGGTCGCCTCCTCTCATTGAAAATGAAAACCGTTTTCAAAACATACACGACACCGCCCGGGGCCGTGACCTCGGGGGCGCGAGCCGCCTCCCGCCCGGCCGCCCGGGGGCGCCGACGCGCCCGCGGGTGCGGCCCGAGGCCGACGGGTGTGCTCCGGGCTCCGGGAGTTCGTGCGGGCACGGCCCGGCACCCGGAGGGCGGGCCGGGCGGGCGGGTCAGCCTGTGGCGGGTTCGGCGGCGGGGTCCGCGGTGCTCCGGGCCGGGGCGGGTCGGGGCGAGGAGAAGGTGCGCCCGCCCGGGGCCAGCGCCGCCAGGGCCGGGGCGGTCGCGCAGGCCAGGGCGCAGGCGACCAGGACCGGGCCGGCGCCCCAGGCGGCGGCCGCCGGGCCGATCAGCGCCAGGCCCACCGGGGCCAGCCCGTAGGAGAACAGGAAGTCCAGGGAGGACACCCGGGCCAGCTTGTCCGGGGCGACCTCGCGCTGCACGGCCGTGAACCAGGGCACGTTGAACAGCTCGATGCCCACCCCCACCACCGCGTACGCGGCCATGACCACGACCGGGCCCACCGGGGCGACCAGGCTCAGCGGGGCCAGGGCGTACAGGCCCAGGCCCGCCAGGGCCGTCCACCCCTGGGCGCGGGGCTTGAAGCGGGACACGATGACCGCGCCCAGCAGCGCGCCGGCGGTGTAGGCGGTCAGCGCCCCGGCCAGGACGGCCTCGCTGCCGTAGTGGTCGCGGCCGGCCACCGGCAGCAGGACGCCGGTGGCGGAGTAGCCGGTGGCGATGACGACGGTGAGCGCGCCCAGCCCGGCCAGGAACCAGGGGTGGCGGCGGGCCTCGGCCAGGCCGTCCAGGAACTCGGTGTGGAAGGGCGCGCGGGCGCGGGCGGGCGGGGCGGAGGCGCCGCGGGCGGGGGCCAGGGCGGCGACCAGCCACAGCACGGCGGTGCCCAGCAGCAGCACCCACAGCCCGGTGACCAGCGCCAGCAGGGCGGTCAGCCCCGGGGCCACCAGGGTGCTGACCCGGGTGGAGAACGTCAGGGCGGCGTTGGCCTGCTGCCGGTGGTGCTCGGGGACGACCTCGGCGGTCAGCGCCTGGAAGGCGGGGCGGCAGGCGCCCTGGCCGGCGCCCACCACGGTGGCGGCCGCCGCCATGAGGGCGGTGGAGGAGCCCATCCCCAGGACGATGACGGGGGTGGCCAGGGCGGCGGCCAGCCCCGACCAGAGCACGACCGCGCGCCGGGAGTACCGGTCGGCGAGCAGGCCGCCCGCCGGGACGGCCGCCAGGAAGCCCGCGGTGCGCAGGGCCAGGACCAGGCCCAGGTCGATGGCGGTGAGGGAGCCGTCCAGGACGGCCAGGCCCAGGATGAAGGGGAGCGCCCAGGTCGCCAGCCCCGAGGCCGTGGTGGCGCTCCACAGGCGCCAGAAGGCGGGGTCGCGCAGCGGGCCGCCCGGGCGGGCGGCGGGTTCGGTGTTCGGCGCCGTTGTCGAGGACACGCGGTGGTTCTCACTCTCCGGAAGGCGGTGATGGCTGCTCGTCCACTGTAGTGAAAACGATTATCAGTAGCGACCTTGTCGGGGACATCTGCTCCCGCGGCGGGCCTGCGGCGGCTCCGGTGGGCCGGAAGTGGCCCGCTTTCGCGGGGGGAGAAGTGGGAATGTCCGTTCCGGGCGCGGCACCCCGCGCCGGTGGGTGCGGGGCGGATCACGTTCCGTGTTCTCACGATTCGATGACAACGATTTTCATTTCCTCTATAGTGCCGCTCAGGACGACCCCCTTCCCGAAAGGAACCGCGTGGACCGTTCGCTCATCGCCACGCTGCCGCCCCCGCTCCCGGCCGCGCAGATCATCGACCTCAACCGGCCCCGCGCCGACCTGGCCACCCACCGGACCCACGAGTGGAACGGGTGGGCCCTGGACGTTCCCCCCGGTGTCTTCCTGCCCGGCGCCACCAGCCGCATGATCCACCAGAGGATCCTGGAGGACGCCATCGACGTGCGCGGCCGCCGCTACGCCGCCATGGGCTGCGGCCTGGGCGTGGAGGCCGCCGTGGCCGCCCTGCGCGGCGCCCGCGCCGTCCACGCCCTGGACGTGCACCCCGCCAGCGTCGCCGCCGCCGAGGCCGTGTACCGGACCGTCGTGGGCGACACCGCGCCCGGCACGGAGTTCACCGCCCTGGTGTCCGACCAGTTCTCCGCCGTGCCCCCCGGCACCGTGTTCGACGTCGTCACCTTCAACCCGCCCGCCGTCAGCCAGGTGGTGAGCACCGACCCCGACGTGGTGCGCAACGTGTGCGTGGGCGCGCCGGTGACCGACGCGTTCTTCACCCAGATCGCCGAACGCGGCCTGCTCGCCCCGGGCGGGGAGGTCCACCTCATCGTCTCCAACACCGCCGACCTGCGCGCCATCATCGGACGCGCCGCCGACCTGGGGTTCACCGCCGAGGTCGCCCACCTGCACGACTGGGAGGACGGCGTGCTCACCTACCTGTTCCGCCTGACCCGGGAAGGGAACGCGTGAAGACCCTCAGCGACCTGTTCGAGGCGGCCCGCACCTCCCCGGCCCCGCTGCCGGTGGCCACCAGCGTGTTCTGGGTCCACCACGGCACCCGCCTGGCCGGGGGCGACGTCACCTACCTCAACCGGTACGTGCTGGTCCGGGTCGGCCCCGCCTTCGGCGCCTGCGCCTTCGAGGACGGCGAACTCGACCCGGCGGTGTGCGCCGAGGCGTCCGGGCGGCCCCTGGGCGAGCTGCTCGCCGACGACCTCCCGCAGCCGCTGCGCCTGGCGGCCCTGGACGCCCACCTGGCCGCGGCCCTGCCCCACCACCGCGACCCGCGCGCCGAGGCCGTCACCCTGCCCGAGGGCACCCCCGAGCAGCGCGCCGTCGCCCGCGACGCCGCCATCGCCGGGCTGCTGCCCGACCCCGAGGGCCGCCGGATCGGGCTGATCGGGGTGGTCGACCCGCTGGTGGCCGCCATCCGCGAACGGGGTGGCGAGTGCCTACCCTGCGACCTCAACCTGCGCCGCACCCGGTGGGGGGACGAGGTCGCCCCGTCCATGGACGGGGTGCTGGAGGAGGCCGACGCCGTGGTCGCCACCGGCATGACCCTGGGCAACGGCAGCTTCGACACCATCCTCGCGCGCTGCCGCGAGCGCGGGATCCCGCTGGTGGTGTACGCCCAGAGCGGTGCCGCCGCCGCCCGCGCCCTGCTCGGCGAGGGGGTCACCGCCCTGTCCGCCGAACCCTTCCCGTTCTCCCAGTTCAGCGCGGTCCCCACCGCCCTGTACCGGTACCGCGCCGACGGGGCGGGGGCCGGTTCGTGACCACCGGCACCGGCCGCGCCGCCTGCCACCACGGAGAGATCGTCCAGGGGGTGTTCCTGGACCGGGGCGGCCGCCCCCGCCGGGGCCTGGTCACCCTGCCCATGGCCGACCCCGTCACCGAGGCGGTGTTCACCCCCCGGCCCGGCACCCCCGCGCACCGCATGAGGGTGTACCCGCCGGGCCGGGTCAAGGCGGCCCGCGCCGCCGCACTGGCCGCCGCCGAGTGCGCGGCCCGCCGCGCCCGGGTGTGCGGGGGGACGCTGCGGCTGCGCGGCGGGGCCCCCACCGGGCTGGGCCTGGGCTCCTCCACCAGCGACGTCACCGCGGCGGTGCGCGCGGTGTGCGCCGCGTTCGGGGTGGACCCCGCCCCCGCCACCGTGGCCCGGATCGCCGTCGCCGCCGAGGGGGCCAGCGACCCCATCATGTGGGAGGGCGGCCGGGCGCTGCTGTTCGCCCAGCGCGAGGGCCGGGTCCTGGAGGACCTGGGCGCCCCGCTGCCGCCCCTGGTCGTGGTGGGCTGCCTCACCGGCGGGGGCGCACCGGTGAACACCCTGGGCCTGCGCGCCCGGGTGGACCGGGGCGAGGCCGCGGTCCACGAGCGCCTGCGCGCCGCCCTGCGCGCGGCGGTGGCGGCCCAGGACGCCGCCGAGGTGGGGCGGATCAGCACCGAGAGCGCCGTCCTGAACCAACGGGTTCTGCCCAAGCCGGAACTGGGGACGCTCAAGGGCGTCGCCCGCCTGTGCGGGGCGGTCGGCGTCCAGGTCGCGCACAGCGGCAACGTCGCCGGTGTGCTCTTCGACGCCCGAGCCGACGACCTGGGGGCCCGGATCGACACCGCCCTGGAACGGTTGCGCGGGGCGGGCCTCGTCCCCACCCGGGTCTTTCCCACCAGCCCCCCGACCCCTGGAGAGACGACGTGGACGACCACGTGTGCGAGACCCTTGGCAGACCGGACCTGATCGACCTCGGCGGCGGGCTGGTGTGCCTGCGGTTCGAATCCATGAAGGTGGCCTCGGCCGCGGCGGCCGTGCGCCACCTGCTCGACACCGGGGTCGTGCGCCCCGGCGACACCCTGATGGACAGCTCCAGCGGTATCTACGCCTACGGCCTGGCCCTGGCCTGCCACCGGTACGGGCTGCGCTGCCACATCGTGGGGTCCACCACCATCGACCGGACCACCCGGGTGCAGCTGGAGATCCTGGGCGCCACCCTGGAGCAGGTGCCGCCCTCCGACGACCTGCGGTTCGACCAGAGCCGGCGGGTCGCCCGGGTGCGGGAGCTGCTGGCCGAGCACCCCGACTACCACTGGATGCGCCAGTACCACGACTCGGTGCACTACCTGGGGTACCGGGCGGTGGCCGACCAGATAGCCAAGGAGCTGGACCCCGCCCCGCTGACGGTGGTCGGCGGGGTGGGGTCGGGCGCCTCCACCGGGGCGCTGGCGACGTTCCTGCGCGAGCGGGCGCCCGACACCGAGCTGGTGGGGGTGCAGCCCTTCGGCAGCGTCACCTTCGGCGGGGAGGCGGTGCGCGACAAGGAGATCATCATCGCGGGGATCGGCAGCTCCATCCCCTTCGGGAACGTGGACCACACCCTGTACGACGTCGTGCACTGGGTGGGGTTCGACGCCGCCCTGGCCGGGAGCGTGGCGCTGCTGCGCGAGCACGCGGTGTTCGCCGGGCTGTCCGGCGGGGCCGCGCACCTGGTGGCCCGCTGGGAGGCGCGGCGGGCGCCGGAGCGGCGGGTGGTGTTCGTGGCCGCCGACACCGGGCACCGGTACGTGGAGTCGGTGTTCGCCCGCCACGGCGAGGCGCCGGACGCGAGCACACTGGAGCCGGTGGCCGTCCGCGACACCGCCGGGCTGACGGCGCCCTGGTCGCGTATGGAGTGGGGACGGGCGCCCGCCCCGGCCCGCGCCGTGCACGCCGAGGAGTGAACGGCCCCGCCCGCGGCCGGGGCCGGACCGCGCCCGGCCGCGGGCGGCCGCCGCACCCGCGTGCGGCCGGCGGTGGGTCCGGGGATGCGCGCACCGTCGCGAGTCAAGGTCCGGGCAACGGAAATCTGTTCGGATTTTGCTTTGAAAAGCGGAGATGGTTGTAAGATTTGTTGGAGGCAACGGATTCGGTTGCCGGGTGAGGGGGCTCCATCAGGTTGGGGAACGGCGCCGCGCGCGTCCTCCCCGGGCGGGGCCGGACGGTGTCTCCTCACCACACAGGCCCCTCCCCCTCTCCTCTCTTCCCTCTTCCGTCCCCGGACACGGGTGCGCCCCCGCCGCGACGCGGCGGGGGCGCACCGCCGGGCGCTACTCCAGGACGGCCAGGAGGTCGCCGCCGTCCACGCGCTGGACGCGGTCGACCGCCACCCGCGCGACGGTGCCCGCCACCGGCGCGGTGATCGCCGCCTCCATCTTCATCGCCTCGATCGTGGCGACCGTGGCACCGGCCTCGACCGCCTCACCGGCGCCCACCACCAGCGTCACCACGCCCGCGAAGGGCGCCGCCACGTGCCCGGGCACGTTCTTGTCGGCCTTCTCGGCGGCGCGCACCGCCGAGGCCAGCGACCGGTCCTGGATCTGCAGCGGCCGCAGCTGGTCGTTGAGCCGGGCCAGCACGGTGCGCACCCCGCGCTCGTCCGGCTCGCCCACCGCCTCCAGCTCGATGAGCAGCCGCACCCCCGGGTCCAGGTCCACCGTGCACTCCCGGCCCTGGCGCAGGCCGTAGAAGAAGTCGGCACTGGAGACCACGCTCGTGTCGCCGTAGGCCGAACGGTGCTTCTGGAACTCCTCCGTCGGCCCCGGGAACAGCAGCCGGTTCAGCGTGGCGCGCCGGTCCTTCTCCAGGCCCTCGCGCTGCTCCTCGTCCAGTTCCACCACCGGGCGGGCCGCCGGCCGCCCCTGGAGGGCGCGGGTGCGGAACGGCTCGGGCCAGCCGCCCGGGGGCACCCCCAGCTCGCCGCGGAGGAACCCCACCACCGAGTCGGGGATGTCGAACCGGGACGGGTCGGCCTCGAAGTCGGCCGGGGACACCCCCGCACCGACCAGGTGCAGCGCCAGGTCGCCCACCACCTTGGAGGAGGGGGTGACCTTGACCAGCCGGCCCAGCATCCGGTCGGCGGCGGCGTACATCGCCTCGATCTCCTCGAAGTGGTCGCCCAGCCCCAGCGAGATCGCCTGGGTCCGCAGGTTGGACAGCTGGCCGCCGGGGATCTCGTGGTCGTACACCCGGCCGGTCGGCGAGGACAGGCCCGCCTCGAACGGGGCGTAGACGCGCCGTACCGCCTCCCAGTACGGCTCCAGGTCGCCCGCGGCCGCCAGGCTCAGCCCGGTGCTCCTGTCGGTGTGGTCGAAGGCCGCGATGATCGCCGACAGCGACGGCTGGGAGGTGGTCCCGGCCATGGACGCCACCGCGCCGTCCACGGCGTCGGCGCCCGCGTCCACGGCGGCCAGGTAGGCGGCCAGCTGGCCGCCCGCGGTGTCGTGGGTGTGGACGTGCACCGGCAGGTCGAACTCCCGGCGCAGCGCCGCCACCAGAGTGGCCGCCGCCGGGGGCCGCAGCAGGCCCGCCATGTCCTTGACCGCCAGGATGTGCGCTCCGGCCTCCACCGTCTTCTCGGCCAGGCGCAGGTAGTAGTCGAGGGTGTACAGCTCCTCGGCCGGATCCGACAGGTCGCCGGTGTAGCACAGGGCGACCTCGGCGACGGAGGTGCCGGTGGCGCGGACCGCTTCGATGGCCGGGCGCATCTGCTCCACGTCGTTCAGGGCGTCGAAGATCCGGAAGATGTCGACGCCGGTGGCGGCGGCCTCCTCCACGAACGCCGCGGTGACCTCGGTGGGGTAGGGGGTGTAGCCGACGGTGTTGCGCCCGCGCAGCAGCATCTGGAGGCAGATGTTGGGGACGGCCTCGCGCAGCGCGGCCAGCCGCTCCCAGGGGTCCTCGGCCAGGAACCGCAGCGCCACGTCGTAGGTGGCACCGCCCCACGCCTCCAGGGACAGCAGCTCGGGCAGGGTGCGCGCCACCACCGGGGCGACCGCCAGCAGGTCCTTGGTGCGCACCCGGGTGGCCAGCAGCGACTGGTGGGCGTCGCGGAAGGTGGTGTCGGTGACCGCGACGCGCGGCGACTCGCGCAGCCACCGGGCGAACCCCTCCGGGCCCAGGTCGGCCAGCCTCTGCCGCGACCCGGCGGGCGGCGACCCGGCCGGGAGCTCCGGCAGCTTCACCGACGGGTCGATGAGGTGCGGGCGCTCCCCGTGCGGCTTGTTGACGGTGACGTCGGCCAGGTAGGTGAGCAGCCGGGTGCCGCGGTCGGCGGAGGGCCGCGCCGTCAGCAGGTGCGGGCGCTCCTCGATGAAGGACGTGGTGACCCGGCCCGCCTGGAAGTCCGGGTCGTCCAGCACCGCCTGGAGGAACGGGATGTTCGTGGCCACGCTGCGGATGCGGAACTCCGCCACCGCCCGGCGGGCCCGGTTGACGGCGGTGGTCAGGTCCCGGCCCCGGCAGGTGAGCTTGACCAGCAGCGAGTCGAAGTGCGGGCTGATCTCGGTGCCGGCCGCCGCGGTGCCGCCGTCCAGGCGGATGCCCGAGCCGCCGGGGGAGCGGTAGGCGCTGATGATGCCGGTGTCGGGGCGGAACCCGTTGGCGGGGTCCTCGGTGGTGATGCGGCACTGGAGCGCGGCCCCGCGCACCACGATGGTGTCCTGGGAGATGCCCAGGTCGGCGAGGGTCTCGCCGGAGGCGATGCGCATCTGGGACTGCACCAGGTCGATGTCGGTGACCTCCTCGGTCACCGTGTGCTCGACCTGGATGCGCGGGTTCATCTCGATGAACACGTGGGAGCCGTCCGCGCCCACCAGGAACTCCACGGTCCCGGCGTTGCGGTAGCCGATGCGCCGGGCGAACCGGACGGCGTCGTCGCAGATCCGCGCGCGCAGCTCCGGGTCCAGGCCCGGCGCGGGGGCCAGCTCGATCACCTTCTGGTGGCGGCGCTGGAGGGAGCAGTCCCGCTCGTACAGGTGCACCACGTTCCCCTCGCCGTCGGCGAGGATCTGCACCTCGATGTGGCGCGGGTCGACGACCGCCTTCTCCAGGAAGACGGTGGGGTCGCCGAACGCCGACTCGGCCTCGCGCATGGCCGCGGCCAGGGCCTCGGGCAGCCGGTCGGGGCGGTCCACCCGGCGCATGCCGCGGCCGCCGCCCCCGGCGACCGCCTTGACGAACAGCGGGAACCCGATCTCCGCGGCGGCCCCGACCAGGGCGTCGGCGTCGGCGGAGGGGGCGGAGGAGGCCAGGACCGGCACGCCCGCCTCGCGGGCGGCGGCCACCGCGGTGGCCTTGTTGCCGGTCAGCTCCAGGACGTCGGCGGGCGGGCCCACGAACGTGATCCCGGCCTCGGCGCAGGCGCGGGCCAGCTGCGGGTTCTCCGACAGGAACCCGTACCCGGGGTAGACGGCGTCGGCCCCGGACTCGCGGGCCGCGCGGACGATCTCGTCGACGGAAAGGTAGGCGCGGACCGGGTGGCCCGGTTCACCGATCTGGTAGGCCTCGTCGGCCTTGAGCCGGTGCAGTGAGTTGCGGTCCTCATGGGGGAAGACCGCGATGGTCCGGGCGCCCAGTTCGTAGGCGGCGCGCAGGGCCCGGATGGCGATCTCGCCCCGGTTGGCCACAAGCACTGTACGGAACATGGTGTCCTTCTGGTCGGTGGGAACGGCACGGGCCGCATCGCGCGTGCGCCACCGGCCCCGTCGACGGTGGGCGCATCCCGTGTACGCCCCGCACGTTTGCAGGGGTAACCTAACCGGCGCGGTCCCCGGGGCCGGCGACCGGCCCCCGGCGGCGGGGCGGGGGCGCGGTGCGTTCCCAGGGTCCTGCCCGCCGCGGGGCCCGGCCGAACCCCGCCGCGGCGCGGGGTCAGTCCCCGAACGCCGCGCTGTCGAAGGAGGCCAGGTCCTCGCGTCCGTCGGTGACCCACCAGCGGGCCGGGGAGGGCGTCCGGGGCCCGGGCGAGTAGGAGAGCAGGAGTTCGTCGGAGCCGTTCGCGTCGTGGTCGGCGCAGCCCTCCAGGCCCGCCACGCGTTCGGTCCCGGAGCCGCCGGCCAGCGGGCCCTCCTCGGGGCCCGAGCGCACCAGGGGCGGGGTGTCGGCGATCCGCAGGGCCCCGTCGGCCCAGTGCACGGTGTCGACCCCGTGCCCGGCGCGGCCCACGGCGGCCTCCCGGGTGCCGTCGCCGTCGGTGTCGCACAGGGCCAGGGCGCGGGTGCCGCCGTAGGCGGCGGTCGCCTCCCCGGGCAGGTCGAGGCCGACCGGGTCGCCCGGGTCCGCGGTGAGGGGGCCGGGGTAGAGGTTGAGGCGGTGGTGGACCTCAGGGGGCTCGGTCTCGTACCCGGGCTCGTTGTTGCGGTTGCCGTCGTCGCCCACGACGAGGTCGGCGGCGCCGTCCCCGTCCAGGTCCCCGAAGGCGGCCATGGACCCGCCCACCGTGTCGGCCTGCGCCCAGCCGGCCGGGTCGCCGGGGCCGGTCAGGAGCAGGGTGTTGCTCGTCTGCTCGCCGTCGCTGGAGTGCTGCACCAGCAGCGGGGAGCCGCCGGTTCCGCCGGTTCCGGCGGGGCCGGCGACCAGGGAGCCGATCCAGGACGGGAAGGGGCGCGAGCCGGTGCGGGCCGGGGCCCCGTCCGGGCCGATCGGGCCGTACAGCACGGTGATCTCCTCCTGCCCGCCGGTGCCGTCCTCGCGGACCAGCGCCAGGTCGGCCGCCCCGTCGGCGTCGAAGTCGCCGACCGCGGCCGGGGGCCACCCCGACGGCGACCTACCGTCCTCGGGCAGGGCCAGCGGGACCGGGTCGGCGCCGGGCCCGGTGGGGCCGCCCCGGTACACCGCGTGCACCGCGGGGCCGTCCTCCCCCTCCGGGTGGTGGACCAGGGGGATGTCGGCGAACCCGTCCCCGTCCAGGTCGGCGGCCTCCCCGCGGGTGCCGTCGCCGCCGGTGCCGGGAACGGCCACCGCGCGGACCGGCCCCGGGTCCAGCACGGTGCGCGTGGCGGGGTCCAGGCCCCGGGCGGAGCCGTACACGACGATGACGCGGTCGGCCGTGTCGGTCAGCCTCTCGGTGTCCATGCCGGCGGCGAAGACCAGGTCGGGGTACCCGTCGCCGTTGACGTCCCCGGCCGTCCGCGACCCGGTGCCCTCGGGGACGGGGGCCGACGGGTGGTCGCGCACCTGCTCCGCCCCCTCCCCCCGGTCGCCGTCGGCGGCGGGGCCGCTCCCGCAGGCGGTCGCGAGCAGGGCGCACAGCAGCAGGGGGAGGGGGCGGTGGCGGCGGGGCATGGGACTCCGATCGAGGGGGTGTGCGGGGAGGATACCCGCCGCCCCGCCGGACACACGGCGGTTCAGGCGCGCCCGGCCTCGTACACCCGCAGGTGCAGGTCGGCCAGCGCGAACATCGGCGTGGGCACGCCCAGGGCGCGGCCGCGCGCCACCAGGTCGCCGATGATGTGGTCGGCCTCCACCGGGTTGCCGTGGGTGAGGTCCCAGTACAGGGAGGTGGTGGTCCCGGCGGTGGTGTCGCCCAGCATCCGGTCGGCGCGCTCGCGCACCTTCGGCCGGACCGGGTACCCGGACGCGGCGGCGACGGCGGCGGCCTCCTCGAACACGGCCCGGGAGAACTCCCGGCCGCCCTCGGCGGAGTTGATGCGGCCGATGGGGCCGCGCATCAGGCAGTTGCAGGCGCCCATGCTCGCCAGGAACACCCACTTGTCCCACAGCTCCTGCACCGCGTCCTCGGCGGCGGTCGCGGAGAACGTCCCGGTGTCCAGGGCGGCGTGCACCGCGTCCAGGGGGACGACGGGGGTGTCGGAGACCGGGCCGTAGATGAGCTGGGCCATCCGGCCGACCTCGACGATCTCGCCGTTCTCGCCCAGGCGGGTCTGCACCATGGCCACTCCGCCGTACACGCGGTCGGCGCCGAACCGGTCGATGAGGGCGTCCATGTGCCGCATGCCGTTGAGGAAGGGCAGCACGGCGGTGCCGGGGCCCACGGCGGGGGCGATGTCCTTGAGCGCCGCGTCGAACCCGTAGGACTTCACGGCCAGGACCACCAGGTCGTAGTCGGGGGCGAGGGTGTCGGCGGTGACCGCGGTGACGGGGACCGTCTCCACGGAGCCGTCCAGGTCGCGCACCTGCAGGCCGTGCTCGTTCAGGAGGTCGGCCCGGGCCGGGCGGACCAGGAAGTCGACGTCCCGGCCCGCCTGGACCAGGCGGGCCCCGAAGTAGCCGCCGACGGCGCCCGCGCCCACGACAAGGATTCTCACTGTTGCTCCCATGGAGTGGTTCGTTGAACATCGAACAACGTAGGGCCATGGGATGGCTCGCGGCAAGGCCGGGGCGGGTCCCGCCGTCCCGCGCGGGCGGGGCCGGGGCGGCCCCGCCCGCGCCGCCGGTCAGAAGTAGCGGGGGGTGAGGTCCTCGGACGGCCAGGTGCCGACCGCGTTGACCGCCGACCACAGCTTGGGGTCGATCTCGCCCCAGTTCAGCCCGTCGCCCTCGCCGCGCCGGTTGAACAGCGCCGCGATCGTGTACCCGTTGGACCGGGCCAGGAACGTGTACGTGCCGGGCATGCTGCCGAAGTGCCAGGTGTTGCGCCCGTTCGCGGTCGGCCGCACGTACCAGCCCAGCCCGTAGTGGGTGGCCCCGCCGCCGGTCTCCGGGACCGCCATCACCTCGTCGATGGACGCGGGGGTCAGCACCCCGGCCGCGCCGGGGGTGTCGTAGACGGTGCAGTACCGCACGAGGTCGACAGCGGAGGCCACCCACCCGCCGTTGCCCAGCTGGTTCTCCAGGTTGAACCCGCCGTAGGGGGTGGGGACCTTCGCGCCGGAGGCGTCCAGGACGGTGGTCGCGGTGTACTTCGACTCGTAGCGCACCTCGCCCGCCTGGCCCTGCGCGAGCGAGCGCCCGGCGCGCATGCGCGCCACGTCCACCGGCCCCAGGACGTCCGAGACCGTGAAGTCCTCGAAGGTCGAGCCGGACACCGCGGCGATCACCCGCGACACCAGGAGGTAGCCGTAGTTGCTGTAGGAGTACGCCGTCCCCGGGGCGGCGTCGAGCGGGAGGCCGCTGACGTGGGCCACCACGTCCTCCTCCGAGAGCGGCAGACCGAACCCCGACTCGGCGGCCAGGGCGTGGTCGCGCCACAGGGGGTCCCCGGAGACGTCCCGGTTCCAGCCGCCGAGGTGCTGGAGGGCGCGCCGGACGGTGACCTGTCCCAGGCGGGGGTCCGCGGTCCGGCCCGGCAGCGGCGACAGGTCGACGAAGTCGCCGACCGGGGCGTCCAGGTCCAGGTCGCCGCGCTGGGCCAGGAGCATCGCGGCGGTCCCGGCGATGTTCTTGCTCAGGCTGGCGATGCGGAACACGTCGGTCTCCCGGGTGGTCGCCACCGCGGGGTCGGCCCAGGTGTAGCCGCGCGCCAGGGCGATCCTGCCCTGGCGGGACACGGCCAGCGACCCGGCGCTGATCCCGCGCGCCTGCATGTAGTCGCGCATGACGGTGTCGAAGTGCGCCATGGCGGGGACGTTCGGGCCCGAGGTGCGCCAGGTCCGCTCGGCGGCGTGCGCGGGCAGGGCGTCGGCGGCGAGGACCGCCGCGCCGAGCCCGGCGGCCAGGGCCAGGGCCCTGCGGCGGGAGGGGGCGGGGGCCTGCTGCTCGTGGGTGCCGTACGGCAAGGAGGGGCCTTTCAAAGAAGGTGGGGCTGCGGGGCCTTCTCTGGCGGGGGCACGGGGAGAAGCGGGGGAACCCGGAGAAGGTACCGACCCCGGCGCGCCGGGTCAACGCCGTTCCCCCGGGTCCGTGCGGCGGCGCCCCGGGACCGGGGGATACCGTGGCCGGGACCGTACCGGGCCCGGTCGTGGAGCGGCCGCTCCGCGGCCCGACCGCGCGCCCGCCGCGGCCGCCGCGGGGGCGGCCGGCCCCGACCGACCGAGGAGCAGTGAATGGGATTCCCGAAGGCGCTCGACCACCTGGTGTACGCGGTGCCCGACCTGGCGGAGGGGGTCGACGCGTTCGAGGAGCTGACCGGGGTGCGGCCGGCCCCGGGCGGGCGGCACCCGGTGGGGAGCGCGAACGCGCTGGTGGCGCTCACCGTGGGCGGCGAGCGGGCGCCGCACTACCTGGAGGTCATCGGGCCCGACCCCGAGCGGGCCGATCCGGGGCCGGTGCGGGTGTTCGGGCTGGCGTCGCTGGAGCGGCCGCACCTGGCCACGTTCGCGGTGGGGGTCGCGGACCTGGCCGCCGCGGTGGCGCGGGCCCGCGCCGCGGGCCACGACCCGGGCGACGCCGAGCCGTGGTCGCGGGCCACTCCGGACGGGCGCGAGCTGCGGTGGTCGCTGGCGAAGAAGGAGAGCGAGCGGTATCCGGAGCCGGTGCCGTTCCTCATCGACTGGGGCGGCACCCCGCAGCCGGGGCTGGGCGACCTGCCCGCGCTGGAGCTGGTGTCGCTGCGCGCCGAGCACCCGGACCCGGGCGCGGCGGGCCGGGCGCTGGCGGCGCTGGGCGTGGACCTGGACCTGGCACAGGGCCCGGAGCCCCTGTTGGAGGCCGTCCTGCGCGGCCCGAAGGGGGAGTTCGCCCTGCGGTGAACCGCGACCCGCTGTGAGGCGGTGACGGGGCGGACCCGCCCCCGTCCGGACCGGTGCCCTGAGGCGGGTGTGGTCACGCTCCCATATACGGGAACGGCCGTCAGGTCACGCCTCGGCGTCGGATCCCTACAGCCCTTGACCCGTTGTGCGCGGACTGCAAAGGATGGCACGGCAGACGGCTTTTGTGATCCACGACACGATGGGCGGGCGCCTTCGTGAGACGGCCCCGCCGCTCCGGGAGGAGAGATCATGCGTGCACGGCGGTGGTCGGTCGCGGCGGGAGCGCTCGGGTTGGCGCTCGTGGCCTCGGGGTGCGGGGGCGGCGGGGACGGGGGCGGCGACCAGGTCGAGGTGTTCTCCTGGTGGACCGGCGGCGGCGAGGAGGCCGGCCTGAACGCGCTCATCGAGCGCTTCGAGGACGAGAACCCCGACATCGAGTTCGTCAACGCCGCCGTCGCCGGCGGCTCGGGCACCAACGCCCAGGCGGTCCTGGAGGGGCGCCTGCAGAGCCAGGACCCGCCGGACTCCTTCCAGGGGCACGCCGGGGCCGAGCTCCAGGACTACATCGAGGCGGGCTACCTCAGCCCGCTGGACGACTTCTTCGAGGAGCAGGGCCTGCACGACGCCCTGCCCGACCAGCTGGTGGAGCAGATCACCTACGACGGCAGCGTCTACTCCGTCCCCGTGAACATCCACCGCTCCAACGTGATGTGGTACAGCCCCGCGGTGCTGGAGGAGGCCGGGATCGAGGCCCCGCCGCAGACCCCCGAGGAGCTGGTGGAGGCGCTGGAGACCGTCGCCGAGGAGACCGACGCCATCCCCATGGCGGTGGGCGCCCAGTGGACGGTCGACCACCTGCTGGAGTCGGTGCTGCTGGGCTCGCTGGGCACCGACGCCTACAACGCCCTGTGGGAGCCCGGCGCCGACTGGGACACCCCCGAGGTCGCCGCGGCGCTGGCCACGTTCGACCGGATCATGGAGCACACCCAGGAGGAGTCGGCCGCCGAGGACTGGCAGGAGGCCGCGCGCCGGGTCGCCGACGGCGAGGCCGCCTTCAACATCATGGGCGACTGGGCCGCCGGGTACTTCGACGAACTGGGAGCGGTCCCGGGCGAGGACTACGACTGGGCCGCCTCCCCCGGCACCGAGGGCACCTACATGTGGCTCTCCGACAGCTTCACCCTCCCCGTGGGCGCGCCCAACGAGGAGGCGGCGCTGACCTGGCTCGCGCTGGTCGGCAGCCGGGAGGGCCAGGACATCTTCAACCCCCTCAAGGGCTCCATCCCCGCCCGCGAGGACGCCGACCCCGCCAACTACGCCGACAGCCCCTACCTGGAGTCGGCCCTGGCCGAGTGGCAGGCCGGGCCGGAGCTGGCGGGCTCGTTCTGGCACGGGGTCACGGTCGGCAACCGGTGGAAGAACGACGTCGACACCGCAGTCGGCCTCTACCTGGGCGACGGCGACGTCGAGGCGCTCCAGGACGCGCTGGTCACGGCCGCGCGGGCCGAATGAGCACGTCGCCGAACCGGTCCGGGGCCGCCGTCGGCGGCGGCCCCGGCCGCACCTCCGGCGGAGGCCCGCGCCCGGCGCCGCGCCGCGCGCTGCACCGGGCCCGCGCCTGGCTGCCCGGGCTGCTGCTGGTCTCCCCGTCGATCCTGCTCATCGGCGTCTTCGTCTACGGCATGATCGGCTGGAACCTCCGGTTGGCGCTCAGCGACAAGCACGCGCCGATCCAGGAGGGCGAGTTCGTCGGCCTCGCCAACTTCGTCGCGCTGTGGCAGGAGGCCCGCTGGCCGGCCGCGGTGGGCAACGCGGTCGTGTTCACGGTGGTGTTCGTCGGCGGCGCCCTGGTGCTGGGCTGGCTGCTGGGGCTGCTGCTGGACAAGGGCATCCGCGGCGAGCCGGTCTTCCGCACCCTGTTCCTGGCGCCGATGGCCGTGTCCTTCATCGCCACCGGTGTGGTGTGGCGGTGGCTGATGAACCCGGCCCCCGCCGAGCGCGCCACCGGCCTGAACGCCCTGTTCGTCCACTTCAACCTGGACTTCCTGGTCAACGACTGGTGGACCGCGCCGGACCTGGGGATGGCGGCGATGGCGCTGCCCGCGATCTGGCAGCTGGCCGGGTACATCATGGCGCTGTTCCTGGCCGGGTTCCGCGGGGTGCCCGAGGAGCTGCGCGAGGCGGCCCGGGTGGACGGCTGCTCGGAGTGGGGCGTGTACCGGCACGTGGTCATGCCGCAGCTGCGGCCTGTCCTGCTCAGCGCGGTGATCATCCTGGGCCACATGTCGCTGAAGGTGTTCGACCTGATCATCGCCATCGCCGGACAGCAGATCGTCGCGGACGTGCCCGCCGTGTACATGTGGGCGATGGTGTTCGAGGTCCGCGACCCGGCCAAGGGCGCGACCATCGCCTCCTACCTGCTGTTCGCGGTGGCGCTGTTCGTCGTCCCCTACCTGGTGTGGACGGTGCGCAAGGAACGGAGCGAGGGCCGTTGAGTGTTCAGAGCGCGCCCGACCGGGTGACCGCGCCCGGCGGCCGGGCGGCGGGGACCACCCGCCGCGGGCAGGCGGTCAAGTTCGCCGTCCTGTTCGCGCTGGCGGTGCTGTTCCTGCTGCCGATGTACGTGCTGCTGGTGACCGGGTTCAAGCCCTTCGCCGAGGCCACCGCGGCCCGGGCGTGGTCGCCGCCCCAGACCTGGAGCACGGAGGGCTGGGCGGCGGCCTGGGAGGCCCTGTCCTCGGGGCTGCGCAACAGCGTGGCGGTGGCGGTGCCCAGCGCGGCGGTCTCCGCGGTGCTGGGGTCGATGAACGGCTTCGTGATGGCGCGCTGGCGGTTCCCCGGCGCGGACACGGTGTTCACGCTGTTCCTGTTCGGGATGTTCATCCCCTACCAGGCGGTGATGATCCCGCTCCAGCAGATGCTGGTGGGCGCGAACCTGATGGGCGGGGTGTTCCCGCTGATCCTGGCGCACACCGTGTACGGGATCCCGATCTGCACGCTCATCTTCCGCAACTACTACGCGGGCATCCCGCGGACCCTGATCGAGGCGGCGCGCGTGGACGGGGCGGGCATGCTGCGGACCTACGCGTCGGTGGTGCTGCCGGTGTCGGCGCCGGCGTTCGCGGTGACGCTCATCTGGCAGTTCACCTCGGCGTGGAACGACTTCCTGTTCGCGGTCTTCCTCACCGGCCCCGGCAGTTGGCCGGTGACGGTGCAGCTGAACAACGTCGCCGGGTCGATGGTGGTGCCCTACAACCAGCAGATGGCCGCGGCGGTGCTGGCGTCGCTGCCCACGCTGGTGGTCTACCTGGTGCTGGGCCGCTACTTCATGCGCGGCCTGATGGCCGGGGCCCTCAAGGGCTGACGCCCGGCCGGCGGGGCCCGGGCGCGGAGCCGCCCCGCCGACCGGGCGGCCCTTGTCCGAGTGGCCCCGGTCACACCAGGATGGGGGTGTCCGCGCCCCGCGGAGGGGCGCACCGGCGAACAGGGAGAGGCGACTTGAGCCCCACCACCTCCAGCACCGTCGACGGCGTCCTGCACCGCAGCGCGGCGCGCACCCCCGACCGCACCGCGCTGGTCTTCGGCGACCGCACCTGGACCTACGCCGGGCTCGATGCGGCCGTCACCCGGGCCGCCGCCCGGCTGCTGGCCCTGGGGGCGGCCAGGGGGGACCGGGTCGCCGCCTACGGCCGCAACTCCGACGCCTACCTCATCGGGTTCCTGGCCTGCGCGCGGGCCGGACTGGTCCACGTCCCCGTCAACCACGCCCTCCAGGGCGAGGAGCTCCTCTACCTGCTGGAGCAGTCCGGCAGCACCATGGTGCTCGCCGACCCCGCGCTGCGCTCGGCGGTCGACGCGGTCCGCGACGGCGCCGGGGTGGAACAGGTCGTGGAGCTGCGCGACACCCCCGGCAGCCTGCTGGCCGCGGCCTCCGAGGGACCCGTCCCCGACCTGGGGGTGGAGACCGCCGACACCGATCTGGTGCAGCTGCTGTACACCTCCGGGACCACCTCCCGGCCCAAGGGCGCGATGATGACCCACCGGGCGCTCGTGCACGAGTACCTGTCGTGCGTGGTGGGCCTGGACCTGCGCGCCGACGACGAGCCCCTGCACGCCATGCCGCTCTACCACAGCGCCCAGATGCACGTCTTCCTCATGCCGTGGCTGGCGGTGGGCGCGCGCAACACCCTGGTGGAGGCGCCCGACCCCGCCGACCTGCTGCGCCGCATCGAGGCGGGCCGGCACGGGGCGTTCTTCGCCGCGCCCACCCTGTGGGTGGCGCTGGCCAACCACCCCGAGTTCGCCGAACGCGACCTGGGCAGCCTGCGCAAGGCCTACTACGGGGCGTCGATCATGCCCGGACCGGTCCTGGAGAAGCTCCGCGGAGCCCTGCCCGACCTGGGGTTCTACAACTGCTTCGGGCAGAGCGAGATCGGCCCGCTGGCCACCGTGCTGCGCCCGGAGGAGCACGCCGACCGGCCCGCGTCGGCGGGGCGGGCCGCCCTGTTCGTGGAGCTGCGGGTGGTCGACGACAAGGGAGAGGACGTCCCGCCGGGGGAGCCGGGCGAGGTGGTGTACCGGTCGCCGCAACTGTGCCAGGGGTACTGGGACAAGCCGGAGGAGACCGAGGAGGCGTTCCGCGGCGGCTGGTTCCACTCCGGCGACCTGGTCCGCGCCGACGCCGAGGGCTACATCGAGGTGGTGGACCGGATCAAGGACGTCATCAACACCGGCGGGGTGCTGGTGGCCTCCCGCGAGGTGGAGGACGCCCTGTACACCCATCCGGCGGTGGCGGAGGCGGCCGTGGTGGGCACGCCGGACGAGAAGTGGATCGAGGCGGTGACGGCGTTCGTGGTGCCCGCCGCCGGGGCGGACACCGAGGGGCTGGAGGAGGCGCTGGCCGAGCACGTGCGCGGGCGCCTGGCGGCGTTCAAGGCGCCCAAGGAGGTCCGGCTGGTCGACGACCTGCCCCGCAACGCCTCCGGCAAGATCCTCAAGCGCGAACTGCGCGGCACCTGAGCCGCCCCGCACCGGCCGCGGGCGTCAGGCGGAGCTCAGGGACAGCTTCACCGCGAAGCCCAGGAACAGGGCGCCCGCCAGGGACGCGGCCCCGGCCGAGAGCCTGCGCCGCCGCCGGAAGGCGGCGGCCAGGCGGGTGCCGCTGAAGATCAGCGCCGACAGGTACAGGAAGCTGACCAGCTGCAGCAGCAGGCCCAGGACCAGGAAGGACACCGCGGGGTAGGGGTAGGCGGGGTCGACGAACTGGACGAAGAAGGAGATCAGGAAGACGATCACCTTCGGGTTGAACAGCGACACCACCAGGGCCCGCCGGTAGGGGCGCTCGGCGGCCTCGGCCCCGGAGGCGTCGGCGGCCTGCTGCTCCAGGCTGCGCCGGTGCCGGGTGGTCCACATGGCGTAGGCGGAGCGCAGCATCCCGAAGGCCATCCAGACCAGGTAGGCGGCGCCCGCGAACTTCACGACCGCGAACACGACCGGGTTCGTCTTCAGGAGCGTGGCGGCCCCGGCCGCGGCGAGCAGCATGAGCACGGCGTCGCCGGTGAAGACCCCGGCGGCGGCCGTGTACCCGGAACGGGTCCCGCCGCGCGCGGCGACGGAGAGCACGTACAGGGAGTTGGGGCCGGGCAGGAGCACGATGAGGACGAGACCCGCCAGGTAGGTGGGCAGGTCGGTGATGCCGAGCATGGTGGAAGTCTGTCATCCCACCTTTCCCGGCGGGAGCCCGGGCGCCCCGTGACGCCCCTCACCCGTGCCGCGGGCCGGTGCCGGGACCGGGCTCCGGGGCGGCGGCGAAGCGGCGGGCCAGGAGGTGGAAGGCCTCCTTGGGTTCCCAGTGCCCGTCGTCGGGGGACAGGCCCGACTCCAGGGAGGGCGGGCGCACGATCCCGAAGGACGCCTTGTCCTGGTCGCGCTCGGGGTCCTCGGAGTACCGGCAGTCGCCCTCGATGAACATGCACACGAACGCCCCGTGCACCTCCTCGGTCTCGAACACGTCCAGCAGCTCGTCCAGGGTGTCGGCCTGCACCTTCTCGCTGCGCGGGTACCCCGGCCGCACCCTGCGGTCGTCCGGGTCGCTCCAGTCGAGGATGTCGGAGCCCGACCCGCCCGCCTCGCGGGCGCCCTCGTAGGCGCAGCAGCCGAACTCGGTGACCAGCACCGGCCTGCCCCAGCCGTGCAGCGCCCGCAGCCCGTCGCGGTAGGCGCGCAGGCCCCTGCCGTCGAGGTAGTGGTCCACGCCGACGAGGTCGAACGGGGACCAGTCCACGTTCTCCCAGCCGCCCGACCCGTAGGTGAGGGGGCCCGCGAACCCGGCCCGGGCGGTGCGGGCGAGCCGCCGCAGCAGCCGGTCCAGCCTCCGGTCGAACAGCGGCGACAGCGGGAAGAGCCAGGCCAGCCGGGCGGTGCGCACCGCGAACGTGTCCCCGGGGACGATGCCCTGGGCGAAGACCGACAGCTCGCAGCCGACGTTGAGCCCCACCCGGTCCGGGTGGTCGGCGCGCAGCCGCTCGCAGAAGGCGGCGGCGCGGCCGAGCCGCTCCGTGATCTCGTCCTGGGTCCCGTCCACCAGGCGCGGCTGCACCCACACGAACAGCCCGTGGTCCAGGGCCGACCGGGCGGCCTCCTCCAGCCGGCCCAGGTCGTGGCCGAACACGGTGACGGCGTTGCAGTGCAGGTCCTGGGCGATGACCCGCATCTCCCCGGCCACCACGTCGGGCCGCCACCGCTCCCGCGAGTGCTGCCCCGGCAGGTAGGAGGAGCCGACGTCGTACAGCACGCCCCTCTGGGCCAGGGCGCGGCGCGGGGGCGGGTCCCCGGCCGCCGCGGAACGGGCCGGGGCCGCCGGGCGGACGGCCGCCAGGGCGGCCAGGCCCGCGGCGGCCGACAGCGCCGCCGCCCAGCCGGGGGACAGGCCGGCGGCCCAGACCCCGGCCAGGAGCAGGCCGGCGCGCACCCCCAGGGCGGTCCACAGCCGGCCCGAGCGCAGCCGCAGGTACCCCAGCAGGAACCCGAAGGCGAAACCCGTGGCGAGCGCGCCCGGGTCCCCCTGCACCAGCGCGGCGGCCGGGGCGAACAGGGCGGCCTGCGCCGCCACCGCGCCGAGTCCCCGCCGGCGGGTGCCCAGGGCGTACTGGACGTAGCCCCGGAACACCGCCTCCTCGGGCAGCACCACCGCGACCAGCGCCAGCGCGGCCGCGCCCCAGGCCGCCGCGGGCGGTGCGGCCGGGGTCCAGGCGCCCAGGGCCAGCGCCGCGCCCAGGACCGGGACCGCCCCGGCCAGCACCGCGGCCAGCCCGGTCCCGGCGGCCGCCAGTGCGGACCGGGCTCCGCCGGTCAGGCCCAGGGCCGGGAGCGGCGTCCCGGTGGCGCGCAGCAGCACCCACAGCAGCAGCGCCGCGCCGGGCGGGACCGCGGGCGGGGGCGCGAAGGCGGCGAGGAGGGCGAACCCGGCGGCCGCGGCCACCGCTCCGGCCCGGGCCCGGCCGGGGGAGGGGGGTGGTGGCGGGGTGGTCATGGGGCCTCCCGGCTATACTCCGTACAACGTTCGGAGTTTCAATGTACGTCGGGGGGACGGGAGGCGCCAGTGGCGACCGAGGACGACCCGCGGCCGATCCTCGACCTGCTGTGGAACGGCATCGAGCCGCCCCGGCGCGGGCCCCGGCACCGGCTCACCGTCCGGGGCGTGGTCGACGCCGCCACCGCGGTCGCGGAGGAGGAGGGCCTGGCCGCCCTGTCCATGCGCCGCGTCGCCGCCGCCCTGGGCGTGGGCGCGGCCACCCTGTACACCTACATCCCGGACAAGGCGGCCCTGCTGGCCCTGATGGTGGACACGGTGATCGCGGAGGCGCCGCTGCCGCACACCCTGCCCGGGACCTGGCGGGACAAGGTGGCGGCCTGGGCCCGCGCCGACCTGGCGGGCTACCGCGCCCACCCCTGGCTGGTGGACCTCATGGGCACGGAGCGCCCCGTCGGCCCGGGCGCGCTGGCCTGGACCGACTCGGCGCTGCGGGTGTTCGGGGGCACCGGCCTGGCCGACCGGGAGGCCCTCGCGGTGATCGGGGCCGTGGACGGCTACGTGCGCGGCCACGCCGCCCGGGCGGTGGACGCCGACCGCACCGCCCGCCGGGTCGCCCCGGGCGGCCGCGCCTGGTCGGACGCCCAGCTGGAGTACCTGGCCGACCGCGCGCCCTCCGGCCGGTTCCCCGCGGTCGAGCGCCTCACCGAACCGGGCCCGGGGACGGAGGAGGTCTTCGAGGAGGGCCTGTCCTGGCTGCTCGACGGCGTCGAACGCCGTATCGCCGACGGCCGGTCCGCCGACCGCTGAGCGGCCGCGCCCGCCGCCCGGCCCGCCCGCCGCCCGGCCTGCCTGTCGCCATCGCACGTCGGCCTGTCTGCCGCCGCCCGCCGCCGCACGTCGGTCTGCCTCTCGCCGCCGCACGCCGGCGGGCCGGTCGGCCGCGCCCGCGCCCGCGTCAGCGGCGCCGGGCCGCGCGGCGGCGTTCGGTGCGGTGGGCCTGCAGCAGGCCCGGGGCGAGCAGGTGGCCCAGCCCCGCGCGGTCCAGCCGGTCGACGAGCGCCGGCTCCGTGATCCCGAGGTCGGCGGCGGCCTGCTTCAGCCGCCACTGCGCCGCGCCCAGCGCGTACAGCAGGCGGGCCTGCCGCGCCTGGGCGGCCGACAGCCGCAGTGTCTTGAGGTAGGCGGTCCGGCCGTGCCGGTCCTGGATCACCTCGCCGACGTGGAGGTCGTCCCCGCGGGTCGGCTCCGGGGCCAGCCACCCCGTGCGGAACCGGGGCCGGCGGTCCCCGCCGTCCGGCCCGGCGTGCTCCCATCCGCCGAAGTCCACACCGCGCCCGCTCCGGTACAGCCCGTCGGTCAGCGCCGACAGCATCAGGGAGTCGTGGCCCTCCCGCGTCCGGTCGCGGCTGCGCGCGACCTCCCGGCGCAGGTCCGCCAGGGAGCGCACCCGCGACTCCCGCAACGGCGTGTACAGCGGGGGGACCGTCGCCCGCAGCATCCCGTAGGTGTACAGGGTCTCGCCGAACAGGTCCATCAGCATGCTCGTGTGCAGCGCCCGGTAGTCGTCCGGGTGCGGGTACAGGTGCACCGACGCCAGGGCGTCGGCCACGTACACCGCCACACCGCACTGGTCCCGGTGGATCTCGAAGACCCGCAGCGCCGCGGCCAGGCCGTGGATCTCCGCACCGATGTAGGTGTCCATCGCGGGGGCGGACAGCCCCTGGAGGAGCAGGTGCCGCGACCACTCCGCCCAGGCGATCTCGGGTCCGCCGGAGAACAGCGACAGCAGCCCGTCCACGGCCAGGCGCATCGGCAGGAACCGGCCCCGCCCCCGGTAGGCCGTGCGCACGCCGCGGCCGCGCGGGTCCAGGTGCATGCGCCGGGGCGCCGACGAGCGCCCGGGAGGAACGATCCGGGTCCCGTAGGCGGCGCTGGGCGCGTCGTCCTCCTGCCAGGTCAGCACGTAGGCGTGCGGGACGTAGCAGCACGCGTCCGCGTACTCCCGGGCCAGGGGCGGGTCGTCGCGCAGGTCGTCGGCGGCCAGCGGGTGCAGCCGCAGCCCCGGGACCGGCGCGGCGCGCAGCAGCGGCACCAGGCGGACGGCGCCCCACTGCTGGGCGGTGCCGGTGGTGACCCCGGTCAGGTCCAGGCCCTGGGCGTCGCTCACGCCGCCCCCTTCCGCCGGTCGGCGGCCAGCAGGGTGTCGGCGGTGGCCACCAGGTGCGCGCGCAGGTCGGACAGGCCCAGCCGCCCTTCGCCGAACCGGGCCAGCTCCACCAGGGAGGGCAGCACCGCGGGGTCGTGCAGGCCGATGGTGGGCACGGCCGGGGACAGCCGGTGCGGGGACCAGGAGTCGTCCAGTACCGGGGACAGGTGCACCATCGTCACCGAACGGTCGGGGTCGACGCGCCGCCGCCACAGCAGGAGGGCGTCGGAGAGCAGCGGCGGGGTGTCGTCGTACCCGTCGGAGACCACGACCACCCGGGCGGGCCCGGTGTCCAGGGCGTCCAGGACGGGCTCGGCGAGCCGGGTGGGGCCCTGGGGGCGGACGGTGAGCGGGTCGGTGTGCCCCGACACCCAGTGCGAGGTCCCCTGCGGGGACAGCACCCGCAGCAGGTGGTGGCAGGCCAGGGCCAGGGCGAGCGGGCGGTTGCGGCGCGCCGTCGAGCCGATGGAGGAGTAGCTGTCGTCCAGGACGGCGGCGGTCCGGGGCCAGGTGCCGGCCAGCGGGCCGGCGGTGCGCCGGGCGGCCCGCTCCAGCGCCGACTCCAGCTCCGCGCGCCGCTCGCGGCGTTCGGCGACCGGCAGGGCCAGCACGTGGGAGCACAGCCGCAGGAGCGGGGCCGAGCCCGGGTCGGCCAATGGGGAGTCCAGTCCGTGCCGTCGCGCGGTGCGGTCCAGGCGCAGCCGCTCGGCGGCGGTGGCGTGTTCGGCGATGCCCTCCAGGAACACGGCCCGGGGCACCCGGTGGTGGGCGGCGAACCCCTCGGCGACGGTGAAGGGCAGGCCGTACAGGGCCCGGGCCGAGTAGTGGGCGCGGCGGTGGGCCTCCAGCAGCGGGGCGGTGTAGGGCAGGGAGCGCCGGACGGCGGGGGAGGAGAACAGGAACCGGGCCACCTCGCCGGGCAGCCGCACGCGGGCGTGGCGGACGGCGGCGCGCAGGCCGTCGCGGTACTTCAGGGCGTCGAGTTCCAGGGGGCGCCGTGCGATCCAGGCGCGGATGACCGCGCGGGTGCGGCGGTTGTTGACGCGTTCGGCGGCCAGGGCCCGGAACAGGCGGTACACGCGCTGGGGCGGCATGAGCGCCAGCCGACGGCGGATCAGGGAGTTCTCCCGGTCCCGGGCATCCGGGTCCTGCCCGGGGCGCGGGTGCGCGAGCAGGGTGTGCACGATCCGGGCGGCGTTGTGGTCGTTGACGTGCAGCGTGAGCATGAGCGCGTACAGGTCGGGCAGGGTGCCGTGCACGTACTCGTGCAGGAAGTCCAGGGACAGGCGCTGGCCCTCCGCGTCGACGTGGAACTCGTGCTGACCGGTGGAGGAGATCGCCGCGGCCGCGAAGAGCAGCAGGTCCTCGCAGGCCAGCAGGTCGGTGTAGGTGTCGGTCATCGTTCGGGGAGGGTCCGGGAGGGAGAAGAAGGGGTGCGGACCGGGGTGATGTAGGCGTGACCGGCGTGAATGGTGCGTACAAGGCAGTTCTCGGAAGTCACGGCCGAAGTCCCACGGCCCGCGGGTCGAACGTAGCAAAACAGCCGCGCGCGAGAGAACCGATTTATAACCGGGAAGTCGATAACGTCTCCGTTGTCCGAATGTCGTCGCCGGAAGGAGTATCGCGTGCCCCTGCGCATGCTCGTCCGCTCGGTGCTGGTGCTCGCCCTGGCGGCCCTGGCCGTGGCCGCCCCCGGCGCGGCGGTCCCGCACGACCCGGACCCGGGGTACCGCTCCACGGGCTGCGGGCTGCCCGCGCCCCAGGAGCCGGGGGAGGCGGTGCGGTACTCCCTGGTCAGCGGTGGTGTGGAGCGCGAGTACCTGGTCCACCTGCCCCGGGGGTACACCCCCGGCCGCGCCTGGCCGGTGCTGCTGGCCTACCACGGGCGCGGAGGCAGCGCCGAGGGCATGGCCGGGTACTCGGGGCTGACCGGGCTGCCCGCGGTGGTGGTGCTGCCCGACGCGTTGACCGGCGAGGACGACCGGTCGGCCTGGCAGGGCGCCCCCTACTCCCCGCCCGGGGCCGACGACGTCGCCTTCACCCACGCGCTCCTGGACACGGTGGAGTCGCTGACCTGCGTGGACCGCACCCGGGTCTACGCCGCGGGCATGTCCAACGGGGGCGGCTTCACCGCCGTGCTGGCCTGCGCGGCGCCGCGGCGGATCGCGGCGATCGCGCCGGTGGCGGCGGCCTTCTACCCGCACGGCCTGGAGTGCGACACCTCCCGGGCGGTGCCGGTGGTCTCCTTCCACGGCACGGCGGACGAGACCATCCCCTACACCGGGGACCCCGGGCGCGGGCTGCCCGACGTCGCCCGGTGGAACGCCGACCGGGCCGCGGCCAACGGCTGCCTCCGGGGTCCGCGGGCGGAGCGGCTGGGACCCGACGTGACCGCGCTGGAGTGGACGGGCTGCGCCGGGGGCGCCGACGTCCGGCACCTGGTGGTGGCCCGGGGCGGGCACACCTGGCCGGGGGCGGCCTCCGCCAGCGGTCCGGGCCGCACCACCGACACCGTCCCGGCGTACCGGGAGCTGTGGCTGTTCGCGGCCCGCCACCGCCTGCCCGCCGCCTGACCCCGCGGCTGCTAGCCTTCCGGAGATCCTTCACGGGGACCGAGGCGACGAGGGGGACGATGGGCGGGGAACGCGCCGCGGCGTGGCGGCGGGAGCTGGAGGCGGTCCACCGCAGGCTGCGCGACGCGATCGGCGTCGCACGGGCCGCCGTCGACCGCGGTGAGGACACCGGGAGCGCGGCACAGGACCTGCTGCTGTACTGCCACGGGTTCTGCCGAGCCCTCACCGGCCACCACCGCAGCGAGGACACCACCCTCTTCCCCCTGCTGGTCGCCGCCGACCCGGGGCTGGCCCCGGTCGTCGCGCAGCTCAAGCAGGACCACTCCATGCTCGACCACCTCATCGGCGCCCTGGAGAAGGCCCTGGAGCGGGGCGGGGACGCCGAGGAGCTGCACCGCCACCTCGACGGCATCGAGGCGGTCATGGAGACCCACTTCGGGTACGAGGAGCGCAGGATCGGCGCCGCCCTGGACGCCCTGGACACCGGGGACCTGGACCGCACCGACCTGTTCGGACCGATCGCCTGAGCCCGGCCCCTCTCGGAGCGCGCGGCCGGGCCTGTGGGGAGCGGGCTTCCGGACGCCGGGACGGGGGTGCGCGGCCGGCGAGGGGATGACGCGTCCCCGCCCCCTCGTCCCATGGCCCGATGTCGTAGCGTAGACGCCGTGGGATCGCTCCCATGCCTGTCCGTGACCGACCGCTACAATCCGCCACCGCAGGAGGAACCCCTGGTGAACGCCCCGCACCCCTACCTCGACCCCGCGCTGAGCGTCGCCGAACGGGTCGCCGACCTGGTCGCGCGGATGACCCTGCCGGAGAAGGTCGGCCAGATGCTCCAGCTGGACGCCCGGGGCGGGGTGCGCCCCCTGGTCGAGGACATGCACGCCGGCTCCCTGCTGCACACCTCCCCGGAGCTCGTCCTGGAGGCCGCCGCCCTCACCGAGCGGACCCGGCTGCGCATCCCCCTGCTCATCGCCGAGGACTGCATCCACGGCCACTCCTTCTGGGAGGGAGCCACCGTCTTCCCCACCCAGCTCGGCATGGCCGCCACCTGGGACCCCGGGCTCATCGAGCGCGCCGCCCGCGCCACCGCCGTCGAGGTCGCCGCCACCGGCATCCACTGGACCTTCTCCCCGGTCCTGTGCATCACCCGCGACCTGCGCTGGGGCCGGGTCGGCGAGACCTTCGGCGAGGACCCCCACCTGATCGGCGAGTTCGCCTCGGCCATGGTCCGCGGCTACCAGGGCGACGGCCTCGACGACCCCACCGCGATCCTGGCCTGCGCCAAGCACTTCGCCGGGTACTCCGAGACCCAGGGCGGCCGTGACGCCACCGAGGCCGACATCTCCCGGCGCAAGCTGCGCTCCTGGTTCCTGCCCCCGTTCGAGCGGGTCGCCCGCGAGGGCTGCCGCACCTTCATGCTCGGCTACCAGTCCATGGACGGGGTGCCGATCACGGTCAACTCCTGGCTGCTCGACGAGGTGCTGCGCGGCGAGTGGGGCTACACCGGCACCCTCGTCACCGACTGGGACAACGTCGGCCGCATGGTGTGGGAGCAGAAGATCCAGCCCGACCACACCCACGCCGCGGCCGCCGCCGTCAGGGCCGGGAACGACATGGTCATGACCACCCCGGGCTTCTTCGAGGGCGCCCAGGACGCCGTCGCCCGGGGCATGCTCGCCGAGGAGGAGATCGACGCCGCCGTCGCTCGCATCCTCGCGCTCAAGTTCGAGCTGGGCCTGTTCGAGAACCCCCGCCACCCCGATCCCGCCCGCCAGCGGGCCGTCATCGGCCGCCGGGAGCACACCGACCTCAACCTGGAGGTCGCCCGCCGCTCCCTGGTCCTGCTCGCCAACGACGGAACGCTGCCGCTCACCGACGAGCGCGCCCCCGGCCCCGACGGCCGCGCCGTGGCCCGCACCGGCGAGGCCGCCCGCACCATCGCCGTCGTCGGCCCCAACGCCGACGACCCCCACACCCAGCTCGGCGACTGGGCGGGCGCCTCCGGCCAGGTGGACTGGCTGCCCGAGGGCCACCCCCGGGAACTGACCCGCACCGTCCTGGACGGCCTGCGCGACCACGCGCCCGAGGGCTGGAAGGTCGTGCACGCCCGCGGGGCCGACATCTGCAGCCTGGGACCGGACCCCGCCGGGGCCGCCTTCCCCGACGGCCAGCCCCGGCCGCCCGTGGTCCACCCCGCCGAACCGGACGAGGCGATGATCGCCGAGGCGGTCGCCGCCGCCGAGGCCGCCGACCACGTCGTGGCGGTCGTGGGCGACCGCATCGAGCTGGTCGGGGAGGGGCGCTCCACCGCCACCCTGGAGTTGGTCGGCGCCCAGACCGCCCTGCTGGACGCGCTCGCCGCCACCGGCACGCCGATGACGGTCGTGGTCGTCTCCTCCAAGCCGCTGGTGCTGCCGGAGTCGGCCCTGAACGCCGCCGCCCTGGTGCACGCCGCCAACCCCGGCATGCAGGGCGGCCGGGCGGTCGCCGAACTGCTGCTCGGGCTGATCGAGCCGTCCGGCCGGCTGCCCGTCTCCTACGCCCGCCACGCCGGGCAGCAGCCGACCTTCTACAACCAGGTGCGCGGCCAGCACGGGGACCGGTACGCCGACCTCACCCAGCGGCCCGCGTTCGCGTTCGGCGAGGGGCTGTCCTACACCCGGGTGGAGTACTCCGACCTGGTGGTCGCCGAGGCCGACCTGGGCCCGGGCGACACCGTGCGCGCCGAGGTCACCGTCGCCAACACCGGCGGCCGGCCGGTGCTGGAGACCGTGCAGGTGTACGTCTCCGACACCGTCACCTCGGTCACCTGGGCCGACCGGGAGCTCAAGGCCTTCCGGCAGGTGGAGCTGGCCCCGGGGGAGGTCCGGCGGGTGGCGCTGGAGGTGCCGGTGGCCGACTGCACCCTGGTGGACGCCGCAGGGGTGCGGCGGGTGGAGCCGGGCGGCTTCGAGCTGCGGGTCGGCCCGTCCTCCCGCGAGGAGGACCTGCTGCGGGCCCCCTTCACCGTTCGCGCCTGACGGTAGGGCGGGTACCGGGGGCGGGCCCGCGGGACCGCCCCCGGCGGGCCGCCCCGCGCTCACCCCGCGGCGAGCGCGCGGCCCGTGTCGCGGAGCGCCGGGTACGGCGCGCGGTGCGGCGGCGCGCCGGGGCTCTGGAGGGGCCCCGGCCGCCGTCCCGCCGGGTCCGGGCGCCCGCCACCCGCCGGCGGACAGCCGGCGGGCACTCGTCGAGCGCCTGCCGGACTGAGGGGGCGCGGCGCCGTGCCGGGGAGGTGATCCCCCGGCACGGCCGGGGACCCGCGGGTCACTCCGAGGGTTCGGGCAGGGGCGGGCACTCGATGGTCGGGTTCACGCCCATGTAGTTCAGCGGCCCGACGAATACGGTGCCCAGGGTGTAGCCGACGTTGGAACACGAGGGCTCGTCGCTGAACAGTCCGCGCTGGAACACGGCGATCACGCCGATGACCAGCCAGACGACGACGAGGGTGGAGATGACGATCTTCGTTCGCATGGGTCCGCCTCCACAAGGGGGGTCGAGGCTGTACCGTCCTTTGTCTTCAGCGAACCCTTACCCCTGAGATCGGGCGTTTCACCTCACGGTGATCACGGCCACACGTCGAACCGCCACCGGGTGGGCGCCGGGCCGTCCTCGTCGGTGGGGAACGCGTACACGTCGGAGGGCACCACCGTGTACACCCCGTACGGGGGCGGCCCCGCCGTCGGGGCGCCCTCCGGGCCGGTCAGCTCCCCCTCGCCCGGGACCGGGGCCCAGCCGTGGTGCTCGGCGTAGGCGGCCGCCACCCAGGTGAGGCGGTCGCGGTCGCGGACCGGTTCGGCCGTGCCCTCCACGACCGCGTCCATGCCCGCCACCGTGCACGCCAGGCTCACCCGCGGGGCCCCGGCCAGCAGCCGTGACTTGGCGGTGCCCGCGCCCGAGGCGAAGAACGGCTGGCCGTCCACCCACACCGCCAGCACCGGCCGGGTGTGCGGGGACCCGTCCGGGCGCACCGCCGTCAGCCACGCGGCCCCCGTCCCCCGGGACAACCGGGCCAGCGCCTCCTGCCAGTCGGCCGGTCCCCGCCCGGTCAGCGGACGGGCCTGCGGGTTCGGAAAGGTGGACATGCCGCTTCCCCCCTGGTCGCCTTGCACGAACCGCCCAGGTTAACGGCCCGTGCCGACATCCACCCGGTATTCACGCGGCGCGCGTCCGGGCGCGTCGCGCGCCGACCGCCGTCAGGGAGAACACCGCGGCGGCGCCCACCGCGGAGGCGAGCATCACCGTGCTCATGCCCGCCAGGGTCACCGCGCCGCCCCAGCCGGCCAGCGCCGCCACCGCCGAGCCCAGGCCGAACTGGAGGGTCCCCAGCAGCGCCGAGCCGCTCCCGGCCCGGTCGGCGGGCAGGTGGGCCAGCGCCAGCGCCGTGGCGTTGGGCGAGACCAGCCCGGTGAACAGCATCATCACGAACAGGGCCGCGGTCACCGACGGCAGCGACGCCGCGCCGGCGGCGTCCAGCGCGACCAGCGCCCCCACCGACGCGATCGAACCGGCCAGGCCCAGCAGCAGCCGCCGGTGGATCTCCACGTGCCGCACCAGCAGGGCGTTGACCTGGTTGCCCAGGATCATCCCGAGCGTGGTCACCGCGAACACCAGGGCGAACCGCTGGGCGTCGGCGCCCAGCTCGTTGTGGGACACGAACGAGAACGCGGAGATGTAGGTGAACGACATGCCGAAGCCCAGCGCCAGGGTCAGGGTCGGCAGCAGGAACCGCGCGTCGCGCAGCAGCGCGCCGAACACCCGCAGCTGGCCGCGCGGGTCCACCGCGGTGCGGCGCTCCCGGGGCAGGCTCTCGGGCAGCGCCCACCAGACCAGGGCGGTGGTGAGCAGGCCGACCGCGCCCAGGGCGCCGAACAGCACCGGCCAGGGGCCCAGGAGCAGCAGCTGCCCGCCCAGGATCGGCCCGAGCATGGGGGCCAGCCCCGACAGCAGCACGAGCCGGGAGAAGAACACGGCGGCGGCCTCGCCGTCGAAGACGTCGCTCACGATCGCGCGGGACACGACCAGCCCCGCGGCCGCCGACAGCCCCTGGAGGAACCGCAGGACGGTGAAGACCTCCACGGTGGGCGAGAAGGCGATGGCGACCGTGGCCGCGGTGAACACGGCGGTGCCGACGAGCAGCGGGAGGCGGCGCCCCCAGCGGTCGCTGAGCGGGCCCACCACCAGCTGGCCCAGGGCCATGCCGGCCATGACCGAGGTCAGGGTGAGCTTGACGGCCGACTCGCTCGTGCCCAGGTCGGCGGCGATGGCCGGGAGCGCGGGCAGGTACAGGTCGGTGGCCAGCGGGCCGATGGCGGACAGGGCGCCCAGCACGATGACGAGCAGCAGGGCGCGGGCCCGGCCCGGCGCGGGGCGGGCCGCCGGAGCGGTCGGGGCCGCGGCGGTCGGGGTCGGCGCGGGGGCCGTGGCGGTCGGGGCCGGGGGCGCGGGCGCGGGAACGGTTGTCGGGGTCGCCGCGTGGCGGCGATCGGGGCGCACGGAGGCAAGGGTCACCGGGGAATCTCCATTACCGGATCGGGATGGTCAGGGGTGCGCTGAACGCGCGGTGCGCGGGCGCCGTGAACCGTCTTCGGACGGGGCGCCGTGGACTGACCCCGAAGGGCCGCACTCCCGGCTCCAACAAGGGTCGGGGGCCGGGAAAATCCCCGCTTTCCCCGAGGAATTCCGTGATCCGGATTACGTCGGCGCGATCCCCTACAGGACAGGGGATCCGGGGGAGCGTGGCGACCCCCACGGCGGATCCGTACCGACCGGACCCCAGGAGCGGGTAAACGGCGGCCCATGCCGGCGCCGGGCCCGCCCCAAGGGGCGGTCATCCGGCGGAACGCCGCACGCAACACGGTTTTCACGGCGGACCGCCTTGTCCCACCGGCCACTCGGGGGTAGGAAGCAGGGAAGCCCCCAGGAAGGACCCCCGTGTACCCACCCCCGCCCCTCCGCCGGAGGGCCGCCCTGACGGCCGTGGCCGCAGTGGTCGCCGCCGGCGTGCTCAGCGCCCCCGCCCCGGTCCTGGCCGACCCCGCCCTGCGCGAGCACGGCAACGGGCCCGAACGCAACGACGTCGCGGCCGTCCCGCTCCAGGACCCCGCCCGGACCCTCACCGCCCCCGCCCCGCCGCAGGTGCCCGGGGTGGACCCCGACACCCCCTACCCGCGCCAGAGCGAACTGCCGGTCCACCCCGAGGACCCCGGCGACCACTCCGTCAAACTGGGCCTGACCCCGTACCACGACCTCGCCCCGGCCCTCAACGAGCTGATGGACGACTCCGACCGGGTCAGCGCCGAGATCATCGGCACCAGCACCCGCGGCCGGGACCTGTACCTGGTCACCCTCACCGAGCCGGAGAACCGGGCCCGCGCCGACCAGCAGCGGCGGATGCGCGAGCTCATCGCCGACGACCCCGCCCGGGCCGCCCGCGACCGCACCCTGTCCGACCGGTACAAGACCCCGGTGCTCGTCAACGCCAACATCCACGGCAACGAGTGGGAGGGCACCGACGCCTCGCTGCGCGTCATCGAGGAGCTGGCCCACAGCGAGGAGCCCGCCACCGAGGAGCTGCTGGAGGGCGCGCGGCTGTACTTCGTGCTCACCGCCAACCCCGACGGGCGGGTCGCCGGGACCCGGGCCAACGCGGCCGGGTTCGACCTCAACCGGGACTTCGTGACGGTGTCCCAGCCGGAGACCGCGGCGGTGCGCCAGGTCATGATCGACACCCAGCCGCTGGTCATGGTCGACCAGCACGGGTACGTGAACGGCACCCTCATCGAGCCGTGCACGCCCCCGCACGGCCAGAACTACGAGTACGACCTGTTCATCAAGAACACCTACGCCAACGCCCTGGCCATGGAGGAGGCGATCCTGGAGCTGGGCTACACGCCCGAGGACGACGGGGTGCGGCCGCCGCAGATCCCGTTCCGGGACAGCGCCGACGGCTGGGACGACTGGCCGCCGATCTTCACGCCCATGTACGCGCCCTACCAGGGCGCGGTCGCCTCGGCCACGGTCGAGTTCCCGATGCGGGTCAACAACGCCGACTACAGGGACCTGCCGGAGGAGGAGCTGCGGCGGCGCTCGTCCATCAACACCGACATCTCCGCCGCCACCATCGAGGCGACCATCGAGTTCGCCCGGGAGAACCGGGAGGAGCTGATCGCCGACCAGATCGAGGTGTTCCGCCGCGGCGCGGCCGGCGAGGAGCAGGTGGTCCCGCCCCAGGGGTGGGTGCCCGGGTTCGGCCCCGAGGACGTGTACACCACCGAGTTCCCGCGGGCCTACGTGCTCCCGGGACGGGACCGCGCCACCGCGCGGCTGGTCGACTTCCTCATCGCCAACGACGTGCGGGTGGACCGCGCGGAGGAGGGGTTCACCGCTGGGGGGAGCACCTACCCGGCGGGGTCCTACGTGATCGACATGCACCAGCCCAAACGCGGCATGGCCAACGTGCTGCTGGAGGCGGGCCGCGACATCAGCGGCGACGTGGAGGCGATGTACGACATCTCCGGATGGAGCCACGGCCTGCTGTGGGGCGCCCGGGTCGACCCCGTCCAGGAGGCGGTGGCGGCGCCGACCGGGCCGGTGGCCGCGGCCGCGCCCACCGGCCGGGTGGAGGAGCCCGGCGCGGCCGGGTGGCGGCTGGAGGTGGCCGACGGCTCCGACGCCGCGGCCCTCAACGGCCTGCTCGCGGCCGGGGCCGCGGTGACCTGGGACGGGGGCGGCGCGGTGGTCGCGCCGGAGGCGGCCGGGGCGGTCGCCGAGGCCGCCGACCGGCACGGGGCGGTGTTCGCGGCCGCCGACGAGCCGGGCGGGACCGCCCTGGAACCGGTGACCGTGGCGGTGGCGGGCGCCGCCGACGAGGTGTTCACGCTCCAGGCGCTCGGCTTCGACCTGGTGCCGGTGTCCACCGCGGTGCTCAACGGCGGGTTCGACTGGTCGGACGTGGACGTGCTGTACGCGGGCTCGGGCCTGGTGTACGCCGACCTGGACGCCGGCGCCCGGGCGGCCCTGGACGGGTTCCTCGCCGGAGGCGGGGGCCTGGTCGGTCGCGGCGCGACGGGCGCCCGGCTCAACGACCAGGCGGGGCTGCTGGACGTGACCCGCGCCGCGGGCCGTTCCGACGCCAACGGCGTGGTGGCCGCGGAGGCGGGCGAGGGCGTGCTCACCGGCACGGGCGGGCACACGTTCGTGTACTCGCCGGGCTGGTTCACCGACCTCGGCGCCGGGGTCTCGGTGGAGCAGACCTACGCCGACGACCCGCTGGTGGCGGGGCACTGGCGGGCCGACGCGAACGGCGCGGGCGGCCCGGACGCGGCCGCCGGGCGGGCCGCGGTCGTCAGCGGCACGGCGGACGGCGCCGCGGTGGTGCTCTTCGGCACCGAGCCGATGTTCCGCCACCACCCCAAGGGCCTCTTCGCCCAGGTGGCCCAGGCCCTGTACTGGACGGCCTCGGCCCCGCCGGCCTGACCCGCACCCCACCGTCCGCCCCGGGAACCCCCGGGGCGGACGGTGCGGCGGTGATAGGGCAGAGGCGTCCGTGGATCAGCGCGAGGCATTGCCGCGAGGACCGTCTCCCGGCCCTGGAGGTCATCGGGGACGAGCCCATGGTCGAGCACGTTCGAAAAAGCCGAGACGGCGCCCAGGACCTGTTGGACCCTACTTCTGCCCCGCGCGATCGCGTGCTCTCCTGGATCATGCGCGGCGTCGGGCATCCGAAACCGATCGATTCCGAATTCTGTTCGGATGGGGGTTGCGCGGGGTCTGCTCTGAAAAACCGAGTCGACCCTGCCGGGTGGTCTGGAGAAATGCTGGGAGGGTCGGGCCGCCCTGGGGTGGTATATGAATAGGCGTTTTCCTGGCCTTGGAGACCCTTCAATGAATCTTTGGAGGGGATTGCCGATTTTTCTTCTTCGGATGGAGGATCCTTGAATGAGGATTGAGCGGTCGGTGGAGAGTCGATTCCGCCGTCTTTCGGTAAGGGGCGTCCATGTACGAGCAACCCCCCGGCGAGCCACAGCAACCGTGGCGGCGACCCCCGCCGTCCCAGGGGAACTGGCCCTGGGTCCTGCTCGGCTGTGGGATCGCCGCTCTGCTGGTCCTCATCCTGATGGTCGCTTGCACGGCCTCGTTCTTCGGTACCGTCCTGAGTCCCTCGGGGAGCGGCGAGGGCGGGGCCGGGACCTCCGAGGACACCTCGGGAGGTCCTGATGCCCCCGGCGATGGTGACGGTGGTACCAGTGCCGAAGGCGAGAGTCAGGACATAGGCATCGGGGAGCCCGGGGTCATGGCCGACTGGCGCATCACCGTCGATTCGGTGGAGACCTCTCCCACCTACGGTGACGGG
The DNA here is from genome assembly GCF_040614155.1 of Nocardiopsis sp. NPDC006139. NCBI lineage: Bacteria > Bacillati > Actinomycetota > Actinomycetes > Streptosporangiales > Nocardiopsidaceae > Nocardiopsis > Nocardiopsis sp. NPDC006139. The sequence goes on from NZ_JBEXTT010000005.1 coordinate 335,226, forward strand.
TACTCCCTGGAGGAAGCCCAAGGAGAGTTCCACCTCGTCGGCCTGACCGTCGAGAACATCGGGCGCGAGGTCGGTCACTTCTCCGAGGAGGATCTGACCCTGATCGATGCGGAAGGCAACAGACACGAGGCCGACACTTCGATCCTCGCCGACGATGCCCTGTCTTCGGAGCAGGTGAACCCCGGGAACCGGGTGACGGGCACGGTCGCCTTCGACCTTCCCGAGGGGGCGCAGTCCACTGTTCTGGAGGTCTCCGGGGCCGGCGCCCCGCTGGAAATCCTGTTGGACTAGGGTTGTCGTCTCGGGAGGAGTGAAGACCCGCAGGTCTTTTTCCGAGGAATCCGTCCAGGGGTGGGCGAGTCGGTTTTTCGGGAAAGTCGTCGCCCTTTGCGGTTGAGAGAATGCGGTCTGTTGTGGTTGTTCCTGTGGATGAGATATTCACAGGAATTTCCGCTGATCTGTGATCTCCTTCGGTGGTTTTTGGGGCTTTTATTCCATTTTTCGGCTGTCGCTGGGCGATCCTTGTGTGAAGGCTGGAGGAATCGATGGCCGGTCGATCCCTTCGTTCTCGAAGGAGTACGCCCATGTACGAGCAACCACCGAGCGGAGCGCAGCCGCCGAGCGGGCCACAGCCACCCTGGCAGCAGGGACCGCCCCCTCCGCGAAAGAAGAAGTGGCCCTGGGTGCTGCTCGGTTGCGGGATCGCGGCCCTGCTGGTCATCATTCTGGCGGTCGCGTGCACGGGGGCGTTCTTCTCCGCGTTCACGGGGCCTGCGGAGGACACGTCCGGCGACGGGGCCCAGGAGACCTCTGTCGGTCTCGGGGAGCCCGCCGACCTGGGGCAGTGGCGCGTCACGATCGAATCGATCGAAACGGCGTCGAGCTACGAAGAGACGAGCCCTCAGGGCGAGTTCAAACTCGTGGCGCTGACCGTCGAGAACATCGGCACCGAGTCGACGACCTTCGACAGCAGCGCGTTGTCCCTCATCGACGCCGACGGCAACACGCACTCGGCGTCGACCACGGGAAGTGAGGACTCCCTGTTCCTGGAGCAGATCAATCCCGGGAACCAGAAGTCCGGGACCGCTGTCTTCGACGTTCCCGAGGGGACCGAGATCACGGCCGTCGAGATCCAGGACACGTTCTCAATGGAGGAGCCCGTCACGGTCCAGGTCGACTGAATCGGCCGGTGTTCTCCACAAAGGCTTCGGAGGGCGCCGATCAGGGGCCGCCCCGGGTGACCGGGCGGCCCCTGGAGACGTTCCGGCCGGGGTCGACCTGTAGTGCGGATCGCGGTGGTGTCGGGCGCCTGCCCCGGATTCCTTGCCCCCATTCCGGATTCGGTACCGCCGGCTCCAACGGCCGCTTTCCGGGGAGGCCGGCCTGGACCGCACCGGCGGCTCGGCCGCCATGCCGAAGCACACGGGGGCCGACGATGAGGCCTCATCCGCTCTCACCGTCTCTGGAGGGGAGAGCGTGGGGTTGGTTCGACTATCAGCTAGCGATCTATTGTCTACAATTCGGGGACCGGTCGTCCAGAGCGAGGAGACCCCCCGTGCAGACCTCTTCACCACCGTCCGGGGCGGTGGACGCCCACCAGCACTTCTGGCCCGCGGGGGTGCGCCCGAGGGATCCGCGGACGGCGGTGCTCGACCGCGCGTTCGCCCCTGCCGACCTGGAACGCGAACTGGCCGGCGGGATCGCGCGCACGGTGCTGGTGCAGTGCGCGGCCGGGCCCGCGGAGAACGACCGGCTGGACGCGTACGCGGCGGCCTTCGCGCCGGTCGGGGCCGTGGTGGCCTGGCTGCCGCTGGACGACGCCGGCGCTGCGGAGCGGGAGCTGGCGCGGGTGCGCGCCCTGACGCCGCTGGTCCGGGGCCTGCGGGCGGCCGTCCCGCCGGGCACCCGCGCCGACGGGGAGCTGCTGCGGGTGATGGCGGCGGCGGGGGAGGCCGGGCTGGTGTGGGAGATCGTCGTGACCGGCGAGTCCCACGTGCGGCTGGTGGAGGAGGTGGCCGCGGCCCACCCCTCCCTGGGCATCGTGGTGGACCACCTGGCCACGCCGCCGCTGGGCCGCCCCGACCCCGGGGCGTGGGGGGAGTGGATCGCCCGTCTGGCGGCTCTGCCCTCGGTCGCGGTGAAGGTCTCCGTCGGGGGCGACGTGCTGACCGGGTGGGACTGGGACGCCGGCGCCCTGGCCCCCTACGTCGGGCGGGCGCTGGAGGCCTTCGGTCCGGAACGGGCGATGCTGGCCGGGAACTGGCCGGTCGTCCGCCTCGCGGCCGACCACGCCACCGCCTGGGGCTCGCTGCGCGCGGCCGTCGCCGCCGCGACCTCGGCGGCCGGGCTCGCCCGGGTGGAGGGCGGCACCGCGCGCCACTGGTACGGGATCACCGGGTAGGCGCGCCGCGGCGCGCCCCCCGACACCAACCACCAGAAAAAAGAAATGCAACTCGCCCCCCCCCCCGCGCCCACCACC